>NZ_JAWOTX010000005.1:0-84356 GCF_033339115.1 Vibrio sp. 947 | reverse complement strand
TGGCGCGTCCTGGAGGATTCGAACCTCCGACCGCCTGGTTCGTAGCCAGGTACTCTATCCAGCTGAGCTAAGGACGCACTTTTTGTTGATAAATCAACGTTGCAAGAATGGCGGTGAAGGAGGGATTCGAACCCTCGATACGGGATAAACCGTATACTCCCTTAGCAGGGGAGCGCCTTCAGCCTCTCGGCCACCTCACCGTCTTGCGGAGGCACATATTACGTTTTACCGAAAATATGTCAAACACTTTCTTTGAAAAAATCTACGAAACTGGCTTAACCGTTGCTGATTTAATCAAAGTGACTATTAAACGAACTTTATCACTCTATTATGATGAAAAAAAGAGAGTCTTCTCTGAAAAAAAGACATTTATTTTCAAATAACTTTCTGAAGTTCGAATCAACATTATTGATGAATTCACAGCCATACTCAACACAATAGTTTCTGCAAATTTTCAAAAACAGTAAAAACTAAAAAGGCCAACCCTTCGGTTAGCCTTTTTCATTCAAACTAAGCTCTGTAAACAGGAGCGACTTAGTAGTTACCTGAAGCAACGTTGCCATTGCCTTTTTCAGCTTGAATGCGCATGTAGATTTCTTCACGGTGAACTGAAACCTCTTTCGGAGCGTTAACGCCGATACGCACTTGGTTACCTTTAACACCTAGTACAGTTACAGTCACTTCATCACCAATCATCAGTGTTTCGCCTACGCGGCGAGTCAAAATTAGCATTCTTTGCTCCTTGAGTAATCTCTAAATTTTCTTGCTACAAAGCTATTATCCAACAAAAGTTATATTTTCGTAAACTACCTTGTTAGCGAAAATCAGCCTAAAAAGGCATGTTTTTGTTGAATGTTTAATGCTTCACTAGACGTAATGTAAGCATCATGCAGAATGTTTGCTGCTGTATCCACACATTCGGGTGCTAAAACTAGCATCATAGTGAGTGCATTCGTTGCGCTGAAATTGATCTCAATATCTCGCTTTGCCAACAAATCGCATGCGTGCTCTACCATTCCATTGGCCTCAAGCCCCACTGCGGTCAACAGGCTTACCACTTCACTATTACGGATTTTGTCGCTGAACACCAGATCGAACTTGGCACATGCATCTTGTTTTATCATGATGCCTGCCCGTTCTGTTTCCTCGATCACATTCCAAATGTCGATACCCAACATCTGACATTGTTTTGTAGCACTAGATAAATGTTCTTTATCGACTTCGATTATGGCAAGGTCACGTTGAATGGCTATACCAGAGACGGCTTGATTGCCTAACTCCCCCTTTACCAGACTGCCTTCATTAACATCAAATGTCGAAAGCACGCGCAGTGGCACATTATTCTTCCATGCAAATTGCACTGAAGGTAAATGTAATACTTTCGCGCCTCGGCTTGCCATCGCTTCCATGGAAGGAAAATCGATAACCGCCAATTTTCGCGCGTTTTTCACTACACGTGGGTCACAAGTATAAATACCATCAACGTCGGTAAAGATTTGACACTCATCAGCGCGCAATGCGCCTGCCAGTGCCACAGCGCTCGTATCTGAGCCACCTCGACCTAATGTGGTGATATCCCCGTTCTCATTCACACCTTGAAAGCCTGCAACAATCACGATTTGGTCTTGCTCAAGCAATCCCAGAATTGTCTTAGTATCAATGTGTTTAATCGTTGCGTCATTGTGTTGATTATCCGTCACAATATTCGCCTGTGCTCCGGTAAGCGAGCGTGCAGCATGACCCAATTTATTGAGTGTCATTGCTAACAGTGCCATTGACACTTGCTCACCAGCAGAGAGCAAAACATCAAGTTCTCGAGCTGTAGGCACGCTATCTATCTGTTTAGCGAGGTCCATCAGTCTGTTTGTTTCGCCTGACATTGCAGACACGACAACAACAACTTGATTGCCATCATTTTTCGCCTTAATGATGTGTTCAGCAACTTGGTGGATTCTTTCAATTGAACCCACTGAGGTTCCGCCAAACTTTTGCACGATAAGGGGCTTTTTCACCAGTCTTCACCTTCCCAAGACCGAAGTCTCTTTAGAACTGCTTACATCGTCAGTATTTCCTTTTAGAAAAATTATATAAGCAGTAGTTACAACAAAAACCAAATAGCCTAAATGACTCGGTTAACTTTTGGTCAATTAAACCACTTGGCTGCTAAAAAAAATTACGCTCAATCAAAGAAACTTGATTGAGCGTAATTTTAGTAGTTAAAAGCTTATAAGCGCTCTTCTAACCAAGGCTGAACTGTTTTAATTGCCTCTGGTAGTGCGGCTACATCAGTACCACCAGCTTGAGCCATGTCAGGACGACCACCGCCCTTACCACCGACTTGCTCAGCAATCATCTTAACTAGATCACCAGCTTTTACTTTACCAGTTAGATCTTTAGTCACACCAGCAATCAGGCCAACCTTGTCACCTGTTACGTTAGCAAGCAGTACGACACCAGACCCCATTTGGTTCTTGATGTCATCAACCATAGTACGTAGGTTCTTGCTGTCAGCGCCTTCAAGAGCTGCGACTAGAACTTTTGTACCATTGACTTCAACCGCTTTGCCCATGATGTTAGCGCTTTCTGCTGCCGCCATCTTATCTTTTAGCTTCTGCACTTCTTTCTCTAGCGCTTTTGCTTTCTGTGCAGATTCTGCCAGTTTCTCTTCATACTTCGCGTTTTGAGCTTCAATCGCGTCTAATGCAGCCTCGCCTGTTACCGCCTCAATACGTCGAATACCTGCAGCAATGCCGCTTTCTGAAGTGATTTTGAATAGGCCAATATCACCTGTGCTTGATGCGTGAATACCACCGCAAAGCTCTGTCGAGAAGTCACCCATAGACAGTACGCGTACTTCGTCATCGTACTTCTCGCCGAATAGAGCCATTGCGCCTTTCTTCTTAGCTGACTCAATGTCCATCACGTTGGTTTCAATCGTGTGGTTGCGACGAATTTGCGCGTTAACTAGACGCTCAACTTCTTTCAGTTCTGCTGCAGTTACGGCTTCTAGATGCGAGAAGTCGAAACGTAGGTTGTCTGCCTTCACCAATGAGCCTTTCTGCGTTACGTGCTCACCTAAAACTTGGCGTAGTGCTGCGTGTAGCAAGTGCGTTGCTGAGTGGTTTAGAGAGATAGCTGCGCGACGCTCTGCGTCAACGATAGTTGCTACTTCATCACCTTTCGCTAGAACGCCTTCTGCCATTACACCGTGGTGCGCGATTGCGTTACCTAGTTTTTGAGTGTCCTCAACGTGGAATACACCAGACTCAGTACGGATTTCACCAGCGTCACCACACTGACCGCCTGACTCTGCGTAGAATGGCGTTTCACCAAGTACGATGATTGCTTTGTCGCCCGCAGATAGTGAATCTACTTCGTTGCCTTCAACGAACATCGCAGCTACAGAGCTAGAGCCTTTAGTAGCTGTGTAACCACAGAATTCTGTTTGCGTATCAACTTTGATTGCTGCGTTGTAGTCAGTACCAAAGTTACCCGCTTCACGCGCACGTTGACGCTGCTCTTCCATCGCTTTCTCGAAACCTTCTTCGTCGATTGCGAATTCACGCTCACGTGCTACGTCGTTAGTTAAGTCAGCTGGGAAGCCGTAAGTATCGTAAAGTTTAAATACGGTTTCGCCGTCCAGTACTTTACCGTCTAGGTTATCTAGTGCTTCGTTTAGAATCGCCATACCGCGCTCAAGTGTACGACCAAAGTTTTCTTCTTCGATACGCAGTACTTTTTCAACCACAGCTTGTTGACGCTTCAGCTCTTCACCAGCCGTACCCATGATGTCAGCTAGAACGCCAACCAACTTGTGGAAGAATGCACCTTGTGCGCCCAGCTTGTTACCGTGACGAACTGCACGACGGATGATACGGCGTAATACGTAACCACGACCTTCGTTTGAAGGCATAACGCCATCCACGATCAGGAATGAACATGAACGGATGTGGTCAGCGATAACGCGTAGTGATTGGTTTGATAGGTCTTCGTAACCGATCACTTCTGCTGCTGCTTTGATAAGAGCTTGGAACACATCGATTTCGTAGTTTGAGTGAACGCCCTGCATGATTGCAGAGATACGCTCGATACCCATACCAGTATCTACCGATGGTTTTGGTAGCGGTTCCATAGTGCCGTCTGCGTGACGGTTGAACTGCATGAATACGTTGTTCCAGATCTCGATGAAACGGTCACCATCTTCTTCAGGCGTGCCAGGACGGCCACCCCAGATGTGCTCACCGTGATCGTAGAAGATTTCAGTACATGGACCACAAGGGCCAGTGTCGCCCATTTGCCAGAAGTTATCAGACTCATACGGCTTGCCGCCTTCTTTATCACCAATGCGAACAATACGATCAGCGGGCACGCCAACTTTCTTGTTCCAGATGTCAAACGCTTCGTCATCGGTTTCGTAAACAGTTACCAATAAACGATCCGCTGGCAGTTTAAGAACTTCGGTTAGGAATTCCCAAGCAAAGGAGATCGCATCTTCTTTGAAGTAATCGCCAAAGCTGAAGTTGCCTAACATTTCAAAGAATGTGTGGTGACGAGCAGTGAAGCCAACATTTTCTAGGTCGTTATGTTTACCACCTGCACGTACGCAACGCTGAGCCGTAGTCGCTCGAGTGTAGGCTCGTTTTTCTAAGCCTAAGAAACAATCTTTAAATTGGTTCATACCTGCGTTTGTGAACAGCAGGGTTGGGTCGTTATGTGGAACTAACGATGAACTTTCTACGATTTGGTGTCCTTTGCTCTCAAAGAACTTGAGGAACGCGTTACGAACCTCATCAGTGCTCATGTACATGCAGCTCTTCCTGAAAATAGTCGAGTTAGAATTTTGCCGTATTGTAGATCATGCAAACAGCTGAGACTAGTTTTCTTGAGGAAAAGAGGGAGTAGGAGAAAAAATTTGAAGCAAAACAAAAATCAGTGCGAACGACTGACCGTTAATCTTCGTCCTCAAAGCTCAGCGCGTAGCTGATTTGGTCAAAACTGTAGCCACGATATTGCAGAAAACGAACTTGTTTTGCGTACTCTTTTTGGTCTTTGGCTTTAATACCTTTGAATTTCTTTTCTGCCGCCTGTTTAGCCAGTTCAAACCAATCTTGCGGCTCTTCAGCCATAGCTTGCTCAATCACCGATTCCGCAACACGCTTCTGGTTTAACTCTTGACGAATTCGACGCTCTCCATGTCCTTTGTATACATGCTGTCTAATTTGACTCTTCGCGTAACGTAAATCATCTAAATAGTTATGGTCTAGGCAAAAATTAATTGCGATGTCGATGTCTGATTCTTCATAGCCCTTCATCGATAATTTTTGGTAAAGCTCATACTGACCATGATCGCGACGGCTAAGCAATTGGATAGCTGCCTCTTTGCTCGATAATGTTGGCGCCTGGCGTTTTTGGTACATGATGATCCTAAAAGTATTTTTGCTGTACAGGCTCTCAATGGCCTTTGTGATAATTCGATTTTTGATTTCAATAGATACAACAAAGCCCCGCATTGCAGGGCTTTGTCATTTATTAATCTATGAGAGATTAAAACTCTTCAGCTTGCTCTGGCGCTTCACCAGCTTCAGGCGCTTCCGCAAGTGCTGGCGCTAGCAACATTTCACGCAGTTTTGTATCGATAGTTTTAGCCACTTCAGGATGCTCACGCAGGTAGTTACACGCATTCGCTTTACCTTGACCAATCTTATCGCCATTGTAGCTATACCAAGCACCGGCTTTTTCAACTAACTTGTGCTTCACACCTAGATCGACAAGTTCACCTTCGCGGTTAAAGCCTTGGCCGTACATGATTTGTGTGTTTGCTTCTTTAAATGGTGCTGCAATCTTATTCTTAACAACTTTGATGCGCGTTTCGTTACCTACGACTTCGTCACCTTCTTTGATTGCGCCAGTACGACGGATATCTAGACGAACAGAAGCGTAGAACTTAAGTGCGTTACCACCTGTTGTTGTTTCTGGGTTACCAAACATCACACCAATCTTCATACGGATTTGGTTGATGAAGATACACATACAGTTAGACTGCTTTAGGTTACCCGTTAGCTTACGCATTGCTTGAGAAAGCATACGTGCTTGCAGACCCATGTGGCTATCGCCCATTTCGCCTTCGATTTCTGCTTTCGGTGTTAGCGCTGCAACAGAGTCGACAACCATAACATCGATAGCACCAGAACGTGCAAGTGCGTCACAGATCTCTAGCGCTTGCTCACCTGTGTCTGGCTGAGAAACCAGCAATGCATCGATATCTACGCCAAGTTTCTTCGCGTATACAGGATCTAGAGCGTGCTCTGCATCGATAAACGCACACGTTTTGCCTTCACGTTGCGCAGCAGCAATAAGCTCAAGGGTTAATGTTGTTTTACCTGAAGATTCTGGGCCGTAGATTTCTACGATACGACCCATTGGTAGACCACCAGCACCCAAAGCGATATCAAGAGAAAGAGAACCCGTTGAGATGGTTTCTACGTCCATTGCGCGGTTATCACCAAGGCGCATGATAGAGCCTTTACCGAATTGCTTTTCAATTTGACCTAGCGCAGCGGCGAGCGCTTTCTGTTTGTTCTCGTCCATTACTTTCTCCGATTTATTCATCTTCTTTGGGCGACGAA
The DNA here is from genome assembly GCF_033339115.1 of Vibrio sp. 947. Lineage (NCBI taxonomy): Bacteria > Pseudomonadati > Pseudomonadota > Gammaproteobacteria > Vibrionales > Vibrionaceae > Vibrio > Vibrio sp. 947. Next base: position 77,730 of record NZ_JAWOTX010000005.1, on the reverse strand, counting down.
TAGTAATTCATTTTTCTTAAGCAGAAGAACTGCTCAGCAATGAAAGTTATTATACTGTTGATTCATACAGTGTCCATACCTGTATGAAAAAAATTTGGCTGACCTAAAGTCGTGATTTGCTCTAGCCCTTATCAATGCTGGGCTAAAACAATTTAAGAAATTCTAGAGTAGATGTTGATACAATTGAGTCAGCGCATGCTCGACCGCTTTTTTGCGAACTTCTGCACGGTCACCAGTAAAATGCATGGTTTCGACTTGCTGCCAACTTTGGTTATCAGCAAAAGCAAAGCAGACCATGCCGACTGGTTTCTCTTCACTGCCACCACCCGGCCCTGCAATACCACTGATGGACACACCGATGGTCGCATTGGAGTTTTTAATTGCACCCTGCACCATTTCAATCACAACTGGCTCACTCACTGCACCATGCGCTTCTAACGTTGAAGCTTGCACACCAAGCATCTCCATTTTCGCTTCATTACTGTAGGTGACAAACGCACGGTCAAGCCACGCTGAACTACCAGCAATGTCAGTAATGGCGGTTGCAACACCACCACCAGTGCATGATTCTGCGGTCGTTAAAAGATGCCCGTGTTTAGCCAATAATGCGCCTAAATCGGCACTCAATTTTGTTGTTTTTTCCATAGCCAAAATGCCCTTTGTCTCTTTTTACTTGATAGGGATTCACGTATCCTAAGCCGCTACGGAAATAAACAAAAGAACTTACCTGTGAAAGCTGAACAAAAACACACTCCGATGATGCAGCAATACCTCAAGCTAAAAGCTGAGAACCCAGAGATTTTGCTGTTCTACCGCATGGGCGATTTCTACGAACTCTTTTACGATGATGCCAAGCGAGCTTCTCAGCTTCTTGATATTTCATTGACCAAACGTGGTGCGTCTGCAGGTGAACCTATCCCAATGGCGGGTGTGCCATTTCACGCCGTAGAGGGCTACCTGGCAAAACTTGTTCAGCTTGGTGAGTCTGTGGCGATCTGTGAACAGATTGGCGATCCGGCCACCAGCAAGGGCCCAGTAGAACGTAAAGTTGTGCGTATCGTGACACCAGGTACAGTGACGGATGAGGCGCTGCTTTCTGAGCGTGTCGATAACTTAATCGCAGCAATTTACCATCACAACGGTAAGTTCGGTTATGCGACGCTGGATGTCACCTCTGGTCGCTTCCAACTGACAGAACCAGAAACTGAAGAAGCGATGACAGCCGAGCTTCAACGTACCGCACCACGTGAGCTACTGTTCCCAGAAGATTTTGAACCTGTACATTTAATGGCGAGCCGCAATGGTAACCGTCGTCGCCCAGTCTGGGAGTTTGAGCTTGATACGGCTAAGCAACAACTCAATCAACAATTTGGCACAAAAGATCTGGTTGGTTTTGGTGTAGAACATGCGTCCTTAGGGTTATGTGCTGCTGGTTGTTTGATCCAGTACGTAAAAGATACTCAACGTACGGCTTTACCTCATATTCGCTCTTTAACGTTTGATCATCAGGATCAATCCGTCATCCTTGATGCTGCTACCCGACGTAATCTGGAAATTACTCAAAATCTAGCAGGCGGAACCGATAACACGCTCGCTGCAGTACTCGACCATTGTGCAACTCCGATGGGCAGCCGAATGCTGAAGCGTTGGTTGCATCAGCCTATGCGTTGCATTGAAACGTTAAACAATCGCCTTGATGCGATTGGTGAGATTAAAGAACAAGCTCTGTTTGCTGATCTTCAACCAACGTTAAAGCAAATTGGTGATATTGAACGTATCTTAGCGCGCCTTGCATTACGCTCTGCTCGCCCTCGCGATATGGCTAGACTTCGCAATGCCATGCAACAGCTACCAGAGCTAGAATCTGTCACCGCTTCTTTGACCCATCCGTACCTAACGAAATTGGCGAAGTATGCAGCTCCGATTGACGAAGTATGTGACCTGTTAGAGCGCGCGATTAAAGAAAATCCGCCGGTTGTTATTCGTGATGGTGGCGTCATCGCTGAAGGCTACAATGCGGAGCTCGATGAATGGCGAAAATTGGCAGACGGTGCAACAGAATATCTTGAGCAGCTTGAGCGAGATGAGCGTGAACGACACGGTATCGATACGCTTAAAGTAGGCTACAACAACGTTCATGGCTTCTTTATCCAAGTAAGCCGTGGCCAGAGCCATTTGGTTCCACCGCATTATGTACGTCGCCAAACACTCAAAAACGCTGAACGCTACATCATCCCAGAGCTTAAGGAACACGAAGACAAAGTACTTAACTCGAAATCTAAAGCGTTAGCACTTGAGAAACAGTTGTGGGAAGAACTGTTTGATCTATTGATGCCAAACCTTGAGAAGCTGCAAAACCTAGCTTCTGCCCTGTCTCAACTGGATGTATTACAAAACCTAGCAGAGCGTGCAGATTCGTTAGATTACTGCCGCCCAACGCTTGTGAAAGACGCAGGAATTCACATTCAAGCTGGTCGTCATCCAGTCGTAGAACAAGTAACAACAGAGCCGTTCATCGCGAACCCAATTGAGCTTAACCCAGCCCGTAAGATGTTGATCATCACCGGTCCAAACATGGGTGGTAAATCAACCTACATGCGTCAAACTGCGCTGATTGCATTGATGGCACATATCGGCTCTTATGTACCGGCAGAATCCGCACAGATTGGTTCTTTAGATCGTATATTTACTCGTATTGGTGCGTCAGATGATCTTGCATCTGGCCGCTCGACCTTCATGGTAGAAATGACCGAAACAGCCAATATTCTTCACAACGCAACTAAGAACAGTTTGGTGCTAATGGATGAAATCGGACGCGGTACTAGTACTTACGACGGTCTCTCTTTAGCTTGGGCAAGTGCGGAATGGCTCGCAACACAAATTGGTGCGATGACCCTATTTGCAACTCACTACTTCGAATTAACAGAGTTACCGAACCAACTGCCAAGCTTAGCGAACGTTCACTTGGATGCCGTAGAACATGGAGACAGCATTGCCTTTATGCACGCAGTTCAAGAAGGTGCGGCAAGTAAGTCTTACGGCTTGGCTGTTGCGGGCTTAGCTGGCGTACCAAAAACGGTCATCAAAAATGCGCGTAACAAGCTATCTCAGCTAGAGCAACTGGGGCAAAACAGTGACACACCGCGTCCAAGTGCAGTAGATGTGGCTAACCAGTTGAGCCTGATTCCAGAGCCTAGCGAGGTCGAACAAGCTCTGTCAGGTATTGATCCTGACGACTTAACGCCACGCCAAGCTCTTGAAGAGCTGTATCGCTTGAAAAGGATGCTGTAAATAGACTCACACCAAGGAGCAAAAAAGAAAAAAGGCTATGGGGAACCATAGCCTTTTGCGTATCTAGTGGAATACGGATTATTTAATCGTCTTCTACGTTAAACAAGTTTTCCATATTCAAACCTTGTTTGATTAGGACTTCACGAAGACGACGCAAACCTTCCACTTGTATTTGACGTACTCGCTCACGTGTCAGGCCAATCTCTCGACCAACTTCTTCCAGCGTCGAAGGCTCGTAGCCTAGTAGGCCGAAGCGACGTGCAAGCACTTCTTTCTGTTTCGGATTCAACTCTTCTAACCAATGAATCAACGATGATTTGATGTCGTCATCTTGAGTCGAAACTTCTGGATCAGAGTTGTTTGCATCAGGAATAATATCCAGCAGCGCTTTCTCACCGTCACCACCGATTGGCGTGTCGACAGAGCTAATACGCTCATTAAGGCGTAACATTTTGCTTACGTCTTCGACTGGAATATCTAATTGAGCAGCAATTTCTTCTGCGGTCGGTTCGTGATCGAGCTTTTGAGAAAGTTCACGCGCAGTACGCAGATAAATGTTCAGCTCTTTCACTACATGGATAGGTAGACGGATCGTGCGAGTTTGGTTCATCAACGCTCGCTCTATCGTTTGTCGGATCCACCACGTTGCGTAAGTAGAGAAACGGAAACCACGTTCTGGGTCGAATTTTTCGACCGCTCGGATCAAGCCGAGGTTACCTTCTTCAATCAGATCAAGTAGTGCTAGACCACGGTTACTGTATCGACGAGAAATCTTAACAACCAAACGTAGGTTACTTTCGATCATACGTTTGCGTGCCGCTTCGTCGCCACGTAGGGCGCGTCTTGCGTAAAGCACTTCTTCTTCGGCAGTAAGTAAAGGTGAGAAGCCAATTTCGCCCAAATACAACTGAGTTGCATCTAAGCTTTTACTGCTCGCGTCAAATTCTTCACGCGCAGTCGCTTTGCTTTCTGTGGATGATGATCTTTCGAGTTCGTTATCAATGGTCTTCACTGACGCATTATCAAATGCAAACTCTTCAACTTTGGTTACTGTGTTGCTGATACTCATAACGCCTCCCCCTGGCGAGTTAGCAAGACATGACAACTCAATATGTCGCTAAATGATGTCGCAAGTTGTTTTTCAAAGTTTTAAGGCAAATAGCGTTTTGGATTCACTGATTTACCTTGATAGCGAATTTCAAAGTGTAGTTTGACCGACTTTGCACCTGAACTACCCATGGTGGCGATTTTTTGTCCGCTTTTTACGCTTTGTCCTTCTGTGACCAGCAGTTTGTCATTATGTGCGTATGCGCTTAAATAATTGTCGTTATGCTTTACTATAATTAAGTTGCCATAACCTCGTAGCGCATTGCCTGAATAAACGACTGTGCCGGCTGCGGTTGAAACGATAGGTTGACCACGCTGTCCTGCGATGTCGATACCTTTATTTCCCTGTTCTCCCGCCGAAAAGTTCTTGATTACTCTCCCTTTTGTTGGCCACAACCACTTTGAGACTTTATCACTCTTTTCTGTGGTAGTTGGCGCTTTTTGCTTCACTTTTTGGTTATCTTTTGAACCAACATACTCCTTTGTTTTCGATTGTTCAACCTTCTTTGGAGGCTGTTTTTGTACGACTTTAGGCTTAGTCTCTGTAGGTTTTTGACTAGAGTTTTTACTCGAAGGTTTAGGTTTAGAGGCTGTTGATGTTTTCGTCACTGGAGCTGGGGGTGTCGTAACAACAGGAGCTACAACGGGTTCAACTTTTTGACCATATTTAGGGGCGACATATTTCGGAGCCCAAAGTTTTAGCCTCTGTCCTGGGTAGATAGTGTAAGGCTGAGTTAACTCATTGTAACGAACAAGATCATTTACATCTTTATCTGTGACATAAGCTATGAAGTAAAGCGTATCGCCTTTTTTTACCTCATAATAACTCCCTCTGTAACTCCCTCTTTCAAGGCTTGAATAGTCTTTTTTTAGGCTAGAGACAGGTGCAGGGGAATGCGCTGCACAACCAACTAGTCCTGCAGCAAACACAAAGCTAATACCAATATGACGTAGTAACTTATTCACCTATCCCTAACCCTTAAGCTAAATCACCCGCAACCAGAGGTACGAACCGAACCATTTCTACAACGGTAGAGAGATATTCGTCTCCCTTACGCTCTATTTTTAATAACTGTTGCTCCGTATCTCCAACAGGAATGACCATTTTGCCGCCATCTCTTAATTGTGAGAGAAGAGCTTGGGGAATCACTTCAGCGGCAGCGGTAACAATGATAGCATCGAAAGGACCTCGCGCTTCCCAGCCCTGCCACCCATCAGCATGCTTAGTTGAAACATTGTAAATATCCAATTGCTTCAGGCGACGCTTTGCTTCCCATTGCAACGATTTAATTCGCTCAACGGAGTATACATGATCAACAATTTGCGCCAGTACCGCGGTTTGATAACCCGATCCCGTTCCGATTTCCAGAACACGACTCGCCGGTTCTAGCTCAAGCAACTCGGTCATACGAGCAACGATATAAGGCTGAGAAATAGTTTGTCCCTGACCAATTGGTAACGCATTGTTATCATAGGCTTGGTGCATCATCGCTTGAGAAACAAAGCTTTCTCGTGGCAAGCGTTGGATAGCATCCAGAACTCTTTGGTCTTTGATGCCACTGGAGATAAGAAACGCTATCAACCTGTCAGCATGTGGGTTACTCATTACGTCTCTTCCTTTAACCAACTATCCATAGCACGCAGCGACTCGTGAGCGGTGAGATCAACTTGCAGAGGCGTCATTGAAACTCGGCCATGCTCAATTGCATAAAAGTCCGTGCCCTCTCCTGCATCTTGCTCCTTTCCTGGTGGCCCTAACCAATAAATGTCATGGCCTCTCGGATCTTTCTGCTTGATCATATTCTCTGCGTGATGACGTGCACCTAAACGCGTAACTTCAATTTCACCTAAACTCTCTGATGGTAAGTCAGGCACGTTTACGTTCAGTAGACGATTCGTTGGAATCGGCGACGCTAAATGCTGTTGTACAATTTGACGTGCAATTTTAGCGGCGGATTCGAAATGTCGCTTACCCACTAGAGAAAAAGCCACCGACTGAACGCCAAGGAAATGACCTTCCATGGCTGCTGCTACTGTTCCAGAATAAAGAACATCATCACCCAAATTAGCGCCATGGTTGATTCCTGACAGAACAAGATCAGGCAAATCATCTTTCATTAGCTCATTCAGCGCGAAATGCACACAATCCGTGGGCGTGCCTTGCACTGAGTAGATATTTGGGGCAATTTCAGTCACGCGTAATGGTTGTTCTAATGTGAGTGAATTCGAAGCACCTGAACGATTTCGATCAGGTGCGACAATGGTCACTTCAGCGATATCTCTCAACTCATCAGCGAGGGCATGAATCCCTTGAGCATGAACACCATCATCATTGCTGATTAAGACTCTTAAGGGCTTCGGGTTTCGTGAATCCTGTTCCATTAGTATTCTCTTTCTACTTCAACCTCATTAACTAACTCACGAACAATAGAGGTCGCAAAAGATCCCGCATCCAGTGAGAAAGTCAGCGTAATGTTGTTACCTTCAACCGTCCAAGCTAAATCTTTTGGCTTTAGCGCAATATCGCGACGGTCGTGGCGCATGCGATTACCACGAATCAGCGCCATGAGGTCAGGCTCTTCGTCTAAAAACGGTTGCTCTAATGCCAGAGCCTCAGTTTGAGTAGGCAGTGCATTATCGCCAGCAAGCGCAGCGGTAATTGCCGCTTCACCTTGCGCAAATTGCACTTGCAGAGCAGCAATGTTGTTTGCATCAATCAACTGAGTGCCAGAATTCGTCTGCGCAATGTCACCATCAATGAACTTATCAAACACACCATTCTCTAGACGAGCTGAAACGATACGGTTGAAAATCCACGAACGAGCCGCTGATAAATACATACTGCGCTTGTTTTGATTGCGGGTACGAACGTTTTCGCGTCCCCATCGACGTGCTTCTTCAAGGTTGTTGCCATCGTTACCAAAACGCTGACTACCAAAGTAGTTTGGCACGCCAACTTGTTTCACTTTTTCAAGACGTTGCTCTACATCCGCTATATCTGTCACTTCAGACAAAGTAACCACGAACTCGTTCCCTACTAGGTCACCAGGACGCAGTTTTTTATTGTGACGATCTGTTGCAAGGATTTCGATACTTGGGTATTGAGCCAAAAACGCTGAAAAATCTGGCGTTTCACCTTTCGGTAAATGGACACTTAACCACTGTTCCGTCACCGCATGACGGTCTTTAAGACCCGCCCAGCTAACGTCTTTCGACTTAACACCACAGGCTTTCGCTAACTCGTTAGCAACGAAGCTGGTGTTCTCGCCCGTTTTACGGATACGAACCATTAGGTGCTCGCCTTCGCCCGTAAAGGCAAAACCTAAATCTTCGCGAACCTGAAAATGCTCTGGCTGCGCTTTAATTTTTGCCGATGCAACTGGCTTACCCGTTAGGTAAGCCAATGAAGATAAAATGTCTGACATGATGTGTTTCCGCTGATATCACAGCTTAGGGGAGCAAATTGCTAGTTATTGCTTAAACAAAAGTACAACGGCTTCCGTTGCAATGCCTTCTTTGCGTCCAGTAAAACCGAGACGTTCTGTCGTCGTCGCTTTTACGTTGATGTTACTAATGTCGGTTTCTAGGTCTTCGGCAATTGCCGCACACATTGCGTCAATGTGTGGTGCCATTTTAGGCGCTTGTGCCATGATGGTTACATCAGCATTGCCAAGACGGTAGCCTTGCTCTTTGACTCGACGGTAAACGTCTTTCAGTAATTCACGACTGTTTGCGCCTTTCCATTTATCATCCGTATCTGGGAAATGACGACCAATATCGCCGGCAGCAATCGCGCCCAGCAGAGCATCCGTTAACGCATGCAACGCTACATCGCCGTCTGAGTGTGCAATCAAACCTTGCTCATAAGGGATTGCTACACCACCAATAATGACTGGGCCTTCACCACCGAATTTATGTACATCGAAACCATGACCAATTCGAATCATTTTCTATCCTTTCTTTATTCGCCGCGCTCACGGCTTAGATAAAACTCGGCTAACGCAAGATCTTCTGGCTGAGTGATTTTTATATTGTTCGCATTCCCTTGAACTAAGGCTGGCTTCTCGCCTAACCATTCCAAAGCCGAGGCTTCATCGGTAATGGTTACACCCTGTTCTAATGCGTCAGCCAGTGCTTGAGTAAGCTGCTGAGTTTTAAACATTTGTGGAGTCAGTGCATGCCACAATGCTTCTCTATCTACCGTATGATCGATATCTTGTACTGCGTTTGCTCGCTTCATTGTATCTCTCACAGGAGATGCGAGAATGCCACCCGTTGAGTGGGCGCAGCAAACATCAATCAAACGGTCAATGTCGGATGTTAATACACATGGCCTCGCAGCGTCGTGGACTAATACCCACTCGCTTTCCAGATGCTCATTGACATAGTTTAGCCCTGATAACACAGAGTCTGCTCTTTCTTTACCACCAGCTACACGAATCACATCTGGGTGCTTAGCAATGGACAATTCTGGGTAATATGGGTCGCCGTCAGTAATGGCAACGACAACCTTAGAAATATTTGGGTGAGAAAGCAGTTTCTCTACGGTATGTTCCAGTACCGCTTTACCTTCGATCAATAAATATTGCTTAGGGCGATCTGCCTTCATTCTGCTACCCACACCAGCAGCAGGCACAATTGCGATATGCGATGAGTTCATATCCAACATTTTAATGGTTTTCCTCACCTATAATGCGGTAAAAAGTCTCGCCATCTTTAACTAAACCGAGCTCATGACGCGCACGTTCTTCAATCGCATCAAGACCTTGCCTTAAGTCATCAATCTCAGCGAACATTTCATTGTTGCGAGCTTGTAGCTTGCTGTTCACTTGTTGCTGAACTTCAATTTCATCTTTTACTGTGTAGTAGTCAGACACTCCGTTTTTACCAAACCATAGAGTGTATTGAAGCAAGCCAAACAGTAGCGTAAGGGCTATAACAAAGATTCGCATATCGCTGCTAACATTCTGTACCGGAAGGAATTAGATAAGGTGACATATATAGCATAAATGCGAGGTTGCCTCTAGGGGAGAAAGGGAGACTCACACGCTCCTTACAAGAAATAAGCAGCAAAATGAAACAAGCTCATGGGAAGCGAACCTTAACCATGACCAAAGTAAGACCCCAAAATACAAATCTATAAATACAAAAAAACGCCGTAGCGAGGGTTTCAAAAAGCTATTTAGCGAAACTTTACTCAATAAGAATTAAGCTTGGCCTTTAACTTCTTTAAGACCGCTTACTTGAAACATGGACTTAGCGCTTCCGTTATATAAAAAAACACCCCGCCAAGGCAGGGTGTTTTAAAAGCTTTAAGTTAAGCTGCTAATTCAGTGAAGAATTAAGCTTGACCTTTAACTTCTTTAAGACCGTTGAAAGGAGCGCGCTCACCTAGAGCTTCCTCGATACGGATTAGCTGGTTGTACTTAGCAACACGGTCAGAACGGCTCATAGAACCAGTTTTGATTTGACCTGCTGCTGTACCTACCGCTAGGTCAGCGATAGTTGCATCTTCAGTTTCGCCAGAACGGTGAGAGATTACTGCTGTGTAACCTGCGTCTTTAGCCATCTTGATTGCAGCTAGAGTCTCAGTTAGAGAACCGATTTGGTTGAACTTGATAAGGATAGAGTTAGCTACGCCTTTCTCGATACCTTCAGCAAGGATCTTAGTGTTAGTAACGAATAGATCGTCACCTACTAGTTGAAGCTTGTCACCTAGTAGTTCAGTTTGGTGCTTGAAGCCATCCCAGTCAGACTCGTCTAGACCGTCTTCGATAGAAACGATTGGGAATTGGTTAGCTAGCTCAGCTAGGTAGTGGTTGAACTCTTCAGAAGTGAAAGTTTTACCTTCGCCTTTCATGTTGTAGATGCCAGCTTCTTTGTCGAAGAACTCAGATGCAGCACAGTCCATAGCTAGAGTAACGTCTTTACCTAGTTCGTAACCAGCAGCTGCAACAGCTTCTGCGATAACTTCTAGAGCTTCAGCGTTAGATTTAAGGTTAGGAGCAAAACCACCTTCATCACCAACTGCAGTGCTGTAGCCTTTAGACTTAAGAACTTTAGCTAGGTTGTGGAATACTTCTGCACCGATACGTAGACCTTCTTTAAGAGTCTTAGCGCCAACTGGTTGGATCATGAACTCTTGGATGTCAACGTTGTTGTCTGCGTGCTCACCACCGTTGATGATGTTCATCATTGGTAGAGGCATAGAGAACTGACCTGCAGTGCCGTTTAGCTCAGCGATGTGCTCGTATAGAGGCATGCCTTTCGCAGCAGCAGCAGCTTTAGCGTTTGCTAGAGAAACAGCTAGGATAGCGTTAGCACCGAATTTAGATTTGTTTTCAGTGCCGTCTAGTTCGATCATTACTGCGTCGATTGCAGCTTGGTCTTTAGCGTCTTTGCCAACTAGAGCTTCAGCGATTGGGCCGTTTACAGCTTCAACTGCTTTAAGAACACCTTTACCTAGGAAACGTGCTTTGTCACCGTCACGTAGCTCAAGAGCTTCGCGAGAACCAGTAGATGCGCCAGATGGAGCTGCCGCCATACCTACGAAACCGCCTTCTAGGTGTACTTCAGCTTCTACAGTTGGGTTACCACGTGAGTCGATGATTTCACGACCTAGAACTTTAACGATCTTAGACATTAATGTTTCCTCTCGTTTCAAATATAAATGTCAATCTTAAAGGGCAGCAGCACAACCTTCGCCGCCGCCCGTATCCTTTTACTTCTCGAATTCGCCGCGTGCATTTTGGCCCGCAGCCTTAACAAAACCTGCAAACAATGGATGTCCATCGCGAGGAGTCGAGGTGAATTCTGGGTGGAACTGAGCCGCTACAAACCATGGGTGAGCTGGGTTCTCAATCATTTCCACTAACTTCTTGTCCGCAGATAGACCTGATACTTTTAGGCCTGCTTTTTCGATTTGCGGACGAAGCACGTTATTCACTTCGTAACGGTGACGGTGACGTTCATGGATCGTCGCGCTACCGTACAGTTCACGAGCTTTAGTCCCTTTCTCTAGGTGACACAGCTGTGAACCAAGACGCATCGTACCGCCTAGGTCAGACTTTTCAGTACGCTCTTCTACGCTACCTGATTCGTCTACCCACTCTGTGATCAAACCTACCACAGGGTACTTAGTCTCTTTGTTAAATTCTGTTGAATGTGCACCTTCCATACCCGCAACGTTACGCGCGTATTCGATTAGTGCAACTTGCATACCCAAACAAATACCTAAGTAAGGCACGTTATTTTCACGTGCATATTGAGCCGCACGGATCTTGCCTTCAATACCACGATCGCCGAAGCCACCTGGTACTAGGATTGCGTCCAAACCTTCTAGAAGTTCAACGCCTTTTGTTTCGATATCTTGTGAGTCTACATACTTAATTGTGACGCTTAGGCGGTTTTTCAAGCCAGCGTGTTTAAGCGCTTCGTTCACAGATTTGTATGCATCTGGTAATTCAATGTATTTACCAACCATACCGATGGTTACTTCACCAGTAGGATTTGCTTCTTCGTAGATAACCTGTTCCCATTCAGAAAGGTCTGCTTCCGGAGCAGTAATACCAAAGCGAGCACACACAAGGTCATCTAGACCTTGAGATTTAATCAACTGAGGGATCTTGTAGATAGAGTCTACATCCTTCATTGAAATTACTGCTTTTTCTGGAACATTACAGAACAGTGCGATTTTTTTACGCTCATTCGCAGGAATAACGCGATCGCTACGGCAAACTAGGATGTCTGGCTGAATACCGATAGATAGAAGTTCTTTTACAGAGTGTTGCGTCGGCTTAGTTTTCACTTCGCCCGCTGCCGCTAGGTAAGGAACAAGTGTTAGGTGCATGAACATTGCGCGCTCACGGCCTAGCTCAACAGCTAGCTGACGAATCGCTTCCATAAATGGTAGTGATTCGATATCACCAACAGTACCGCCAACTTCAACGATAGCCACATCATGGCCTTCAGAACCTGCAATAACGCGATCTTTGATTGCGTTAGTGATATGAGGGATAACTTGAATAGTTGCGCCTAGGTAATCACCACGACGTTCTTTACGAAGTACGTCGGCATAAACACGACCTGCAGTGAAGTTGTTACGCTTGGTCATCTTGGTACGGATGAAACGCTCGTAGTGACCAAGGTCAAGGTCAGTCTCTGCGCCATCTTCTGTAACGAACACTTCACCGTGCTGAGTAGGGCTCATTGTGCCCGGGTCAACGTTGATGTAAGGGTCAAGCTTCATCATAGTCACTTTAAGACCACGAGCTTCTAGAATAGCCGCAAGAGATGCTGCTGCAATACCTTTACCTAGAGAGGATACAACCCCGCCAGTAACAAAAATGTAATTTGTCGTCATGTTTAACCTGAAATTGGTTGAATGAGGGAAATGGAGTGCTTCTGGACGGGAGATAAATATACCAGAAGCTCCTTACCGCCACAACGTGAAATCTATCACACCGTAATTTTTTATTTTTTGCTTCAAATCAAAGTGAGCAAAGACAAACCAAAGTCCGTTTTCGTGTAACCAAACAAGCTGACCTTATATTATGTATTCTGCCAGTTTACCTCTGCCTCGATTCTTCTTGTTTTACTTCATCCCAAAAATGGTCAAGTTCTGATAAAGAACAATCTGTAAGTACTTTGCCTGACTGCTGGACCTTGCCTTCAACTTGTTTAAAACGTCGCGCAAACTTTACGTTTGCTTTTCCTAGCGCGACTTCTGGGTTTTTATCAAGGTGGCGAGCCAAATTGACAGTCGCAAATAGCAAATCACCGAGCTCCAACTCAACTTTCTCTTCATCGGGCTGAACTTGCAGTGCCTCTTCCATGACTTCGTCAATTTCTTCTCGTACTTTATCGACAACCGGGCCAAGTGAATCCCAATCAAACCCAAATTTTGCACATTTTTTCTGAATTTTTGTAGCACGAGAAAGTGCCGGTAAAGAGTTTGGTATTGAGTCTAGGATACTTTCTTCCGCTTTGCCTACTAGGGCTTTTTCTTTTGCTTTTTCCGCTTCCCAGTTCGCGTTAATTTCCTCGTCAGATTCAAACTCAACATCTGAAAAAACATGCGGGTGGCGACGAGTCAGTTTTTCGTTCACGGTTTCGACGACATCCGAAAAGTCAAACAGCTCTTGCTCTTTCGCTAGCTGACTGTAAAAAATCACCTGAAACAACAAATCCCCTAGCTCTTCTTTTAGATTGGGCCAATCTCGATTTTGAATCGCGTCCACCACTTCGTAGGTTTCTTCTATAGTATGCGGAACGATGGTGTCAAAGGTTTGTTTTAAGTCCCAAGGGCAACCGTTTTCTGGGTCACGCAGCTTCGCCATGATTTGTTCTAACTGTTCAATTGGATGACTCATTTTTTGTTCCTTTAAACCTTTCTATTAAAGAAAAAGGTGAGCAGCCAAAACCACTCACCTTCTACATTATATTTTCTCAGCAGCTTTCACTAAGTAATTGTTACTTTGACAAGGCAACAAATTTTCGCGACTCCTGAGCATAGCTCGCCTATGTGATGAGCCTGGGCCGGCACTCCGGAGTGCGTGCAGTCAACAACGCTACAACGATAACTCTGACGAGAGTTTTAGCCGAGGCGTTTTACAGACATTACATCCTTGATCTGTTCCACACGTTTCGAAACCCGCGAAAGCACCTCAATATTGGTGACTTCTAGGTCAAAGTCCATGATGGCAAGTTGACGTCTGTAGTCGACTCGGTTCTTCATACTGGTCACTTTAATCTTTTCGTTGGCGAACAGTGTCGTAATGTCTTTGAGTAGACCACCTCGCTCCATCGCTTCAACACGCACGGTGAGGATGTATGACCCCACAAAGCCGCTGCCCCAGACTGTATCGATGATGCGCTCTGGCGCATGATGGCGCAGTTCTTCTAGCTGTTCACAGTCACTACGGTGTACTGAAATCCCACGACCTTGCGTTATGTAACCAGAGATATCGTCACCTGGAATTGGCTGACAGCAACGTGCTAGATGTGTCATTAGGTTATCGACGCCTTCTACTACAACTGCGTCTTTTTTCGGTCGGCTTTGCGCGGGTGATTTATGCTCAGCTTCTTGCAGTTTTTCCAGTGCTTGCTGGTCTTCTTCCTCTGCCGTTGGCTTGTTAACTAACGCGTTGATATGGTTAATGATTTGGTTGATGCGCAAATCACCGCTACCTACACCAACATACAATTCATCTGGTGTTTTGACGTTAAACCGCTTGAGGGCGTAATGCTCTGCATCTTTTAACGTTGCGCCAATTTTGGCTAACTCATGCTCAAGGATTTCACGACCTGCTTCGAGGTTCTTCTCACGGCTTTGTTTTCGGAACCAGGCGTTAATTTTGGCACGCGCACGACCAGAATGAACGAAGCCTAATGATGGGTTTAACCAGTCACGTGATGGGTTAGGTTCTTTCTGAGTGATAATCTCGACTTGGTCACCCATATGTAATTTATGCGTGAACGGCACAATACGACCTCCGACTTTGGCACCGATACAACGGTGTCCCACTTCGGAGTGAATGTGATAGGCAAAATCTAGCGGCGTTGCCCCCATTGGCAAATCGACAACATCACCACGTGGTGTAAAGGCATAAACACGGTCATCAAAGACTTGGCTACGCAGCTCATCGAGCATTTCGCCAGAGTCAGACATTTCTTCTTGCCAATCCAATAGCTTACGCAGCCACGTGATCTTCTCATCATAACCGCTTCGGCTGCTTGCCCCTTCTTTATATTTCCAGTGCGCTGCAACCCCCAGTTCCGACTCTTCATGCATTTGCTTGGTACGAATCTGGATCTCGATGGTTTTGCCTTCTGGCCCTAGAATTACTGTATGGATCGATTGATAACCGTTTGGTTTAGGGTTAGCAACGTAGTCATCAAACTCGCTCGGTAGATGCTTGTATTTGGTGTGAACTACGCCTAAAGCCGCGTAACAATCTTGCAGTTTGTCTGCGATGATACGCACTGCTCGCACATCAAACAGCTCATCAAAGGCCAAACTCTTTTTCTGCATTTTTCGCCAAATGCTGTAGATGTGCTTAGGTCGACCACTCACTTCGGCATTGATGCCCGACACTTCCATTTCGTGCGTGAGGTCTTCAACAAAGTCTTTGATGTACTGTTCACGAACGATGCGCCTCTCAGAAAGCTGTTTGGCAATTTGTTTGTAAGTTTCCGGTTGTTGGTAGCGGAAAGCGTAATCTTCAATTTCCCATTTCAGCTGACCGATGCCTAATCGGTTTGCTAGCGGCGCATAGATGTTGGCACACTCTTTTGCCGCCGCACGTCGAACTTCATCTGGCGCTTTTTTAACTTCAATAAGGTTACAAATTCGTTCCGCGAGCTTGATAACTACGCAGCGGAAGTCATCCACCATGGCAAGCAGCATGCGGCGTACGTTATCTACCTGAGATGACGCTGCACTGCCTTCCATGTTGACGTTGAGTTGGCCAATAGCAGCCATTTCTTCAACGCCGTCGATTAATTTTATGATTTCTTTGCTGTATTTCTCTTCCAGAATTTCTCTGTTAAAAGCACCACTTGAAACCAAAGGAAACAGTTGAGCAGCCACTAAAGTGGCTTGATCCATAGACAAGGTGATCAAAATTTCGATCATTTCTCGTCCACGCCACAACAACAGTTCCGCTTGCTCGTTATCAGCTAATACTGTCTGGCAATCTCGATATACTTCGATTAAGCGTGAGGCTGTGTTTTTCTCTTGTCCTAGGCTAGCCACCCAGTTTTCGAGTTCAAACTGTTCATCTTGGTTTAAATGCGCGCTTCTTACCGCAACCATCTCATCATCCTAATTATTATATTCGTGTGGTTTGACTAACACCGTCCAGGTTAGTTCTTTTTACCGCGCGTACACGCTGGCTTTATGACCACCCACCACAAATAAGGGGTCAAAGTCCTAAAGTTAGGACTTTTCAAACAATGCCATCGATTCTAGATGACTGGTATGAGGGAACATATCCAGCATACCTAATTTAGTTAATTTATAGCCTTGCTCTATCAAGCTTTGACTATCCCTAGCAAGGGTAGCAGGATTACAAGAAACATAAACTACACGCTGTGCGCCAAGCTCAGAAACTTGATCGATGATCCCACTCGCTCCCGCGCGTGCCGGGTCTAATAATACTTTATCAAACCGCTCTGCGGCCCAGGCTTGGCCTTCAAAATCTTGCTCAAGGTTAGCGTGATAAAATTGCGCGTTATTGATTTGGTTCAAAGATGCATTGTTTGTGGCTTTTTCTACCATCTCTGCAACACCCTCTACTCCAACCACGTACTTAGCTAATTTCGCAACTGGTAAACTAAAGTTGCCTAAGCCACAGAACAAATCTAACACTCGGTCACTCTTTTGTGGGTCTAACCACTCAACCGCTTGTTTGACCATTTGTTGGTTTACACCTTGGTTTACTTGAATAAAGTTATTTGGTGCAAAAGGGATTTTCACTCCAACTTCTTGATAAAAAGGCATATCGCCTTCGATAAGGTCTAATTGTTCTGTCGATGGCATTAAGTACAACGATGCGCCATGACGTTTTGCCAACTCCGTTAGAGATTGAGCTTCACTCGTTGTCAGAGCGCTCAAGTGGCGCAGCGTAATACACGGCCCATTATCACCAAGTACCAGCTCTACATGACCCAATTGTTCAGGCTTTTTGAACGCTTTTAGCGCTGAGTAAATCTCTGGCAGCAAAACATTCAGTTCCGGTGCCAGCACTGGGCAATCGGTCACTTGCGCAATTTGCTTACTCTGCTTTTTACGGAAACCAAAATGTAGCTGACGTGTTTTTTTATCAACAAACAAGCTCACTCTCGCACGGCGACGGTAGGCCTGCGAATATCCCAATAACGGGGCATCTAGTTCAATGTCACTGCCTGAAAATTTTCGCATTAGCTGACGCAACGTTTGCTGTTTGTACGTCAATTGTTGGTCATAATCTAGATGCTGCAAATCACAGCCACCGCACTCATGATAATGTGGGCAAAATGGCTCCACACGAGCTTCACTCGGCTTAAGGATTTTAATCAACTTACCGCGAGCGTATTTGCTCTTTTCTTCCACCAATTGAGTGACCACCTCCTCACCCGGCAGTGCTCCATCAATAAACAATGGCTTCTTTTTGAGGTAAGCAATGCCTGCGCCGTGGTGATCTAAACGCTCTACTTGCACTGCTTGGTGCTGAGTATTGAGTTGGGTTTTCTTTTTCGGTTGAAAGATGCGTGCCATGCTCTGTGCCTGATTTATGTGTAATTGCTCTTCGGCTTCACTATTCTTGATTGCAGCCGTTGTGTGATTCGAGTGACTTGATTATGCTTACCGTTTATTCGGTGACGTCACTTCTTTGCTCAAGGCTTTATCGTGCGCTTGAGAAATAATGCGTTATTTTCCCATATCCAGACTCCGATGTAATTAGATAACATGACCAGATATGGCTTACGAGCACGTGTAATTACACTAACTCTCGCTCCCACTCTCATTATTGGTTTATTACTGAGCGGCTTTTTCTCATTTAACCGCTACCAAGACCTTGAGAAACAAGTTATCACCACTGGTAACAGCATTATTGAGCCGCTGGCGATTGCCAGTGAAACTCATCTACTATCAGAAAGCCGAGAGGCGGTACGTCGCTTGATAAGCTACGCGCACCGCAAAAACTCCAAGCTGGTTCGTAGTATCGCGGTATTCGATGAACATCATGAGCTCTTTGTGACCTCTAACTTTCATCCTAATTTTGAAGCCTTGATGTTCCCCAAAGATAAACCGATCCCGCAACTGGGTAATTCGGAAATCTACGAAAACTCACTGATATTGCGTGTCCCCATTTTGTCAGAAGGTCACTACTTAGCGGAGTTGTCGAACGAAAGCCAAGGCACAAAAGCGATTGGTTACATCGCCGTCGAGTTAGATCTCTCCTCCTTGAGGCTGCAACAGTATCAAGAAGTCTTCTCTGCGTTTTTAGTTCTGGTTCTCGGTCTTGGCTTAGCAAGTGTGTTTGCTTCACGTCTAATGCACGATGTGACCCAACCTATCACCCACATGAAGAATGTCGTTGACCGCATTCGCCGCGGTCATCTGGATGTGCGTATCGAAGGCAAAATGCACGGTGAGTTAGACCAGCTAAAAAATGGCATCAACGCCATGGCGGTATCGTTATCAGAATATCACGTGGAGATGCAGCACAGTATAGACCAAGCCACGTCCGACTTACGTGAAACGCTTGAGCAGCTAGAAATTCAGAACGTTGAGCTGGATATCGCGAAGAAACGCGCACAAGAAGCGGCCAGGGTTAAGTCAGAGTTCTTGGCGAACATGTCGCACGAGCTGCGTACTCCGCTCAATGGGGTGATTGGCTTTACTCGTCAAATGCTTAAAACGCAGCTTTCTAACAGCCAAACGGATTACCTACAGACGATTGAGAAATCGGCGAACAACTTGTTGAATATCATCAATGACATTCTCGACTTCTCGAAACTTGAAGCGGGTAAGCTGGCGCTGGAAAACATTCCTTTTGATTTCCGAGAAAGTTTAGAAGAGGTAATTAACCTACAAGCCACAAGTGCACATGAGAAAGGGTTAGAAATCACCCTAAAAGTGGACCCTAAAATTCCACCAGGTTTAGTTGGGGATCCACTACGTATCCAGCAAATTTTGACGAACTTAGTCGGTAACTCAATCAAGTTTACCGAGCGAGGCAACATTGATGTTAGCGTAGAAATGCGCTCTCAATCAGGAGACTCCGTCGAACTGCAATTCATGGTGCGTGATACCGGTATTGGTATCTCTGAGCGTCAGCAAGCGCAGTTGTTCCAAGCCTTTAGCCAAGCAGATGCAAGTATTTCACGTCGTTACGGCGGTACTGGTCTTGGTCTGGTTATCACTCAGAAACTGGTGAGCCAGATGGGCGGCGAAATCAGTTTAACCAGCCGTCTACACCAAGGTTCAACCTTCTGGTTTACGGTGCGCTTGCACTCAACCGAGATGCCTATGAGCGAACTGATTGAAGTGGAACTTCTGACTGGGAAGCAGTTACTGCTGATTGAACCAAACATGCAAGCCGCATCCGTAACCCAACAGATTCTAAGTCAGGAGGGTATTTTAGTAACCTACCGCTCTTCGCTACCAAACAACGAAGAACAATATGATTATGTACTGTTGAATTTAGCGGCCAACCAGACTCACGATGCGGAAGTTATTACACCTTGGATAGAACAAGCGAAACGCATGGCTCCGAGTGTTCTCCTAGGGACACCGAGTACCGAATTGGCGCTTGCGGACCAAATAATGACAGAGCATCACGTCCAGTGCCTGACGAAACCATTGTCTCGCCGTAAGTTGCTACAAAGCCTGATTAGCGAACATGTAGAATCGCCACCGGTATTAAGCGCTCCAATTACGCCAAGCGAAGGGGACCGTTTACCTCTCACTGTACTAGCAGTGGATGACAACCCTGCAAACTTGAAGCTGATCTCTGCACTGCTCCGCGAACGAGTAGAAACCGTCACCGCCTGTAGCAATGGCCAGCAAGCGGTGAACCTGGCGACAGAGAAAAAGTACGATTTAATCTTCATGGATATTCAAATGCCACAAATGGATGGGGTGACCGCTTGTAAGCACATTAAAGAGTTGGAGCTAAATAAAGACACGCCAGTGATTGCGGTAACGGCACATGCCATGGCAGGGGAACGAGACCGCTTGCTCTCGGCAGGAATGGATGACTACTTGACCAAACCTATTGAAGAGCATGTGCTACAACAGGTTTTGGTTCACTGGAACCCAAATGCTTGTACAGAGAGCATTGGCAAAGTCGCCCCTTCATACGTTGATGAACCTGAAGGAAGCGCACCACAATCCGTTTCTTCGCCTCAGCAGGATGTGATTATTGATTGGCAAGCAGCCTTGAAACAGAGCGCGAATAAAGAGGATCTCGCTAAAGACATGCTACGCATGTTGATTGAGTTCATCCCTGAAGTAGAAGCAGTCGTTGACCAAGCTCTGGAGCAAGAAGATATCTCTCGTGATGACCTAATTCATGTCATCCATAAGCTGCACGGCAGTAGTTCATATTGTGGCGTTCCAAGGCTGAAATCACTCTGTGCGACGCTTGAGCAAGCACTGCGCTCAGGGATCAGTCTTGAGGAGGTTGAGCCTGAAATGTTCGAGCTGCAAGATGAAATGATTAAAGTAACAACAACCGCAAAGTTATACCTTGAACAGTGATCTATTGAAGAGAAACAAAAGCCAGAGCAAATGCTCTGGCTTTTTAGTATTTTGTTTAAGACTTACAAGCTAGGATTCAAAAATGACCGTCGCCACAGCGTAATGACGCTCATCGGAAATGGACAGGTGAATGTGGTTAACACCCATCGCATCCGCTATTTGCTTGGCTGTGCCCGTCAATGCGAGTACTGGTTTTCCAAGCTCATCGTTCGAGATGGAAAAGTCGTGAAACGTGACCCCTTTTGCGATTCCTGTCCCCAATGCTTTTGAGGCAGCTTCTTTAACAGCAAAGCGCTTAGCAAGATAACGACCTTGCAGCTTAAGCTGTGAGAATTTGGCCATTTCTTCTTCTGAAAGAATCCGCTGAGCAAAAGGTTCACCACTACGAGCTAACGCTTTTTCAATACGCTCAATTTCTGCAATGTCGGTCCCTAACCCTATAATCGCCATCTAGATAGCCCTATGACTGGCGAGCCTCAATCATCAATGCTTTCATGTCAGCAACCGCTTTATTTAAACCATCAAATACCGCGCGACCAATGATTGAGTGACCAATGTTGAGTTCGTAAATTTCTGGTAATGCAGCAATTGGTGCGACATTGTGATAAGTCAGGCCATGCCCGGCATTAACAATAATACCTAGATCATGTGCATAACTAGCACCAGCGGCAATCTTCTTCAGTTCAGCTTGTTGCTCGTCTTCTGTCGTCGCATCTGCATAATGGCCAGTATGTAGCTCAATAAACGGAGCGCCACACTTTTTCGCAGCTTCAATCTGTTGACGGTCAGCATCAATAAAGAGCGAAACTTTGATGCCTGCATCTGTCAGCTTTTTCGTCGCAGCTTTAATTTTTTCAAGCTGCCCTACTACATCTAAGCCACCTTCCGTCGTCAGTTCTTCACGCTTTTCAGGCACTAAACACACAAACTCTGGTTTAGTTTGCAGCGCAATCTCAACCATTTCGTCCGTCACTGCCATCTCTAGATTCATACGCGTTTGAATGGTTTCACGCAGAATACGTACATCACGATCCAAAATATGGCGACGGTCTTCACGTAAGTGGATAGTGATACCGTCCGCGCCTGCACGCTCAGCAATTTCAGCAGCGTGAACAGGATCTGGGTATTTTGTACCACGTGCATTACGTAGAGTGGCAATATGGTCGATATTGACGCCTAAATAAATTGAGCTCATTTTCCGTTACTCCGTGCTCTGGGGGTCTGAATGAAAAATTCACGACTTTTTAAAGGTTTGCCGCCAAGATACGGCTTTAAGGCTATACGTGTAAAGCGTTTTGCCGCTTTTAGCTGCTCTTTAGTGACGAACCGCCGCTCACTGATAGCAATCAGTTCATTCCCTAAAAACGTGAGGTTATCGCGCCTAACCGAAGCAATAAACCCTTTCTGTTCCCGGTAACGATAGGTCATTTCTGGGTCGACGGGCTCGCCGGTACCTGCACAATGCAAAAAATCCACGCCATACCCCATAGCAGACAGCAAGGCTAACTCAAAACGACGCAGTGCAGGCTCAGGGTTCTCGTTGTGCGCCAACTCGGTTAACGCATGCAAATAATCATGAAATAGTGCTGGCATCGGCACTTCAGCCATCAAAATACGGCCAATCAGTTCATTGACGTACATGGCTGAGTAGAGATTAATGCCCGTTAACGGCAAACCTAGACTTATCGGCTCGGCTTGACGCAAAGTTTTCATCGAGCCTTTCCCCGACCATTTAAGTAATAGCGGGGTAAAAGGTTGCAATGCGCCTTTTAAGTTCGAACGCTTACTGCGCGCGCCTTTGGCCATTAAAGTCATTCGGCCATATTCCTCACTAAATACATCAAGGATTAAGCTCGATTCACTGTAAGGGCGTCGGTGCAATACAAAACAGCGCTGTAAACCTTCGGAAGACAGATTACTCATCTAAGTCATTGTGCCTAAAAAGTGTGAAATAAAAAATAAGGAGCCGAGCGGCTCCTTATTTTAATCGATACTGATTTTTCATCGATGTTGGAGCGAAGCACCTTCGCAGCCAAGATTATAAATCGTCTATATAACCCAACGAACGCAACGCTCGTTCGTCGTCTGCCCAGCCAGATTTCACTTTTACCCAGGTTTCTAGGTAAACTTTACGACCGAACAATTCTTCCATATCCAAACGCGCTTCGCGACCAATGGTTTTAATCTTCTCGCCGCCTTTGCCAATCACCATTTTCTTCTGACCATTACGCTCAACAAGAATCAAGGCATTGATGTGGAAACCGTCGGTTTCGGGGTTGTAATCAAAACGTTCAATTTCAACCGTTACTGAGTATGGCAGCTCTTCACCAGTAAAGCGCATCAGCTTTTCACGCACAATCTCAGACGCCATAAAACGCTGAGAACGGTCAGTCACGTATTCTTCTGGGAAGTGATGCGTTGCTTTAGGTAAGTGATTACGCACGTGCTTACGCAGTACGTCAATGTTCTTACCTTGCTTGGCAGAGATTGGCACAACATCCACGAAGTCCATCTTCTTCGACATCTCCGCCATGTGTAGCATCACGTCGTTACGATCTTGTACGTTGTCGACCTTGTTTACACAAAGCACAACTGGGAAGTTCGATTTTTGAAGTTTGGTCAGCACCATCTCATCGTCTTTAGTCCAATGCGTACCATCGACTAAGAAGAACACAAGGTTTACATCACTCAATGACGAGTTAGCTGCACGGTTCATCAAACGGTTGATCGCACGCTTTTCTTCAATGTGAAGTCCAGGCGTGTCGACGTAAATCGCTTGGTAATCGCCGTCCGTATCCACACCCATAATACGGTGGCGTGTCGTTTGCGGCTTACGAGAGGTGATCGAAATCTTCTGACCCAAAATCTTGTTCAAAAGTGTCGACTTACCTACGTTTGGACGACCAACAATAGCAATAAAGCCACAGTGTTGGTTTTCTGGCGAGCTTGGCTCACCTTGTGATGCGAAAAACGCATCGATATCGAATTCGTTATCAGCCATTTGTCAATTGCTCAAGTGCTGTTTCAGCAGCCGCTTGTTCTGCCTTGCGGCGGCTGGTGCCTTTACCGATTACAGGCTTATCCACACCTGCTACTTCGCACTCAACCGTGAACTCTTGGTTGTGCGCTTCACCTTTAATATTAGTCACTGTGTAGACAGGCAGCGGTTTTCTTCTGCCTTGTAGGAACTCTTGTAGGCGAGTTTTCGGATCTTTCTGTGAAACGCCTGGTTTGATGGCTTCAAGGCGTGACTGATACCAACTCAGTACAATGCCTCGCACAACTTCAAGATCACTGTCTAGGTAAATTGCGCCAATAATGGCTTCAACCGCATCGGCTAAAATAGAGTCTCGGCGAAAACCGCCACTCTTCAATTCACCTGGACCTAATTTTAAATAATCTCCTAGATCGAATTCACGACCCAGTTCCGCCAATGTATGTCCGCGAACCAAAGTAGCACGCATGCGGCTCATGTCACCTTCGTTCACTTTTGGGAAACGATGGTACAGATCATCAGCGATGACAAAACTTAAAATTGAATCGCCCAGAAACTCAAGACGTTCATTGTGCTTACTGTTGGCGCTGCGGTGCGTCAGCGCCAAATTGATAAGCCCGGCATCTTGAAACTGGTAGCCGAGCTTTCTCTCTAGTTTATCAATTGGAGAATTCATACTCTCTCGATATTTGAATGGTTAGTGAATGCCACCGATGCGGTTAAAACGCACACCAGTTGGAATCCATGAAGGTAGAACACTATCTGCGCCACGATCAAACTCGAAGCTGATCCAGATCGCGACAGCTTTACCGACTAAGTTTGCTTCTGGAACAAAGCCCCAGTAACGGCTGTCAGCACTGTTGTCACGGTTATCACCCATCACAAAATACTGACCTTGTGGTACAACCCACTCTGTCGTTCCGCTGCGTGGGAAATATTGCTCCACGCGGTTACGCACAAGAGGGTTAACCAAAATATTGTGCTCAACGTTACCCAATTTTTCATCCAGTTGGATCATTGGAATACCGTTCGAGCTAAACTGACTTTCTTCAACATTGCTCAGTTTAACTGGCTTACATGCCGATTCGCCTTGGCTTTGCACGCAAAGCTGCTTATCACTTGAATAACGCACGATATCACCAGGTAAACCAACTACACGCTTAATGTAGTCCACACTTGGTTGTGGTGGGTATTTGAAGACCACGATATCACCACGCTCAGGCTTACCAGTTTCCACTAGCTGAGTACGCCATACTGGGTCTTTTAGACCGTACGCGTACTTCTCAACTAAAATGAAATCGCCAACCAGCAAGGTAGGCATCATTGAGCCTGATGGGATTTGAAATGGTTCGTAGATAAAAGAACGTAATACTAAAACGAACGCGATCACAGGAAAAATAGAGACGCTATTTTCAACCCACCAAGGCTGACGCTCTACTTTTTGCAAGGTCACTGCATCCAAACCATTAGACGTCTGAGCTTGAATCTCAGCCAGTTTTTCCTGACGCTTTTTCGCGAAAACCAGTTTTTCCAATAGCCAAACCACGCCAGTTACCAAAGTCGCAATAACCAACATCAGTGAGAATGTATTCGCCATTAAATTCCCTTATCTAAAAATACGAAAGTGAAAGAGCCGAAACCCTTTCACTTATTTTAATATCTAACGTCTTAAGACCGACAAGTGTGAGACAAAGTTCAACTTTAGTCTTTACCTACGTGAAGGATGGCTAGGAACGCTTCTTGAGGCAGCTCAACGTTACCGATCTGCTTCATGCGTTTCTTACCTTCTTTCTGTTTCTTCAGAAGTTTCTTCTTACGACTTACGTCACCACCGTAACATTTCGCGATAACGTTCTTACGCAACTGTTTTACCGTTGAACGAGCGATAATGTGGTTACCAATTGCCGCTTGGATTGCGATATCAAACATTTGGCGAGGGATGAATTCTTTCATCTTCTCTACCAACTGACGACCGCGAGTCTGAGACTGATCTTTGTGTGTGATCATCGCCAATGCATCAACAGTGTCACCGTTAAGAAGAACGTCTACACGTACCATGTTCGAAGCTTCAAAACGCTGGAAGTTGTAATCCAAAGATGCGTAACCGCGTGATGTTGATTTCAGACGATCGAAGAAATCCAGTACCACTTCAGCCATTGGAATATCGTAAGTCACAGCGACTTGGTTACCGTGGTAAACCATATCAACTTGACTGCCTCGCTTTTCAACACACAGGGTGATTACGTTACCTAGGTACTCTGAAGGCACAAGGATATTACAACGCGCAATCGGTTCACGAATTTCTTCAATATCATTGATCGCTGGTAGTTTTGCTGGGCTATCAACATACAGCAGATCGCCATCCGTCTTCTCAACTTCGTAAACTACCGTTGGTGCAGTGGTAATAAGATCCAAGTCGTATTCACGCTCTAGACGCTCTTGGATGATTTCCATGTGCAACATGCCAAGGAAACCACAACGGAAACCAAAGCCAAGTGCCGCAGAGTTTTCTGGCTCGTAGAATAGCGATGCGTCGTTAAGGCTTAGTTTGCCTAGTGCGTCACGGAAGTTCTCGTAATCGTCAGAAGATACAGGGAACAGACCTGCGTAAACCTGAGGTTTAACTTTCTTAAAGCCAGGTAGCGGTTTATCACAACCATTCTTCGCTAGAGTCAGCGTATCACCAACAGGGGCGCCAAGAATGTCTTTGATACCACAAACAACCCAACCTACTTCACCAGTACGAAGGGTATCGGTATCCACTTGTTTTGGCGTAAAGATACCAAGGCGGTCCACACCCCAAACTTGGCCCGTACTCATCACTTTGATCTTATCGTTCTTCTTCAGTTCGCCGTTTTTAATACGCACTAGAGAAACAACGCCAAGGTAGTTATCAAACCATGAGTCAATGATCAGCGCTTGTAGTGGCGCATCTGGATCACCTTCCGGTGCAGGGATCGCTGACACAATGTTCTCTAGAACGTCGTCAACACCGATGCCTGTCTTCGCAGAACAGCGGGTTGCTTCCATTGCATCGATACCAACGATTTCTTCAATTTCTTCCGCTACACGCTCAGGATCGGCTGCTGGTAGATCAATCTTGTTCAAGATTGGCACAACCTCTAGATCCATTTCGATCGCGGTGTAACAGTTAGCCAGTGTTTGAGCTTCAACACCTTGACCCGCATCCACAACCAATAGCGCACCTTCACAAGCCGCCAGAGAACGTGATACTTCATATGCAAAGTCAACGTGCCCCGGAGTATCGATGAAGTTCAGCTGATACGTCTCACCGTCTTTAGCGGTGTAGTTTAGCGTCACACTCTGAGATTTGATGGTGATGCCACGCTCACGTTCAAGATCCATAGAATCCAGAACCTGTGCGGCCATTTCACGATCGGTTAACCCGCCACAAACTTGGATTAGACGGTCTGATAGGGTCGACTTACCATGGTCGATGTGGGCGATAATCGAAAAGTTACGAATGTGCTTCATAGATTTAGGGTGACTAACTCTTTACAAATAGGGACAGTAAGAAACGCCATCTACTGACGGCATTTCAATCAAGTTGGCAGATTCTACCGAATTTCGTTAACGGGCGCACGTAATTTAAAGTACATACCCAAATAACCTTTAGTCGAGGGGGACAGCACTTACTGGATTGGCTCTCCAAGTACCCGAACGAGGGTAACTTGGCGCTTAGATTCATCTTCTAACGGACGAGAAACACGTTTTGCGATCCACATTCCACCAGCGGCAAACAATACCGATGCCAATATGATGATGCCTTCCCCGCCGGCTGTCAGCGGCGCTAATAGGAAGTGACCAAACATCGCACCGATAATCAAACCAAACAATGGCAGTAAATAAACCGCCATTGCTGATTTTATTAGGCTCGACTCAGGAAAACCGATCTCGACGACTTGACCTATTTTAACCGATTTATCCGTGCGCAGGTGCCAAGATAAACTCTTGTTACCAATGGCTTTAGTAACAACGCCCGTTCCACAGCTTTTCTGTGAAGAGCAACTACTGCAACTGGTCTGCTGTTCGCAACTTAAATCAATTTCGAATTGCTTGCCGCGACGATGCACGTCTGTCACGGTAGCCAACGCGGTCATCATTGTTATTTACTCTTTGTTACATTAAATGTGACAGATTGGGCGATACGCTGTGCTGTGGTCGGTGGAATGTCTCCTACGACGGAGATTTCATGTTGACCGCTCACAAAACTGTGTAGCGTTCTTCTGCCTTGGCGAACCAGCTGCCCTTTTAACGAATGCTCATCTTTGTTTGCTACGTAAACAGAGAAGCTAAACAGACCATCAGAATACAGCTGACTCTCCACCATTTGGTTAGTAACGGCCATACGATAGCGGTTGAGCTCGTTCGGCTCGAAACCCTCAGGGATCCAACCAACCTGCCAATTACTGGTCCCAATATCGCCTTTTGGCATGGTGAGAACAGCAGGTAATTGAACATCTTGCAGGCCACTCATTAACTCTGCGATTTTTGGGTTTACCGTGTAAGAAATAGTGCGATATTGTTCAAGCATTTCACCATCGCGGTCCACAAGGTCGGCACGTAACGGCAATTTACTCTTTTCATCGATCCATAGTACGTATGAATAGCGCAGACCGTCTTTAGGAACAATACGCAGCACTTGTGTTGCCACACCAGCTTCACGAGCTCTACCCACTTTTACATAGTCGTAATACAAGTTTAGCTCATCGATATTGGTGTTGAGCATAGGCATAGTCGGAGCGACCATTTTACCTGACTCGATGGTGAACGGTTCTAAACCCGTTTCGATATAACTTACTTCAGTTCCGCGACGAATCACTTCACGCACTGGGCCACTTAAGTAGACAAGATGAGCATATTGATCGTCACCATGCGTGGCATGACGATACAGCAACGGCTCAATGCTGTTCTTTTTGATAAGGATATAAGAGAGTTCGTAACTTAAATTCTTACTCGCCTCGCTCATTTGATGCAATAAAGCCTCCGCTGGCTTATCACCAGCAAAGGCTTGAGAAGACATCATACTGAACAGAGCGCAAGCGCTGATCAGAAATTTTTTCATTCAATATCCGGATTCAGATTTGCATCTTGTTGAGATGCATCACTGTTAATTCGTAACTGCAATTCGTAGTCTCGCAGCATAGCATGAACACGCTTGCGCTGCTCTTGCATATTTGCCTCGCCTACAGAACGTTCTACAGACTCACGAGTCAAACTCACTGGTTCTGCGCTGCCAGCAAACGGAACCGTCTGCAATACAGGTAATTGATCTGTTTGCGGCGACATTGAATCGCTACCACCGTACTGCTGTACACCTAAAATAACAACAAGCGATACACATGCAGCAACAGCAACTTGACCAAACTGCGTCAACCAACCTGGCAACTGACGTTTTGCTTTTTGCGGTTCTGGTTGCGACTCTTTTGGCGTATCCGCAATTGAGATAACATTTGCACTGTGCGAATCAAACGCACGGTGTGCAGGTTCATCTTCTAACGCTAACGCCACGCTTTCAGCAATATTCCACTCAGGTTTTGCTGGCGCTTCGCCTCGCATCACATCACCAATCAGGTGATAGTTCTGCCAAGCATCACGGCTCTCTTGGTCTTGCTCTAACTCTTGAATTAAAGCCTTATCGACCAATTCTCCATCCATGAGAGCTGAAAGTTTTTCTTTGTCAGCCATTATTTTCACCATAGTTATTACTTGTACTAGCGTTGCAAAAGAGGTCTGATTTTCTTTTCCACCGCCTCACGAGCACGGAAGATACGCGATCGTACCGTTCCTACCGGGCAATCCATCACTTCTGCAATTTCTTCATAACTCAAGCCATCGAGCTCTCGTAATGTCATTGCGGTTTTTAAATCTTCAGGTAAAGCTTCGATTGCACTGAACACCACCCGTTGCAATTCTTTGGACAACGTTAAGTTCTCAGGGTTCGATATTTCTTTAAGTGCACTACCTGTTTCGTAAAATTCAGCATCTTCAGCATCGACATCTGTCGCTGGAGGTCTACGCCCTTGAGCAACAATGTGATTTTTCGCAGTATTCACTGCAATGCGATACAGCCACGTATAAAACGCACTTTCCCCACGAAAGCTAGGGATAGCTCGGTAAGCTTTAATAAACGCTTCTTGTGCTACATCTGGTACATCGCCAGGATTACTAACGTATCTGGAAATAAGATTACATACCTTATTCTGGTACTTTGTTACCAACAGGTTGAATGCTTGCTTATCGCCATTCTGAACTCGCTCAATCAATACTTGATCGGTCAGCTGCTCGTTCATTCGAGCGGATACTCCTATTTGTTATGCCCCTACTCTTCTCAGATATGGGTACTAATTATGCAAAACGTAGTATTGACACCACTGCTTACTTGAGCACTATTGTGACCCTAACGTGAATGAGAAAGTTCCATGGTTTCTCAAGTTTTTTGTCATTGTTTTTTCACAGTGTGATGTCTGTACCCAAATGACCACCGCTGCCTGACTTTAGTCTAAGTTTGACAAGCGAGCATCTTGGAGGGAAATGGGTATAATGAATGATCTCTGTCCCAGATTGTGCTGGGTCGAGCATGGAAAAGCAATGGCATTGACAAACTATTACTTTTCATTTGCATGGCTAATGGCTATCTGAACACCGCGTTACAAATTATAACTTAGGAAGCATGCTCATGCTCTGCATGAAAAAGAAGAGTGGCTCAGTCACCGCCGTAACACGGACGTCGATAGGTCTCCCAACTTAGCCCTTAGCGACAGATGTCGCGATAATGGAATGCACATGGTGTGCAAATAATACACAAGGTAACTTTGTTACCTTAGCTTGGGATTATAAAAGTTATATGAACACAAATCGTGAACATGAGTGTGATGTATTAGTGGTAGGGAGTGGCGCGGCAGGTTTGTCGTTGGCTTTGCGCGTTGCTAACCACTGTAAGGTGATGGTGCTGAGTAAAGGACCACGCAGCGAAGGGGCAACCTACTATGCTCAAGGCGGTATCGCTGCCGTATTTGATGAGTCAGACACCATTGATTCACACGTTGAAGACACGCAAATCGCCGGGGATGGTATTTGCGATGAGGAGACCGTAAGGTTCATTGCTGAGCATTCAAAAGAGTGTGTACAGTGGTTGATTGACGGTGGTGTCCCATTTGATCGTGAAGAAGATGACTCTGACGATGAACCTCGCTACCACTTAACTCGTGAAGGTGGTCATAGCCGTCGTCGTATTCTTCACGCGGCAGATGCGACAGGTATGGCGATGCAAACCTCCCTGCAAGATAACGCTCACAACCATCCAAACATTCATGTTCTCGAACGTCACAACGCTCTGGACTTAATCACCGAAGACAAAATTGGCGGTGATAAAAACAAAGTTATCGGTGCTTATATTTGGAACCGCAACGAAGAGCATGTCGAAACCGTGCGAGCCAAATTTGTGGTTCTCGCTACAGGTGGTGCTTCAAAGGTTTATCAATACACCTCTAACCCAGATGTGTCGTCTGGTGATGGTATTGCGATTGCTTGGCGTGCAGGGTGTCGTGTGGCGAATATGGAATTTAACCAGTTCCATCCGACGTGTTTATATCACCCAGAAGCACGTAACTTCTTGCTGACTGAAGCGTTGCGTGGCGAAGGTGCTTACCTGCGTCGTCCAGATGGCTCTCGCTTTATGCCAGATTTCGATGAACGTAAAGAGCTTGCTCCGCGTGACGTCGTGGCTCGTGCTATCGACTTCGAAATGAAGCGTTTAGGCGCCGACTGTATGTATCTCGACATCAGTCATAAGCCTGCTGACTTTATTACGAAACACTTCCCAACCATTTATTCACGTTTGATGGATTTGGGCATTGACATGACTAAAGAGCCAATCCCAATCGTACCTGCTGCACACTACACTTGTGGCGGTGTCATGGTGGATAGAAATGGCTGCACCGATCTGAAAAATTTGTATGCGATTGGTGAAGTTAGCTACACCGGGCTGCACGGTGCTAACCGCATGGCATCAAACTCACTTCTCGAATGCGTGGTTTATGCTTGGTCTGCGGCAAAAGATATTCTAAAACATCACACTAACGTTGAGCTACCCTCACAGGTGCCATGTTGGGATGAAAGCAAAGTAACCAATAGTGATGAAGAAGTGATCATTCAGCACAACTGGCACGAGCTTCGTCTGTTTATGTGGGACTACATGGGCATTGTGCGAACTGACAAGCGTTTAGAGCGCGCCTTACGCCGTATCCAACTGTTGCAACAAGAAACACACGAGTACTACAGCAATTTCCGTGTGTCGAACAACTTATTAGAACTGCGTAACCTTTTACAAGTCGCAGAGTTGATGGTTCGTTGTGCGATGCAGCGTAAAGAGAGTCGAGGTTTGCACTACACGCTTGATTATCCGAACCAACTGGAAAACAGCGGACCAACGATTTTGGTTCCAGCTAAACAGCTTTAACTCTACCGAGTAAACTATTACATCAGCAGGGAGCATTAGCTCCCTGTTTCATTTCCCATTGGCGTAATACCAAAGATAATTGACGATACTGCTCATCGTCACAGCTATCACGCCAAATCGTAACACTACGGCCAGATTGCAATTGGAATGTTATCTTGAATGGTGATGCCGATGTATCAACTCGCTGTAAATGACCCTTTTCGGACTCAATATCTTCCGAGCATTCGCCACACTCAAGGGCATCAAACCTAACCGAGCCATCGCAGTGCACATACCAATGCCCATGACTTGTAGGTTGAACAAGACTTTGGCTTGAGAGAGCCTTAACAATCAGTAATAACAAATAAGTCGATAATACGAGCGGAATGCTAGAGAGGATAACAGCCCAAGTCATCAATAAGAAAAGTACAACATTGAAGACTCGGGCAGTCAGAGAGGGAGAAGCAGTAAAATTAACGAACTTTGCTGAGGTTATGGGCGACAATTTTATCAACCATTGCTGCATGACCTAAATTTTCGCTACGGCCATGCCCCATTACCCAAGTAAACAGATCAGGATCATCGCATTCAAGTAAAGAAACAAAGTCACGCTGCTCTTGTTCACTCAGAGTATCAAAGCACTCTTCAAAAAACGGCATAATTACTACGTCAAGCTCAAGCATGCCTCGACGACAAGCCCATTTAATACGCGCTTTTTCTTCCGGAGTGTACATTCACTATTCCTTCATAGATGTCTTGTTGTTAGTGCGGAGTGTAACAAGGGATGTGCTACGTCACTAGTGTGCGGGTCACAATACGATAGTGAAAGCAGACAAATGTTGATTCGTAAATCGCTCCCCTAGTATCTCAAGGTTATTTGGGTATAACATAGCGGAAAAATATCTTCAAAAGGCATTGTAATTATGGAATGGCAAACTCGTTTTTCAGCATTACCTCTCTCAACTCAAGACGTACTTCCAGAGTTATCTATCTCACTGCTGGATAACTTCGGCATGATCACCATGATCGGTGATGATAAAAAATCATACTTACAAGGTCAGGTTACCTGCGATGTTGTTTCTTTAGAACAAGACCAATCAACACTGGGCGCACATTGTGATGCAAAAGGCAAAGTGTGGAGCGTGTTCCGCCTTTTCCATCATCATGATGGCTACGGCATGATCCAACCAAAATCGGCGATTGACGTAGAACTTAGTGAAATAAAGAAATACGCTATTTTCTCTAAAGTAACGATTGAAGCTTCTGATGACGTTATCTTAGGCGTTGCTGGCGTCAAAGCCGACGAATTCATTTCAACAATGAGCAAGACAACTGGCAGCGTTCGCCCAGTTAACGGTGGCACAGCAGTGCAAGTTGCCCAAGATCGCTGGTTACTGATATTAAGTGCGCCAGAAGCACAGCAAATCGTTGAAACTACCGACGCTGTCTTTACGACAAATGAGCTTTGGAATCGTTTCGATATTAAGGCAGGTTTACCATTTGTCTCTGCATCCGCGCAGAATGCTCACATTCCACAAGCACTTAACGTGCAAGCTTTAGGAGGCATAAGCTTCACAAAGGGCTGCTACACGGGACAAGAAACGGTAGCACGAGCGAAGTATCGCGGTACCAATAAACGTGCGATGTATATCGTAAAAGGTGCAACTTCTGCTCCATTCAGTGACGAACCAATTGAGCTCGAACGCAGCGTAGGTGAAAACTGGCGTTCAGTAGGTGCTTTATTAAATCACTACCAGTTCAGTGACAATCACGCGATTGGCCTGATCGTGCTGCCTAATAATCTCGATGAGGACACTCGTCTTCGTTTGGTTGCGCAACCAGAATGTGAATGGACAATCGAATCACTGCCTTACAGTCTTGATGATGAGTAATACAATCAATACTCCTTTGATGCAATTTCTCACAGACCAACACATTCCGTTTCGTCTGTTACCGCATCAAAGACCAGCAACGACCATTGAGGATGCCGCGCACCAACGCGGCATTCGCCCCTCTCAAATGGTGAAAGCAATCTTGCTACGAGACATGGGTAATCAATATGCACTCGCCTGTGCACCAGGTGATCGTAGCGTTGATCCCAAAAAAGTGCGCTCGTTACTGAAATGTCGCCGGATGACTTGTGTTGATCAAGCCGATGTTGAGTCCATCACTGGTTACAAAATTGGTACTGTCACTCCTCTGCTACTCAAACGTCATATGCCAATCGTGTTCGACCCCAGCTTACTAGAAGAACAGGAAGTCACGATCAGCAGTGGCGATCGCATGGCTGGACTGGCGCTTTCTATTCAAGATCTTATCCAATTGTGCCAGCCGACCGTAGCTGAGATCTGTCGTTAATCGTCTAAAAACAATGTAATGACATGTAGTGTTTCTATCACTGCGTGATCTCGCTCATATCTACAAAAATAGACATGAGAATTTTTAATCACATATAAAACATAAATAGTCACAAAGATAAAACTCGTATATGCTGAATTTGTTGGTTAAGTTTCAAACAAGCACTTAACCGATATAAAGTGAGTCAGCTAGCTGAGTGACAGCATTCATGCAGTTAGTTATCCACTTTTGTGTAATGCATCTGTGACTATTCGCCCGCTGAAGCGGGCTTTTTTTTACGTGGAACTTTTTCTCTTTCATTTCCTCTAATCGTTAGAACGTAAAGTGTGTTGCGCGAGGCACGACCTTAATAGAAACAACTAGCAAACAACCGTTTTCGTTCTATTCTTAATTCTGTAACAAAACTATTGCTTAATGCGTCACGTAAAAAGAAGTGTATTGGCGTAAGGGTTCCTTTAGAGAGGTTATTTTTGGGGTAATCCTCACGCTATTTAAGAGATGACACTGTCAAATTGTCTAAGACAACACAATTCTCTGACGCAACACCCTACATCTGTATTTAATACTATTGCTGTCACAATAATTTTCGCATCCAGAACGTAGAATACCTAGGCTAGGTTAGATAAAAGGAAAGTAAATATGAGACTGTTTAAGCGCTATACACCAAGTATGATTGCTAAACATATAAGTCGTCTTTTTAAAGGAAGAATTTATATTTACGGGGTCGGTAGATTCGAGTTTGATAACGGTAAGTTAATACTGCCGGAGAAAGCAGAGCAACGCCATTTCCGAGCGGTCAAAGAGATCAATCAAGAAATAATGAAACTCCGATGCGCATATGCTTAGCAAAATGTTGATAAAACAAAGGCTGGATTAACCAGCCTTTTGTGTATTTGAAGTTCGCTTTGCACTTACTGACGCGCCAGATCCGGCAAGTGTCCCTTTAAACCAAGCGCGCGCTTCATGATCTCATCTTTCGCTCCCGGCAGTTGCCCCGCTAAACTCAAGCCAATGCCACGAACAAGCTTCTTAGCAGGGTTCTCGCCAGAGAACAAATCTCGAAACCCTTGCATAGTAGCGATCATCTTTGCCGCTTCCGCTTTTCGCCAACGCTCGTAGCTTCTTAGGTTGCGTTTACTGCCGATATCTTGACCCTGCTTCCAAAGTGCTAATACTTCTTGAGCAAGACTGGCCGCATCTAATAAACCTAAATTCACACCCTGCCCCGCTAATGGGTGAATGGTATGGGCCGCATCACCAACCAGCGCGACTCGCTCGACGACAAAATCTCGCGCATAGCGCATTTTCAAAGGAAACGCAGCACGCTCTCCCACTACTTCACATAGACCAAGTCGAGCATCAAACTCACTCGTCAACGCTTTATTGAAATCATGTTCACTCATCGCCACTAACTGCTCTGCTCGATTTGGCTCCGTGGACCAAACAATAGAGCACATATCTGGTTGCGACATTGGCAAAAATGCCAACGGTCCGTGAGGAGTAAATATCTGGCGCGCAATGCTGTTGTGTGGCATAGCAGTTTTGACATTCGCGACCAAAGCATGATGACCATAGTCCCAATGCGTTAATGGAATATCCATTTGATGGCGAAGCCACGAATTCGCCCCATCGGCTCCGACCACTAATTTAGCGGTCATGGCTTGGCCATTATCGAGCGTCAGCCAGCTTTCTTGCTCACCGACCGCGAGAGTCGCGCAACGTGCAGGCATAAACATAGTGACGTTATCGAGCTTTTGGACTTGTTCAAGCAGCGCAAGTTGAATCACACGATTCTCAACAATATGCCCTAAATCAGGTTGTGCCATACTTTGTGCATTAAATTCAATGCTGGCAAAGCTATCTTGTTCCCATACTTCCATGCCATGGTAAGGCGAAGCTCGGCGCTGTTCTATGCCCTGCCAAGCACCAAGTTTACGCAAAATCGTCTCACTAGAGCGGCTCAGCGCAGATACACGAACATCGGGTAATTCTTTCAACGAATCATCTGGCACTTTACCTTCAATAACGGCGACACGCAGATTACTGTCTTTGAACGCGGCAGCAAGTGCCAACCCAACCATCCCTCCGCCGATGATGGCGATATCTACACTTTGCATCATTGCTTTTTATTACCTAATTCAGTGCGGCCGTTCATCGTTTTACCAAACCAAGTGTATGGCGTATTAGCGGCTGCTTAAAAATAGAAAGGTTATCCATCGCTGCTAAGGCAGTATTTCGGCCAATTCGCATCGCGGGTAAATCATTTGAAAAAACATGCACCAAGGCACTGGTTAGCCAAATAGTTTCGCTTCGATCTGCTTCTCTACGTTGACTAAAGCGCATCAGGCCTTTATAAAGACCCACATCCTCACTTTGCTGTACAATTTCTTCTGCTAGTGAGACTACATCGCGAATACCGAGATTAAAGCCTTGTCCAGCTATCGGGTGCAGCGTTTGCGCCGCATTTCCAACAATCGCAAAGCGATGTGAAATATTTTGCTTTCGATGGCGAAGAAGCAATGGGTAACTTGCACGGCGCCCCACTTTTTTCATCGCGCCTAAACGCCAACCAAAATCGTTCTGTAAACGCTGGAGAAATGCTTGATCAGATAACTCAAGAACGGCTTGGGCTTCTTCAGGGTGCAAACACCAAACTAAGGACATTCGATTGTCACTCATTGGCAATAAAGCAACAGGGCCATTCTCAGTAAAACGTTCAAAGGCTCTACCTTGATGAGGTTCTTGAGTCACAATATTGGCAATGACAGCCACTTGTTCAAAATCTTGCTCAGAAAGTTCTAGACCAATTTTCTGACAACAGGTCGAAACAGCACCATCTGCAGCCACCAGCAGTTTTGCTTCAAGTTGCTCACCACTTTTCAACGTCACATGGGTACAGTTTTGCTCGCGCTCGATATCAGTAACCGAGTCAGGACAAAACAGCGTAATTGATTCGCTGCTGTCTAATAATTCTTGATATACACGCCCAACATCGGCTAATTCTACAACATACCCTAGAGCTCCCACCCCAACCTCTTGCTTGGTAATCTCCGTCATCCCAGCGTGAGAACGGTCAGAAACGTGGATATGTTCAATGGGGGTGACAAACGGTTCTACTGACGTCCAGAGCTGTAGTTGACGCAACAGATTGACAGTACCGTAAGACAATGCGATTGAGCGAGAGTCAAAACCAGGGTGCATATCTGATTGTGCTTTAAAAGGCTCAACGACGGCAATGCGGAGCTTTCCCTGAGACAAATGGTCAATCGCCAATGCTAACGTTGCACCAGCCATGGCACCACCAGCAATGACTACATCATATTGCTTCATACTAACCTCTGGACAGTCTACGATTAGTGAATAGTAGGTTTTTTGTCGCTGCTTTCAGGACGAACACCAAATTCAGCATGAATCGTTAGTACGCAAGCTTTGATGTGCTCAATCACTTGCTCTAGCAATTGCGCTTGTTCACCAAGATCGTCATCTTCATCAATGCCTAATTTGGCAATCTCTTCTAGATCAGCCAGTGCTTCTTTAGCGTCATCAGATGCTTTGTTAAGCGCAACGCCTGCTAGACCTAACCCAGAAATAAAGTGGTTTACAAAGTCGGACACACTGTCGGCTAATGCGAATAAGCCTTCTTCGCCCGGCTCATCTGGCAATAGTAAAGACAGCTCCATTGATGTGCCAGTAAGCTCATTAACAGTAACGTTGAATATGCTCTGAGCAAAAGTGAGTGCTGTCGAGGGCCACCCCATCCCATCATTGGTGTAGTCAAAAAGAATCGGCTGCCAAGTTTGATCATTGATCGCCAATCCACCACTTAACATGCCAACAAATAAGCCATGTAACTCCGCCGGTGTCACAGCCAGGCTTGCCGATTGCAGTTCAGCAGCAATAGATTGGTATTCAGGAAGGGTGATTTCACTCATAACTTGGCTCATTCTTGCGTAATAATGTATTGGTATATCCTACCATCAAGGTTAGTGGTCTGAAACGGCTATCAAATTCAATTTTGAACAGCATTTGTTCAATTTGCCCAATTCCTGTGTGATCTCGTCATCATTTCTCTTTCTGTGATGGGAAATGCTTGAATCTTAATAGCGGTTTTCCTATAGTTTGCTCCTCGGTAGTTGTATGAAGCAACACCTTAGATAGCGCGAATATAGAGTTTATTCATCATGAGCAATCAAGCGATCGACGTTGAAATATTAGGCAAACTTACACGAGTGAATTGTCCGACAGGACAAGAAGAGTCTCTTGTTGCAGCGGCAAAAGATCTGGATCGCCGATTGAAAGAAATGAGCGAACGTACTAAGGTAACCAATGAAATCCAACTGCTGACCTTTGCTGCATTGAATATTTGCTATGAGTTGCACACCAAGTCATACGAATCCAATGGTCAACAGCAAGAAATTACTGAGCGAATGGAAAAGCTCACCGCGTCTTTAGAGAACGCACTAAGCAAAGTTACGCAAGGACAGCAGTAAATACAAAATTTACCCTGGGGTGTGCGTCAGCAGGATTTAAGTCCCTGAGCCGATAAGCAATACCTAAGGGTTAGTATTTGGTAACTATTGAGCAAGCTCGGCATGCACCGAGAAGCCTACGGTTGTCATTGCTGATCCGCCTTGAACCAGCTGGTTCAAGGGCCACAATCCTCAACGGCACCCTGGGGTATTCTCTCTATGTCAGACCTCTCTCGACAAGACTTCCGCAAACTGATTCGTGAAAAGCGCAACGCTCTGTGCAGTGATACGCAATACCAAGCGGGAATCGACCTTATTACTCAATTTTCCCAACTTCCTGAAATCGATCAGGCGCAACATATTGCCATTTACCTTTCTGCAGACGGTGAGCTTGATACTAAACCGCTCATTGAATGGTTATGGCAACAGGGAAAATCGGTTTATCTGCCCGTCATCCATCCCTTTTCTAAAGGTCAGTTACTGTTTCTTCAGTATATAAGTGATGAACAGCTCATCTACAACAAGTACGGCATCTTAGAGCCCAAGCTCGATATCAGACACCTC
This sequence comes from Vibrio sp. 947, assembly GCF_033339115.1. Classification (NCBI taxonomy): domain Bacteria; kingdom Pseudomonadati; phylum Pseudomonadota; class Gammaproteobacteria; order Vibrionales; family Vibrionaceae; genus Vibrio; species Vibrio sp. 947. The sequence continues at coordinate 38,236 of NZ_JAWOTX010000005.1, read as the reverse complement.
AAACCCGTTCGCCAGCTTGATTTAATCTGCACGCCTTTAGTTGGGTTCGACAGTATCGGACACCGCTTAGGCATGGGCGGAGGGTACTACGATCGTACTCTGTCACGTTGGTTTATAACTGGAGAGGGAGCTAAACCTGTTGGTATCGCTCATGACTGCCAACATGTAGAACGCTTACCAATTGAAAGCTGGGACATTCCATTACCTAAGATCGTGACCCCAAGCCAAATATGGCAATGGGAAAGTGACAAGTAAGCCGCTATAATCACGCCCGCAAACGTTAACGAACATCTATTCAGGAGATTGGCATGACTCAAGATGAAATGAAAAAAGCGGCTGGTTGGGCAGCACTAAAATATGTTGAGAAAGGCAGCATTGTCGGTGTTGGTACTGGCTCTACCGTGAATCACTTCATCGATGCACTAGGCACTATCAAAGATGATATTAAAGGTGCAGTGTCTAGCTCTGTCGCTTCAACTGAGCGCCTTAAAGAGCTTGGTATTGAAGTATACGAGTGTAACGATGTAATGAAGCTGGATGTGTATGTTGATGGCGCAGATGAGATCAACCCAGCACGTGAAATGATCAAAGGCGGCGGCGCGGCTCTGACTCGTGAGAAAATAGTCGCAGCAATCTCTGATAAGTTCGTATGTATCGTTGACGGCACTAAAGCAGTTGACGTACTTGGCCAGTTCCCATTGCCTGTTGAAGTAATCCCAATGGCACGCTCTTACGTGGCTCGTGAATTGGTAAAACTAGGTGGTGATCCAGCTTACCGTGAAGGCGTTGTGACTGACAACGGCAACGTGATTCTGGATGTGCACAATATGCAAATTACCAACCCGAAAGAAATGGAAGACAAAATAAACGGCATCGCTGGTGTGGTGACTGTGGGTCTTTTCGCTCATCGTGGTGCAGACGTAGTGATCACTGGCACACCAGAAGGTGCAAAAATTGAAGAATAAATAACAGCCCAAAATGAACCTATCTGGTTCACTTTTCTGTTATTTCATTACATACGGTGCTGCAAGGCACCGTTTTTTATTCCTTTCTATAAGAAAATTATCTCTTATTCCGTAATTTTCTTACCCAAAGCAATTTTTTTTTGTTACTTTATTGAACAGAAGACGCACAGGGAAACGTTTGTCTTCCTACAAAACTGTTAATTATCCCCTTTTTAATAGTTTTGCCCAATGTGCGCCACATTAGCCCACCTTTCCATTTTAAGGACGAGAAAAAATGGTCAAAGTTTCACTGGAAAAAGAAAAGATTAAGATCCTCTTGTTAGAGGGACTCCACCCTTCTTCAGTTGAAGTTCTTCAAGCAGCTGGTTATACCAACATTGAATACCATAAAGGTTCCCTTCCGGAAGAAGAACTAATTGAAGCAGTAAAAGACGTGCACTTCATTGGTATCCGCTCCCGTACGAACCTATCCGAAGAGGTAATCAATGCGGCGAACAAGCTGGTTGCAATTGGCTGTTTTTGTATTGGTACTAACCAAGTAAACCTAGATGCAGCAGCAAAACGCGGTATTCCTGTCTTTAATGCACCATTCTCTAACACTCGAAGCGTGGCAGAGCTTGTACTTGGGCAAATCCTTTTACTAGTGCGTGGTATTCCTGAAAAGAATGCACTTGCACATCGCGGTATTTGGAAGAAAAGTGCAGACAACTCTTACGAAGCTCGTGGTAAGTGCCTTGGCATTATCGGATACGGTCACATTGGTACGCAGCTTGGTATTATTGCCGAAAACTTAGGTATGCGCGTTTACTACTACGATATTGAGAACAAACTGTCCCTTGGTAATGCGACGCAAGTACATACCATGAGTGAACTATTGAACAAATGTGATGTAATTTCTTTGCACGTTCCCGAAACACCGGAAACGAAAAACATGATGGGTGAAGCTGAATTTGCTCGAATGAAACCAGGTTCCATCTTTATCAACGCGGCACGTGGCACCGTTGTGGATATTCCTGCACTTTGCCATAGCTTAGAAGCTGGTCACCTTGCCGGCGCTGCAATTGATGTATTCCCAACTGAACCAAAAACAAATGCTGACCCGTTCGAGTCTCCTTTACAAAAATTCGATAACGTCATTCTCACTCCACACGTTGGTGGTTCAACGCAAGAAGCACAAGAGAATATCGGCTTAGAAGTGGCGGGCAAACTGGCTAAGTACTCTGATAACGGCTCGACACTTTCAAGCGTAAACTTCCCTGAAGTGTCATTGCCAGAACACAGTGGAGAGTGCTCTCGTCTGCTTCATATCCACAAGAATCGTCCTGGTATTCTAACTCAGATCAACACCATCTTTGCTGAAGAAGGCATTAACATTGCCGCGCAGTACCTACAAACAGCCGCTGAAATAGGCTACGTAGTGATCGACGTTGAAACTGAACGAGCAGAAGAAGCTCTAACAAAGCTCAAAAACATTGAAGGCACAATCCGTGCTCGTATCCTTCACTAGACAGTGAAACAGAAACGACAAAGGCAGGGGTTATGACTCCCTGCCTTTCGCTTTTTACTGTTTGCTAAGCCTTACTTTAACTTATAAATGACATCGACTTGATCGCGAATGATCATAGTTGAATCTTGGTAGCTATTCGCTCCTTCTTTACTATCCATCGCCATTGAACGCATTAACACAGGCTGAACGTGCATCTGTCTGTAATTGATCTGCCATACATCGCCCAATTTTTTCTCAAAACCAGTCGCTAATGACCCTGCTTTTTCTCTTGCGTCCTTAATTGCAGCCATTCGCGCCTTTTGCTGATATTCGGCTTGGTTGCTTACCTTAAGTTGAATATTATCAACCTGATTAATACCCGCTTCTAACGCCATATCTAAGTATTGGTTAAGGTTTTTCAGATCTGTCACCGTGACATCAATACTGCGAGATGCTCGATACCCAACAAGTTCTGCTTTTCCTGATTTAGGGTAATGGTACTGAGGAGCAAGGTATAAATTCGAGCTAGTAATATTGTCTTTTGACAAGCCGGCATCCGACAAGCTTTTTAGAAACTCTTCAACGGTTTTATCTACGGACAATTTCGCTTGTTCGGCCGTCATTGTCGTATCGACTACTTTTACAGAAAACGTAGCCATATCAGGTGTGGCCGTCACTTCGCCATACCCCGTTGTCGTAACATGAGCAAACTCTGGCGTATTCGCCAAAACTGAAGCACTGGTAAGGCTGAGTGCTGAAGCCAGCAAAAATGAATACAATTTCATTCAATAAATCCATCCATACAAAATTAAGTACTTAATCTCAGATTCCAACATCACTATCATGGCTGAGAAAGCGTGTGGTTTCATAATAGAAACTTCCGCCGATTATCCAAGCACCCATAGTGACTTCTAACACAACTTTGACTATGTAACATTGGCGTAATTTTTAAACAAAACACACTAAGTTAACGATATGCAGCTCTGACAAACTTATTGAGGTAGATGCTGCTGCGCATACCCCACTATCGCGTGTGAGATTTCTTGTAATACCCCAGTTTCTAACTGCCAATGGTGCCAATAAATCCGATGGGACATTAAAAAACCTGGAGTCACATCAACCAACACACCTCTGTCTAATTCGTCGGTAATTTGCAAGCGGGGGATCAAACAATAAGCAACACCAGCTAACGCCACTTTTAGAAACGCTTCAGAACTACTGATGTTGTGATGAATAACGCTGTCAGGATTGACGTTAAAATGCTCGGTAAGAAATGTTTTATGTAGATCATCATATTGGTCATATGAAACGGCCGGTGCTTTTGCCAATGTCTGATTATTTACGCCTTTAGAAAAATAACGCTGATAGAACTCTGGGCTCGCGACACAAACATAATCGATGCGACCTAAATAGTCTGCTCTGCATCCGGGGATTGGCTGGGACTCCAAGCTGATCGCTCCTGTCACTTCGCCACTTTTGAGTTTTTCAATAGAGCGGTATTCACCATAGATAGTCAGTTTTAGTTCAACTTGACGCTGCTTCATAACATTTTGCAGCGCTGGCAGTAGCCATGTTGCAAGGCTATCTGCATTAGTCGCTAAAGAGAGTTGCACAGGTCGCGTACTGGTATCATTCTTTAGTTCGGGGAGAATTTCATGCTCTAGCAAGCGTACTCGCCGATAAAGACCCAACAATTTTTTACCAATTGGCGTTGGCTTAGGTGGCTGGCTTCGAATTAAAACAGGCTGCGCGAGAAACTTCTCTAACTGCTTGATACGTTGAGAAATGGCGGATTGAGAAACAAATAAATGCTCGGCAGCACGCTCAAAGCTACCCTGATAAACTATAGCGTCTAATGCCTCAATCCATTTGTAATCTAACCCTCGCATACCTTTCCTCTCACTCTTGATCAAACGCCTCCCGTTAAATTAGTCTATCTAATGTAAGATTAAAATCATTAATTATACTTATTTAGATAAACGCTTTATCTTTCCCTTTTCTGTAAATGTATTTGTTATTTTGAAGTGAGGTGAAGTGTGAGCTTGTGGGTTCTATTGCAAGGTTTTGGTTTAGGAGCATCAATGATCATTCCGATCGGCGCGCAAAATGCGTATGTTTTGAATCAAGGCATAAAGCGTAACCACCACCTAACAACCGCCACTATTTGTAGCGTGCTAGATATGATTTTCATCTCTCTAGGTATTTTTGGTGGTGGTGCAATTCTGTCTCAAAATGAAATCTTACTGACGTCGGTGACACTTGGTGGTATTGCTTTCTTGAGCTTCTATGGACTGCTCTCACTAAAAAGTGCTTTTAAGCCAGAGAGTGAATCGGAATCAAAAGGGGAGATTGTAGCTCGAGGTCGTCGAACGGTTATTCTAGGTGCGTTAGCTGTCACTGTGCTTAATCCGCACTTATATTTAGATACAGTCGTTATTCTAGGTTCGATCGGTGGACAATTTGAAGGCCATGATCGCATTGCTTTTGCACTAGGTACGATTATGGCTTCCTTTGTTTGGTTCTACACTTTATCGATAGGAGCAGCCAAACTAGGTCCAACACTCTCTCAACCAAAAGTGAAAAAAACCATCGACATTGCAATCGCAATGATGATGTTCACAATAGCATATATCTTAGCGAGTGAGCTTATTGATAAGTATTGGTAATCACCAGGTAGTAAGGCAGCAAAGACATGGAGTCACTAAAACGTATTTATAACAACAATAGAGAGCGATTCAACGCGCTCTCTATTCCTTTTCGGGAATGGCAGCACGAAGCCATCTTAGACTTTGAGACAGATATACGTATTGCGAGAGAGCTTGGTTGGACGGGTACGCATACCAAAAGCCTCTTTTTAACACTCAAAGGACAAGGTTACGCGGTTTATCTGACAGATAAGGACTCGCGCCTCGATGCCAAGCAGATTAAAGCGATTACAGGTAAACGTCCCTCTATTTGTAATGACGATAAAATGGTCGAAGTGTTAGGTTGCGTACCCGGCGCGGTTTGCCCAATAGGCTTACCGGAATACATCACTATCATTGTTGATACCAATCTCTATCAACATCAAGAGTTGCTCTATACGCCTGGCTTACCTGAGTTCACATTTGGATTTGCAGGTAAACATCTAAAACGCCTCTTACTTGCTGGTCATCACACCCTTTACGAAATATAAAAAAGCGAGGCCTATTGGCCTCGCTTTTGAATATCGACTGCTTTTAATTAAGCGTCGACTTTGTTCAGGTGAACATCCATTTGTGGGAATGGAATCTCGATACCATTTTCATCCAATGCTTCTTTAATACCTTGCATTGCATCAAAGTATACGCCCCAGTAATCTGCAGTTTTCACCCATGGACGAACCACAAAGTTAACTGAAGAGTCTGCTAACGTAAGTACACCAATTGTGATATCCGGGTCTTTCAAGATACGTGGATCTTTCTCTAGCGTCTCACGAATCACTTTCTTCGTTAGTTTAAGGTCTGATTTGTATGAAACACCAATCACTAGGTCGACACGTCGTGTCGCATGGCGAGAGTAGTTAGTAATGGCACCGCCGATAACTGAAGAGTTAGGCACAACAACCATTTTGTTGTCTGGTGTTTTTAGAACGGTTTGGAAGATTTGAATTGCTTCAACACTACCCGCTACACCACCGATTTCTACGTAGTCGCCTGATTTGAATGGACGGAACGCAACAATAAGTACGCCTGCTGCAAAGTTTGATAGTGAACCTTGTAGTGCAAGACCAACAGCAAGACCTGCCGCACCAATCACAGCAACAACAGAAGCGGTTTGAACTCCTAATCGACCAAGAGCCGCGATTAGCACGATTACAAATAGCAAGTAACGAACAAGACCGTGAATAAATTCAACGACGGCCTTATCCATGTTTTTCTTTTCTAGTACTTTAGAAACACTACCAGCGACTGCCTTAACGATAAGATTACCGATAAACAGAATAAGCAGCGCAGAGATAATGTTCACACCGTACTGAACCAGTAGATCTGAATTGTTTGTCAGCCAAGTTTCAGCCTGAGTTAGACCATCCGTTAAAGTGGTATCGATACCCACCGATTCACCTGCCATAATTCTTATCCTCAAAAATAAAGAGATATAAATCCAATTGCCGTTAATTTATGAACCTTGTTTTTTAAAGGCTCTTTTCTAAAACAACATCCCTATTGCTCCACTGAACAGTGTCAGATTTTTGGCACAATATCCCAACTCTGACTTTTTTCAAAGTCAGAGTTTCGCAAAGATATGCAAAACAAGACTTTATCAGAGCTTTCTGACACTGACTTGTTACAGGTTACGCAATGCACTCTGATTTCGCCACTCTTAAGACTGATATTCCCATGTTTTCTTTAAAAAAACGTTAAAGGTGAGATATCTCACTAGCAAATACAATCTAACGCATAAAAATATCGGGAGAAAGCAGCCGGGGAAAAAATGATAGACATAAAAAAACCCGCTCAAAGAGCGGGTTTTTAGGTAACTTAATCAGTAACGATTATAGTACGTCAACTGCGTTAAGGTCAGCAAATGCTTGCTCTAGACGAGTAACCATTGAAGCTTGGCCTGCACGTAGCCATACGCGTGGATCGTAGTACTTCTTGTTTGGTGCATCTTCACCAGTTGGGTTACCGATCTGACCTTGTAGGTAATCGTGGTTTTCAGCTTCGAACTTACGGATACCATCCCAAGTAGCCCACTGTGTATCAGTATCGATGTTCATTTTGATTACACCGTAGCCGATAGATTCACGGATTTCTTCTAGAGAAGAACCTGAACCGCCGTGGAATACGAAGTTTAGAGAGTTCGCTGGAAGACCGAATTTCTCAGAAACGTGCGCTTGAGAATCACGTAGGATAGTTGGAGTTAGTACAACGTTACCTGGCTTGTATACGCCGTGTACGTTACCGAAAGATGCTGCGATAGTGAAACGATGGCTGATTGCGCTTAGTTTCTCGTATGCGTATGCAACGTCTTCTGGAGAAGTGTATAGCTCAGACGCATCCATATCAGAGTTGTCAACGCCGTCTTCTTCACCACCAGTACAACCTAGTTCGATTTCTAGAGTCATGTTCATTTTAGCCATGCGCTCTAGGTACTTAGCAGAAATTTCGATGTTCTCTTCTAGAGACTCTTCAGAAAGGTCGATCATGTGAGAAGAGAATAGTGGCTTACCAGTTTGCGCGAAGTACTCTTCACCAGCGTCTAGTAGACCGTCGATCCAAGGAAGTAGTTTCTTAGCTGCGTGGTCAGTGTGTAGGATTACTGGAACACCGTAAGCTTCAGCTACAGCGTGAACGTATTTCGCACCAGCAACAGCACCTAGGATTTGAGCTTCTTGACCTTCAAGTTTTAGACCTTTACCAGCAAAGAAAGCAGCGCCACCGTTAGAGAACTGAACGATAACTGGAGCTTTAACTTTTGCAGCTGCTTCAAGTACTGCGTTTACAGAGTCAGTACCCACACAGTTTACTGCTGGAAGTGCAAAGCTGTTTTCTTTTGCAACTTCAAATACTTTCTGAACGTCATCGCCAGAGATAACACCTGGTTTTACGAAGTCGAAGATCTTAGACATGGATGTAATCCTATTTATCTGTCGTTTTTAAACAAAACTTGTTAAGTTGAAAATCTTGCAAACGTTTGCTCACAACTGAGGCTATTCTAGCAGAGTTCCTCACACGTTGCAGCAAACAAGAAAGCGGGAGAATCACTCCCCCGCTTTGCTTTAATTACTTAGCGCGTGCTTCTAGCATTTCTACTGCTGGAAGAACTTTACCTTCTACGAACTCAAGGAAAGCGCCGCCGCCAGTAGAGATGTAAGATACATCCGCTTTGATACCGAATTTGTCGATAGCCGCTAGCGTGTCACCACCACCAGCAACAGAGAAGCCTTCAGAAGCTGCGATAGCTTCAGAGATACCTTTAGTACCTGTTTCGAAGTTCTTGAATTCGAATACGCCTACTGGACCATTCCATAGGATAGTCTTAGCGTTTTTAAGGATTTCAGCTAGTTCAGCAGTTGAATCTGGACCAAGGTCGAAGATCATGTCGTCGTCTTGTACTTCAGAAACGTGCTTAATTTCAGCTTCTGCGTTCTCGTCGAATGCTTTCGCACATGCAACGTCAGTTGCTACTGGAATTGCACACTCGTCCATTAGCTTCTTAGCTGTTTCAACTAGGTCTGCTTCGTATAGAGACTTACCAACGTTGTGGCCAGCAGCTGCGATGAATGTGTTAGCAATACCACCACCAACAACGAGTTGGTCAGCGATTTTAGATAGAGACTCAAGAACCGTTAGCTTAGTAGAAACTTTTGAACCACCTACGATAGCAACCATTGGACGAGCTGGCTTGTCCATTGCTTTGCCTAGCGCTTCTAGTTCGTTCGCTAGTAGAGGACCAGCACATGCTACGTCTGCGTGCATACCAACGCCGTGAGTAGATGCTTGAGCACGGTGAGCCGTACCGAATGCGTCCATTACGAATACGTCACATAGTGCTGCGTATTTCTTAGATAGCTCTTCGTCGTTTTTCTTTTCGCCTTTGTTGAAGCGAACGTTTTCAAGAACAACAAGTTCACCCGCATTTAGCTCTAGGCCATCTAGGTAGTCTTTTGCTAGCTTCACTTCGCAATCTAGTGCGTCGTTTAGGTAGTTAACAACTGGTTGTAGAGAGAACTCTTCAGCGTATTCACCTTCAGTTGGGCGACCTAGGTGAGACGTAACCATTACTTTAGCGCCTGCTTCTAGGCAGTGCTTAATAGTTGGAAGAGATGCGATGATACGTGCATCCGAAGTTACTTTACCGTCTTTTACTGGCACGTTTAGGTCAGCACGGATAAATACACGTTTACCTGCAAGATCCAGGTCAGTCATCTTGATTACAGACATGATGTGTCCTCTCAAATATTTAATAATTAAAGTTTTTGAAAACTCGGCAACCCTGCCAAGCCTGTTAATTCTTCAAACTGGTTATAGATATGGAGATATTATGGATTTATTTCAAGGCTAGAAATAAAAATTCTCCATCACTTCTTCGTCATTACTGTTCCACTTGCGAAGAAGCTTGCATTGCTAAGGCAGTATCCAGCATCCGGTTAGCAAAGCCCCATTCGTTGTCGCACCAAACGAGCATTTTTACGAGTTGCCCGTTACTCACTCTAGTCTGGCTTCCATCCACAATCGCACTATGGGGGTCGTGGTTAAAGTCGATGGAAACGAGTGGCGATTCAGTATAGTCAACAATGTTACGTAATGTACACTGAGATGCGTTAACAATGGTTTGATTTACGTCATTAACTTTCACATTTGTACTAATTGTGACACTTAAATCCATTGCAGTGACGTTAACCGTTGGAACACGAACAGAAATTGCTTCGAATTTGTTGGAAAATTTCGGGAAGACTCTTTCAATCCCCTTATGCAACTTAGTGTCCACCGGAATAATAGATTGGCTTGCAGCGCGGGTACGGCGTAAGTCGTTATGATACGCATCAATTACTTGTTGATCATTCATGGACGAATGAATTGTGGTAATGGTGCCAGACTCTATGCCGAAGGCTTCGTCTAATACTTTAATGATGGGAACGATACAGTTGGTGGTGCAAGAGCCATTGGAGACAACACGGTGCTCGTCTTTCAGAGTTTCGTGGTTCACGCCATAGATAATCGTATTATCTAGGTCGTTTGCGCCCGGGTGCGAAAACAGTACTTTCTTCGCGCCTGCTTCTATATGCGCTTGCCCATCCGCTTGCGAACCAAATACGCCAGTGCAATCCAAGACGATATCAACTTCTAAATCACGCCAAGGAAGTAATTCGATTTCGGAGAGGTGGAGAATGCGAATGGAATCATATTCACCGCTGTCATGATGAACATGCAAATGTTCTTGGTCATGGGAAATTTTTTTACCAAAGCGACCATGACTGGTGTCATATTGCAGTAGGTGTGCCATCGCCTCTGGCTGAGCTAGTTCGTTAACCGCCACAACCTTGATCTGCTGGTGTTTTCCGCTTTCATACACCGCTCGCAGAACATTACGACCTATACGTCCAAATCCATTGATCGCAACCTTTAGCATTTATCCTTCGCCCTACCAAAAATTTCGTGTCACAGATACTACCTGATCAGGCTGACAAACGCACCTGTTGAATCACAGTAAAGCAGGATTAAAAAAGGTCGAGACTATGCTCGACCTTATTACAACGATAGATAATTAAAATGCGACGTCTAAACCTAACCAGTAGCGACGACCATCTTCAATATATCCGTATTCTTCGTAACTGATTTCCTCGTCTAGCAAGTTATAGATAGCGCCTTTAATACGAGTATTGTCGGTTAACTGGTATGTCACACCGGCGTCCACAAAGGTATAAGCTGGTTCTACAATACTGTTTCTTGATGGGCCAGTAACCGGATCCATTTCTTTACCTCGGTACGTGACTTTCGCCCAGCTCTCTAGATCTGTTGTCGTTTGCCAAGTCACATCCACATTAAACAGATGCTTTGGTAACTGCTGCAGCGGCATGCCTTTGTATTCACCTGTTTTTTGCTCTGAGTCGGTAAATGTGTAGCTCGAGCTAAGGTAAATGGTTTCCGTTAACGGCGATGCTAAGGTCGCTTCAATACCTTGTGTGACGGCTTCATCCACGTTAATACGGTACGTTGGATCTGCGCCCCATTGGTTTGGACCATCAGTACAGATAGTGTCTGGACAAACAACACGTGTGATCTTGTCTTTGAATTCGTTATGGAACGCTGTCAAAGAGACATCTAAGCCAGAATCACCTTGATACAAGACGCTGATTTCTTTGTTTAGCGACGTTTCAGGGTCAAGATCTGGGTTACCGTAGATATTACCGCCACCACTGACTTGCGCCCAGCCAGGAGTAATTTCACGTAATTGTGGAGAACGGAAACCTGTTGCCACACCGCCTTTCACCGTCCAAGACGGATCAACTCGCCATACACCGTAAACACGCGGACTAAAATGCGCGCCATAGTTTTCGTCATGATCTAGACGGCCGCCAAGCGTAACGCTAAACGGATCAGCAATTCTCCATTCATCTTCAATGAAAACAGCCCACTGCGTATTCGATGTTTCAGTCTTCGATGACGCTTTGTTGGAGGTGAAATCCTCAAGCTCTGCATGAGTAGCGTCCACACCCGTCGTCAACGTATGGTTTCCAATACCAGTCACCAAGCTCGATTTGAACGTGGTGTTGGTGATCGTCATCTCACGAGATTTGTTCTCGCTCTCTTCTCGCTGTAAGTAAGTATCTGAAATGCCAATCGAATCCCAATCACCGTTGTGGCTTACCGTTACGTAATTACGACGATATTCATTCAGTGAATCTTCACACCCTCCACGACACCCAGTGGTCGGCACTGAAAGGCCCACATTGCCACGACGACTTTGTGCCGACGTGCCACCTTCTAATTGTACCGAGTGGCGCTCATTAATCTGGTAAGTCAGTTTTGAAGAGATACTCTGCATATCTTTATCTTCATAACCGTATTCGATGTCATCTTCTTCTCTGGTTGTGTACTGACCATATACTTGGAGAGATAAATTTTCAGCCAACGGACCATTAACGAAAAAATTCGCGCTCTGCTCTCCACCTGAGCGGCTATTCTCTTGTAGTACCGTGCCCAGTTGAACATTACCCGTCCACTCTAGCGCATCTTTTCGTGTGATGACGTTAATCACACCACCAATCGCATCAGAACCGTAAAGCGTCGACATTGGGCCGCGAATAACTTCGATTCGCTCAATCGCTTGAAGAGGAGGTAACCAACCTTGTTCGATACCGGGGCCGTCGCTATTTGGACGAGTTTCACGCGTGCTTTGACGTTTACCATCGACCAGTATCAAAGTGTATTTAGAACCCATACCACGGATACTAATGTCGGTAGTATCACCACCACCTGTCACGACAACACCTGGCACACTTTTTAGTGCATCAGTCACATCGCGGTAATAACGGGAGTCCAACTCCTCACGTGAAATAACACTAATACTTGCAGGCGCGTCCGCTTGAGATTGCTCGTAGCTTGATGCAGTTACAACCACTGTTTCCATTTTAGAAACTGCATCATTGGCAAAAACATGAGGGACACTGACGAAGGCTAAAATACCAGTTGCGGTAATAACTGGCAGTCTAAGAGTAGACATCTACATCTCCATAATTGATAATGATTATTATTTTCGAAAGTAAATTATTCACAAATAGAATGAGATGCATAGTGAGAGTTATGGAACAGTTCTTTCCATTTATGGAACTCGTACATAACGCAGTAAGGAGTAAAAGAAATATGCACGACTTAGCATCAATTAGAGCCTTTGATGCGCTCAATCAGCATAAAAGTTTGACAGCCGCTGCTAAAGCCCTTAATCAGCCAAAATCAACGCTAAGTCGTCGCTTGGCACAATTAGAAGAAGACTTCGGTCAGGCTCTAACCGCCAGACAAGGTAATCGATTAGTTCTGACAAGAGCTGGAGAAATCTTTGCCCACTACAGCCGCCAGATTCTTGAGTTAAGCGAAGAGAGTTATGATGCACTGCAAGGTTTAACGAACCAAGTTTCAGGGCCACTGCATATTGTTTGTCATACTGCCTTAGTTAGAAGCTGGCTCGGCGGCGTACTCAATCGTTTTCTTGCTGATAATCCCGATGTTAGAGTTCAACTTACCAGTGACTTTTCTGAGGCGCATCATGACCCAGATTTGTTCATCTGGCTCGGTGAACGTAAAGAGCTAGACTGGCGAAAAGAAGTGCTGGGGGTATTTCGCTATACGCCTTTTGCCTCTCCAAATTATCTAAAACAACATGGGCCTATACCGCACCCCAAAGAACTTGAAGCACATCCATGGATCGATTTTGGTTCAGTGCAAGAAAATGGAGTGATGCTAGCACACCCTCAACACGGTGAGTTCTTTTTAGAACCCTTTGTTAGTCGCTTATACAGCGACAACATAGCAATGCAAATAGACAGTATCGCGAATGGTCATGGTATTGGACTGCTGCCGACTTGGACAGCATGCGGCTATGAGAAACATCACCCAGGGCGAATCACACCTTGCTTAGAAGGTTGGCTTTCTGAGCCTATTTCCATTAACTGCTATACACCAGCAGGACGACCACCACTGCGCTTATCCGTACTTTTAGACTGCATTCACCAAAGCATTCCACAAGGTTGGAAAACCTGACAAAAATAAAAAGGCCATCATAATGATGGCCTTTCTAACTTTAGCGTTTAACAATCGTCGTTTACGTTTGACTGTTTAGACGGTCCTACAATTACGCTAGCAATTCTTTTGCTGTGTTCACTACGTTTTCAGTCGTGAAGCCAAACATCTCGAATAGCTGACCAGCAGGTGCAGATTCACCGAATGTTGTCATACCGATGATGCGACCGTCGAAGCCAACGTACTTGTACCAGAAATCAGCAATGCCCGCTTCAATAGCGATACGTGCCGTTACGTCTGATGGCAGTACAGATTCACGGTAAGCAGCGTCTTGTTTATCGAATGCATCTGTTGATGGCATTGAAACAACGCGTACTTTCTTGCCTTCTGAAGTTAGTTGCTCAGCGGCTTTCACTGCAAGCTCAACCTCAGAACCTGTTGCGATAAGGATTAGCTCAGGCTTACCTTCGCTATCTTTCAGGATGTAAGCACCTTTCGCGATGTCTGCGACTTGTTCAGCAGTACGCTCTTGTTGCGCTAGGTTTTGACGAGAGAAGATAAGTGCAGTTGGTGCATCTTTACGTTCAATCGCTAGTTTCCATGCAACTGCAGACTCAACTTGGTCACATGGGCGCCATGTGCTCATGTTTGGAGTTACACGTAGAGACGCCATTTGCTCAACAGGTTGGTGAGTTGGGCCATCTTCGCCAAGACCGATCGAATCATGCGTGTAAACTTGGATGTTCTGAATTTTCATCAGCGCAGCCATACGCATTGCGTTACGAGCGTATTCCATGAACATTAGGAATGTTGCGCCGTAAGGAACGAAACCACCGTGCAATGCGATACCGTTGATGATAGCGGTCATACCGAATTCACGCACACCGTAGTGGATGTAGTTGCCAGAGAAGTCCTCCATTTCTAGAGACTTAGAACCAGACCACATGGTCAGGTTAGAAGGCGCTAGGTCAGCAGAACCACCCATAAACTCAGGAAGCATTTGACCAAACGCTTCTAGTGCATTTTGCGACGCTTTACGTGATGCAATGTTCGCTGGATTTGCTTGAAGATCGGCAATGATTTGGTTCGCTTTTTCTTCCCACTGTGCAGGAAGTTCGCCGTTTAGACGACGTTTAAGCTCTGCCGCTTCTGCAGGGTAAGCTGCAGCGTATGCTTCGAATTTTTCATTCCAAGCTGCTTCTTTCGCGGCGCCCGCTTCTTTTGCATCCCACTCAGCGTAAACATCTGCCGGGATCTCAAATGGGCCGTACTCCCAACCTAGGTATTCGCGAGCCGCTTGGATTTCATCGTGACCTAGTGGTGCACCGTGACAGTCGTGCGAACCAGACTTGTTAGGAGAACCGAAACCGATAATTGTTTTGGTACAGATAAGCGTAGGACGTGGGTCCGCTTTTGCTGCTTCAATTGCTGCGTTGATCGCGTCTGAGTCGTGACCATCGACTGCTGGGATTACATGCCAGCCGTACGCTTCAAAACGCTTAGGTGTATCGTCAGAGAACCAGCCTTCAACGTGACCGTCGATAGAAATGCCGTTGTCATCCCAGAACGCGATCAGTTTGCCTAGACCTAACGTCCCAGCAAGAGAGCATGCTTCATGCGAGATGCCTTCCATTAGACAGCCGTCACCCATGAACACATACGTAAAGTGGTCAACGATATCGTGACCTTCTTTGTTGAACTGTGCCGCTAGTGCTTTCTCTGCGATCGCCATACCAACAGCGTTAGTGATGCCTTGACCTAGAGGACCAGTTGTTGTCTCGATACCAGGCGCGTAGCCGTACTCTGGGTGACCTGGGGTTTTTGAGTGCAATTGACGGAAGTTTTTCAGATCGTCAATAGATAGCGCGTAACCGCTTAAGTGCAGTAGAGAGTAAATAAGCATTGACCCATGACCGTTTGACAGCACAAAGCGATCGCGGTCGGCCCACTCTGGGTTTGAAGGGTTATGGTTTAGGTGAGAGCGCCAAAGAACTTCAGCGATATCAGCCATACCCATTGGTGCGCCTGGGTGGCCTGAGTTAGCTTGTTGAACACCATCCATGCTTAGAGCACGAATTGCATTGGCAAGATGTTTACGAGACGACATGTCTGCTCCTGAGTACATTAAGCGAAACGAAAAGTAGGTCATAATTCTCTCAAAGCCCTGTTGGGTGTGCAAACGTTTTCCAGTCCAAAACCTCACAAATATTGCACCTTTCGCGCCAAATCGTTCGAAGTTCTTAAAATTATCAATAAATCAGGCAAACGTTTGGTTATAACAAAAACCAAAAAAGAGCTTGTAATTCGAGCAATCAAATTTAGAATAGACGTCTAGATGTAGATACACCTACAAAAATTAGTATTAATTTGCGCTGGAGAGTTTATCATTCCCCAGTTTTAAACCAGATATAGTGGAGCTAACATGGCTAAGCACCTGTTTACTTCTGAGTCAGTATCAGAAGGTCATCCAGATAAAATTGCAGACCAGATTTCTGATGCGGTTCTTGACGCGATTCTAGAGCAAGATCCAAAGGCTCGTGTTGCATGTGAGACTTACGTTAAAACCGGTATGGTAATGGTGGGTGGTGAAATCACGACTTCAGCATGGGTAGACATCGAAGAGTTAACTCGTGAAACCGTTCGTGAAATCGGCTACGTACATTCAGATATGGGCTTTGACGCAGATTCTTGTGCGGTACTAAACACAATCGGTAAACAGTCGCCAGATATCAACCAAGGTGTTGATAAAGCTGACCCTAAAGAACAAGGTGCAGGCGACCAAGGCATCATGTTTGGTTACGCTTGTAACGAAACTGAAGTACTAATGCCAGCGCCAATTACTTACTCTCACCGTCTTGTTCAAAAGCAAGCAGAAGTTCGTAAAAACGGCACACTACCTTGGTTGCGTCCTGATGCAAAATCTCAGGTAACATTCCAATACGATCAAGGTAACATCGTTGGTATCGACGCGGTTGTTCTTTCAACTCAACACTGTGACTCAATCTCAACTTCAGACCTGCGTGAAGCGGTAATGGAAGAGATCATTAAGCCAGTGCTACCTTCTGAGTGGATCAACAAAGAAACAAACTTCTTCATTAACCCAACCGGTCGCTTCGTAATCGGTGGTCCTATGGGTGACTGTGGCCTAACTGGTCGTAAGATCATCGTAGATACCTACGGCGGCGCAGCTCGTCACGGTGGCGGTGCGTTTTCTGGTAAAGATCCATCAAAAGTTGACCGTAGTGCAGCATACGCAGCACGCTACGTAGCGAAAAACATCGTAGCGGCAGGCATGGCTGACCGTTGTGAGATCCAACTTTCTTACGCAATCGGTGTTGCTGATCCAACGTCTATCATGGTGGAAACGTTCGGTACTGAGAAAGTACCTCACGACATCATCATTGAAGCGGTTCGTCAATTCTTCGACCTACGTCCATACGGTCTACAAGAAATGCTTAACCTTCTTCAACCTATCTACAAGAAGACAGCGGCTTACGGTCACTTCGGTCGTGAAGAATTCCCGTGGGAAGCGACAGACAAAGCTGCACTTCTACGCGATTTCGCTGGCATCAAATAATCAAGCTAAGCAAGAATCAATCAAGCCCTCGCTTATGGTGGGGGCTTTTTATTTTCAGCAACTTTTATATAGTCATTTCGGCTCATACCGCCCTGCCCCACAAAGCAGTCCTGTTTCTCCCTCATTTTTATACCGAATAAATTTTAAGCAATTATTTGTAAATTATCCCATCTCCGCCAATAGTTAAAATATTGTTAATTCCAATTTAAATAGAGACGTCGGAGGCTGGCGACTGTGGAAGCAACACTTAAGTAAAGACATGAGTTAAGCATCTTTATGGCCGATACCAAACTAAGCCAATGCTCAGATGTAAACTTGAAAAAGTCGCTTCAAGTTTGACTGAACAAAAACCGCTGTCAGTTGGTATAAGCGGATAATGTGGGAATAAATCAAGGAGGAGTTATGCCTCGAACTGTTAATCCATCGGACTTCCACAACAAGCGAAAGGAAGTGCCAGACAACGAATACGCCAGAACCATACCGTGCAATACGGTCAATCTTTCTGCACCTTTTCATTGGCTCGCATTAGGTCTGCATGATTTCGTGCGAATGCCGCTTATTAGTGCTTTCTATGGCATCTGTTTTATGGCAGCTGCGATAGGCATTGTTTTGCTCGTACAGTGGCAAGGCACACACTTAGTCGTCATGCCCAGTTTGATTGTTTACATGTTAATTGGTCCGTTTCTCGCGCTGGGTTTGTATGATGCCAGTTGGGAGAGAGAGCGCGGACACAAAGCAAGCTTGTTCCATTCAATGAAAGCGATCGGTCGTAACTCAACATCTCAATGGGCGTTCGCCGTGTTACTCGCAGTGTGTATGATATTTTGGATGCGCATTGCCGCTCTACTTCATGCACTCTACCCTTCTGTTCAAGGGGCACCTTTAAGTGAGTTCCTACCCTTCCTTGTCATCGGCTCTTTAGTTGGCTTTGTTTTGGCTTGTTTGGTGTTTAGCATTTCAGCCTTTTCTATTCCGCTCATGATGGAGCGTCGCGTAGACATGATGACCGCTGTATTTACCAGCTTTAATGCAGTGAAATCCAACATTCCAGCAATGATTGTTTGGGCAGCGATCATCTGTGGCGGTATTCTTATCGGCTTTGCGACCTACGGGATCGGAATGTTGTTTACCATGCCAATTCTAGGCTACGGTACATGGCACGCTTACCATGCCACCATCAAGAAAAAACACACACCATAATTAACTGATGCTATGATCTGGCCCTCGCAAATGCGGGGGCTTTTTTATTTGATTTATCGAGGTGAATTGTGGATATAGAACTCAGCTATAAAGCCAAGCAAGTGATGGCGGACTGTATCGCGATGGCGGAACAAGCTTTCAAACGTTCTTTCCCGATTCCAACAATCACCTTCGACGTTCGTGGGAAAGCGGCAGGAAAAGCCTACCTTCAATTAAATCAAGTACGCCTAAACCCTGTTTTATTTCGCGAAAACACCCAAGCATTCTTAGATGAAGTCATTCCTCATGAAGTAGCACACCTGATTACTTATCAGGTTTACGGGCGAGTTAGGCCTCACGGTAAAGAATGGAAAGGCGTCATGGAAGCCGTATTTAACGTACCAGCCAAAACCACTCACAGCTTTGAAGTAAAATCCGTTCAAGGTAAAACCTTTGAGTATCGTTGTGGTTGTATGACCTACCCTCTATCGATTCGCCGTCATAATAAAGTGCTGCGCGAAGAGGCGACGTACTCTTGTCAAAAATGCCGCCAACCACTTAACTTCACCGGCATTCAATTATCGTAGCCCTTACCTCATAGTGTTACTTGCGTTCCCAAAATAAAGATCGGTTGATCAAAACCTTCCCTTCGCCACTTATTGTTAACTTACTCATCACTAAAGCTATTTTATGCGTGTTATCATGAATAAAGTCATACTTTATAAAGACTTTTATCATGAAATACTTATTCTCTCTGTTGCTTATCTCGCTTTCTAGCACTGCGATTGCCGCTCCACCGAGCTCATTCTCTGCAGCCAAACGTGAGGCGGTCAAAATTTATCAAGACCACCCAACAAGCTTCTACTGTGGCTGTAACATTCAATGGCAAGGCAAGAAAGGCTTACCCGATTTAGCCTCTTGCGGTTACCAAGTCCGTAAACAAGAAAAACGGGCTGCACGAATCGAATGGGAGCATGTGTACCTTTAGATTTATAACTTTGAGATTTATGAGAGCTCCCATATACAAGAACAATTTATCAACACTCTTACCTGACTTTAATATCTGAGAGGAATAGTTGAGAATTTACCTTTCCTATTCTCAACTTCAAACCTAGCCCCAAAACGAATAACTTCCTTATAATAAATATTTCATCCAACTAGAAATATTTACGACATAGCTACCGCCCATAAACCATGTAGAAATAGTGAGAACACTGTTAAGTCGAATTTGAAGCATATACCTCTGACATTGATATTATTAAAGTGCTAACTTGAAAATATTACGGTATGCAGAGACATCTCTATTTTGATTTATGTACGCTGTCGCTCGGTGTGATGAAGCTGGTGCGCTATACGATAACATGCTTGTGATTATGCTTTGCGTTGGCCGTGTTGAAACGCCCAGCGTCGCGATCTAAATAAGTTGCGAGTTTTCTGAAGGAGCTGAGTAAATAATGATAATCGATAACATAGTTGCTGGAATAGATGAAGGTGGACCTAAAAGCTATTACTCGTTCGAGACTTTTGTAAACCACCTCTTAAAGTACCACATCGAAAGTCAAGATAAGCGATTTCTCATATCAACAGAATTGACACAATTTGGAGACGCGTTTGCTCCAGAGGGTTTTGACCAGTTCGAAGGGGCAACCCTAATTGAAATCAAGTTCAATTTATCTGGACTACCGATTGGCCAATTTATTGACAAATCGATTATTAAGTTTAGAAATGAGTACCATGAGAACAGATTTGAATATGTTCTCATCATTTCAGCCAAACCAATTCCCGAAAGATTCATAAACAGATTCAATACCGAAATAGAAAGGACCCAACTTCCCTTTAAAGTCGTAATATGGGGACCATCCGAATTGAACCGGGTTGCCTCAAAGCATAGAAAAGTAGTAAACCAAATTGCTAGCAACCTCTTCACTTTAAGACTTTCATCGGCAATGTCTAAACCTCTAAGCGACTGGAAGCAAGCGCGAGAGGAAATAATTAAGCACTTAAAATCTTGCTACAAAAAAGGCCAGCTTTCTCTATTTCTTGGTGCCGGAGTTTCAAGTAGTGCAGGGATGCCAGATTGGAGTACACTTTTAAATTCTTTGTTCGTAACTTATTTAACGCAAAAGTTTGATGGCGACGGTGCCGTGGGTGATGAGGATATTAACGATTTAATCACTAGGCTAAACAGTATAAATGAACCTTCAGCATTAATGGCTGCGAGATACCTCAGAAAAGGATTGTCCAAGAGTGACGGTGGAGCAAAGGACTTTATCGGTGCTGTTACCAAAAATCTCTATGCGTTACGAAATACCGATTTTGCTATCGACTCTGAGCTTATAAAATCAATTGCATCAATGTGCCTTCCTAGGAGAGCTGGGGCCAAAGTAAAGTCTGTTGTCACTTATAACTTTGACGATTTACTTGAGAGGCAACTAAGTAATAACTCGATCTTACATAGGTGTATATACACTGATGATGAGAGTTACGAACCAGATGAGCTTCCTGTTTATCATGTTCACGGATTCTTACCAGAAGCTCGAAAGTCGTGCGACTACTTAGATAATTCAACTCTAGTCTTCTCAGAGGAGGGTTATCATCAGATTTATTCTGACTCATATCACTGGTCAAACCTTGTCCAACTAAACTCCTTCAGAGAAAGCAACTGTCTGATGATAGGGCTATCGATGACAGACCCTAACCTAAGACGTTTACTAGATATTTCATCAAAAAATACAGAGCGAAGTAAACACTTCGCCTTCATGAAAAGACTTTCTTCAATTGAATTTTGTTACGAAACTATCTCCGGAAAAAAGTCAAAAGTTATAGATAATGTGGAGTCTGCTAAGAGGTTTTTAGAACATCACCATATTCTCAACGAAGAATTGATGAAGGAGCTAGGTGTAACGATTATTTGGTATGAAAATTATGATGATATCCCAGAAATAATTAAAAACGTAGTAATACATGAAAACTAACACAAGTGCTATCTTCTTTAGTCACAATAAGCAATAGAGATCTTTTGGCAGCGTCAGCCATCACTTGCTTCGAACTGCAACGTTATCTTCGTTTTATCTGTTCAAAACTAGTTCAAGTGTCGTCTAACATTAAAGCTAGAAACTTTTCAATACTTTTGGGCGTCTTTTGCCTTTTTCTCTGACAAGGTTTTGCCCAAAGTTGCTTAGGCCTTTTACTCATTCCCATCCTGTCAATGAGTTTTCCCCTGCTGAAACTTATCCATTCTTCTAGTACTGTTCGTTGTGAATCTCCATGTTGTATTACGGGGTAAGTTCCTACTTCGTACTAGCCTTTCTTATGGTTGAATCGAATAGCATATTTATATCGTCAATAAAAGTTGAATAGTTAATAGAAATCTATCTTTTCATAATGTTTGAAAGGAAAAGAGAATGTATACTGATTTTATATCAACGAATTGCTTAGTAAGAGGTGTCACTTGAATATTTGGGAGTCCGATAAGCTACTGTTATTTATAGCCTTTGTTATTCCTGGTTTTGTATCTATAAAGGTTTATGAGCTTTTCTATCCAGTTGAATATCAAGACTCCTCTAAAAAGTTAATTGATACGATTACATATAGCTGTATCAATTATGCTTTATTATCTCCATTAATTTACTTTGCGGAAATATCTAACTGGCCCTCTGTGACCTATATGGTTTTGTACATTTTTATCCTTTTTATTGCCCCAATTTTGTGGGTACTAATATGGGGACAATTGAGAAATACAGAGTTCTTTCAAAGCAGAATGCCGCATCCAGCGAACAGGGCTTGGGATTTTGTTTTCTCGCAAAGGAAATCGTACTGGGTCATTGTAACTCTTAAAGACGGTACGAAATTGGGGGGGTGGTTTGGCTGTAATTCTTTTGTTTCTTGTGCACCATACAAAGAGCAAATTTATTTGGAGCGCTCATGGGAACTAAACGAAAATGATCGCTTCGATCATTGTCATGAAAAAACACAAGGTGTTTTGATTGTATCGGACGAAATTAGCCACGTAGAGCTATTTGAATAAAGGAGAACAATATGAGTAAACAACCATCTAGTAGATCACCTCAACGAGAACGAAGCAACGGTGGTGATGACAGAGTCAAAGGTGGCTATCAGCCAACTAAAAGTTCCGGCGATGGCCCAACTAGTACACCTCCAAGTAAAAGGTAGTTTATATGACAAAGCAACATAAAACATTTAAGTTGAGTTCTTGCATCAGTGAATCTTGTCCAGAACCCGATTGTTCTTTTTTCTGTGATTCAGATGAGTTTGCTAAAAGTATCGACCACTTAGTTAATGAGCACAAATACAAATTAGTACACGTTGGTCAAGAAACAACTAGAGACGATGTCGGTGAAAACTGGCAAATGACAGTTGCGATACTAGCTAATAGTTAAATGTTATATACACAAAAGGCTTCTAGCGGAGCCTTTTTTACATCATTTTCCTTAGTGCTCTTGCATATTTTAACACTTGGCCTGCTGCCCCTAAGTAAGTTAATGCTCCAATTTCTAACAAAGCTATTCCTGTAAAAATCTATTGAGCCGTTTCCACTCCGGTGGAGTGATTTTCTCCTTATCCCATTCTTTGACCATTCTCTCAGTTTTCAAACAAAGTTCAGCAGCTTGTTCGACGGATAAACCACATTCAAATTCACGAAAAATATAGTTTTTAGTCATTTAATGATACTTCATTGAATAGTCCCTCAAAAGAGAGACATTTTATAGAACTAGTATATGCAATCGCACTCAACATAAGCAGATAAAGTGCGCACGGTATGAAGACTTATTGACTGGCAATGCTTGCCTTATAAAAAGTTATTCATGAATTGCTAATGTTTGATTTGTAGTAACGCATTTATGTCCAAAGGTGTGCTGACGGGATGTGTAACACAGAAATGCCCCAAAACCTTTCTAGCACAAGAATCAGGACTCATTTCTTTTGTCATAAATTGGCCTATTTTGGGTAATGCTAAAAGTGGCTACGATACTAGTGGCTATTCAGATTGCTCTATGACAAGGACTACCTACCCAATTAATGAGTTTTTATCAGATAAGAAAAGGTGAACAGAGTTATAAGTCACTAAATTTTAATGCCTTACTGATAATATGCATTTTACATAGACAAAGTAGTCTAAGTTATTGACAGTTTTTATTTGGAGCTCTATATTAACTTCGTTCTAGACAAAAACGTCTTAAAATCTGCAAGCAATAACGCTTTGCTGATTAGCAGGTACAGAGTATGAGCAACGAAAACATCAACAAACAGCTTATAGAATTCCTCATTGGTTCTAGAACTGAAGCAGGTCTTTCTCAGGAAGATGTTGCAGCACGTTCTGATATCTATGGTATGGGAAGAACTCTTGATCAAAGGGCCGTTTCCCGAATTGAAAAGCAACCACTGAAAGCAGATGCGATAAAAATGGCTGGTTACCTGAACGCAATAGGTATGGAACCAAGTCGCTTCTATGAATTCCTAAACCAAATAACTTACAAAAAGGAAGATATTTCCATGTCTATTATCACTACAACTGAAGTTGCAACAAAAGTAGCACAGGCCTTAGATAAGATTACCGATACAAAATCCGCTATTGCTAAAATCGCTAAAGAGAGAAGCTACATTGATTCGATTGAACTTGGAGACAAGTTTGAAAAGTTCGAAGAGCTTCTAAAATCTCTAAATGGAAAGCCTATCATTGGTGGTTTTGGACACTATGACTCAGGCAAAACCACAATGTTCAACACGTTAACGGATGGGAAGGTACTAAAAGAAAAGTTCACTCCTGCTACCTGCGTGGTAAACCTGTTGATGCACACGGATGATCAACCATCCATAATCAATGGCCAAGTGGCAATCTTCCGTAAAGGTTTTAAGCCATACATGATTCACTCTCAAGAACTGGTCAATAAGTACCTGATAGAACAAGGCGGTACCGATATTCTAGACCGTTTAGGCGTACACAATTATGATGAATCATTTGAGAACGATGCGTACATAGCAATCGTGTTCATGGATGCGCCTATCCTCAAAAAAGTGTGGTTGATGGATACTCCAGGGGATCTAAACAGTGAAGACGACAGCGACACAGAAAAAGCGCTTGGTGGTGTAGAGCTAGCTGATGGAGTTGTATTCTTGTCTATGCACGCTGGTTTCTTTAAGGAAAGTGATTTGGGCTTTGCAGCAAATATCATCCGTCAGCGCCCACCAGTCGATAAAAATAATCCTCTGAAGCATCTATTATTCGTCCAGTCGCACTGTCATAGCGATCTAAATGCTGATGATGTTTCTATGGTTGGTAAAGTGACGTTTAAACGCGTGAAGAAGCAGCTAGATAAGCTAATTTTCAATCATTGGATAGAAGATGGTTATATCGATGAAGCACCAGAACCTCAGGAACTGACTGCTCGTACACAACCGTTCTGGCGAGAGAATGAGCTATATCGTACATCGCTTATCCGTCAAGTCGATGAAATGGCAGATTACCTGAATGAGAATCATGCTGCTATCGTAGAGCAAAATATCAAGAATGTTTACTCTCAAGCAGATAAGGTTCTAGCGGTTGCTATTGAATCATTGAAAGACAAAGAGCAATCAAGTGTTGACCGTGTAAATGAGGTCAATGAACAGGATGCGCGATTTCGTAAGCAGGCTTCTAAAATAAAGGCCGATTTCGAGGAACTTATTGCATCTTGTGCTGACCGTAAGAAAAAAGATCTTTCTGATATGAAGACCTTCTATCAGTACAATTCATCTGCGGAAGGTTTGGAAACGCTTATTACCGAAACTTATGATGACAAGAAAGAAGCTCAAACAGAAATTGGCAATTATTTCAGCCAACTGATCACCTCTAAACTTGAGAGTAACCTAAAATCTAGCGGTAAAGTTGTCTCAAATGAGGTGGACGCCCTTCTGGTGCGATGGCAAGAAGCAGCTCCTAAAATGACAAAGGCTTCTATTGACTCAGAAATTGGGGGGCTTGATATCGATGTTTCTGAATTTAACTCCCGCGCAGCATTTGTTGGTGGTATGGCCGGACTAGGAAGTCTAGGTGCAATGGCACTATATGTATCTACGATTGCAAGCAACTTAGGGGCTTACATCCTAGTTGGTAAAGCTGCGGGTGTACTTGTTTCGTTAGGACTTGCCAGTAGCGTAACCTCAGTTACATCGTTCGTGGCGGCTCTTGGTGGCCCGATCACTATCGGTATTGCCATTGCAGCTGCGATTGGATATATGGTTTATCGTTTAATGGGTAGTTCATGGCAGAAAAGCCTCGCTAAAAAGGTTGCTGAAGCAATCAAAAAGGAAAACGTTTGGGACCAAATTGAAGATTGCATTGCTAAGTTCTGGAACAATACTGAGACTGCAATTCAGGCTGGTCTAGATGAACTGGTAGAACAAACCGAAGAGTACATCAATAAGCTGAAGGAAGATGCAGCTACAGAATATGACATTGATGAATTAAAGCATTCTGTTGAAGCTCTAGTTGAGATTCGTGACTTACTAACTGGAAAGTTTGAATCTAAGACGGCTTAATCATTACAAGAGGGGTCTGCATTCATTGCAGGACCCTCTTTCAAGTTTAAAGGGTGCAAAACAATGGCTTTATGGTTGGCGGTTATACCATTAGCGTATGGCGCAAAAAAATCATATGACGCATATAAGGAAGATGATGCGCCATCAACATCTAACTCCAGCAAATCTTATGACTCTAATGCGAAGCTGAAATCGGCAAAGAGAAGCAGAACTATAGAGAGAAAAAAGGCGTTAGAGAGTTTGATTAACGCGCACCGGGAAAAGCAGTTAAACGATTTGCAGTCTGTTGCAGGCGACATCGCAGCTGTTGTGGAAAACAGTACACCAAACTCATATATAGTGAAGCACCAAGACATTGGTGTTCAGATTCGAGAGCTCACCAAAGCCAGACGATATTTTACAGTTGAGGAAATAGCTCGACCAAGAGTTGCAAAGACAAAAGTCAGTCTACATTCTAAAGATTCGATCATTCAAAAAGCCCTTAAGCAGGCAGAAAAGGAGTATGGATTACTTGCAGGAATAGATCACTTAAAGAGCTATGATGCTAAGGAAGACCCGTACCTAAAACACCTAAAGAAGAACAAGCGTTCTATCTTAGGTTTTTAATAACGTGAACATAAAATAAACGGCTAGTTTGAGTTATTCTTGCTAGCCGTTTTTATTTTGAGTGGAGCGTTACCTCTCCATACGTGAGCTAATCCGTTACGTTCTAATTTAGTAATGTAACTGACAAGGTTTTGTCCAACGGCTTGCTGACGGGGTAGATCATCGTAACGCAGAACTGCCCCAAAGCGTGCCAGAGAAACTTCTTGCCGTCCTTATAGAATTTCGTCAGTTGACCTAGTTTTTGTAATGTTACAAAGCCTACACATAAAGCCAGGTGACAATCTTTATAGCTGAATAAATGCAAAACAGAGTGCAAAATATCCCTGCTAGTTCGAATCGATTCAAGTAGAAGAATGAGTATTTGTTTTGTATGTGTCGGTGGAACGTTTTATCTACATAATCAACAGCGTCATAGCATTTACGGGTTAAATCAGAGTGATCCCCAGCTTCGACATCGTAAGTAAACAGACTTTTAAAATCATCATGTTCAGTAGAAATCAAAGAACGCTTACACAGAGTATTAAACTCTTTTACTTTGTTCTCTATGCGAGTGAATTTATGTGCAAAAGTAGTTTCTTTAACAAGGAGCTCCGCACCATCCTTGTTAACGTCTAAGAGGCTATATATCTCACTGACAAGAGCTTCTTTGGTATTAGTTAGCGATGTTCGCTTTAAGGTATTGATATGGATAAATACCGCTAACAGCCAACTGACAGCATAAATCAAGTAACTCATGTTAACCCGTTATACGCTTTAGCTCTGCTTTTTGAATTCTCTCATCAATGATCGCTATTACTGACGTTAAGTCATTGTGTACATATACCAACTTCTCATCTAACTGAGCTTTGGTAAAACCACATTGTCTAATCAAACCGCCAAAAGACTCATCAAGAAATGAACGTCCATACCGGTTATAACCAGTTAAGTCGACAGTTACTTTGTCGTGTTTTTTTAACGCAGGAGCCAAGAGCTTATCTCTAAATACTTCCCCTGACGTATTATCGCAACCTGGGCCGTCTATGATATAGCGGCCATACGGTTTAGGGTGAAAGTCTTTAACTACAGTGATTGTTATCTCATTCACTTTTAAATGCTCCATTGAATCAACGTACCTGGTACTTTATGACTCGTAGTATCAACACTGTTTTCATTGTCGTCTCTATCATTCGTGTAACAATAAAAACCATTGTTACTAAACATCAACAGGTAGCTGTTCTCATCTTCGTTAATCAGTGCCTTAATACTTCTACTGCCTTGCCCATGCTGGTCCAACTCTGTGGAAGTAACATTGGTGTGCATGGCTGCACGAATTAATTGACCATCATTTAAATTCTTCTGAAACCAAACCCTTAAAGCATCGAACATGTTAGTGGATTCTTGTTCTACAGTTTCACTTGTAGCACCTTTGTACTCATCTGGGTACAAATCATTTATACGTGATAGAAACACTGCATTATTTTTTGATAATGAATTAGGGATGCCTACACCAGTATCATAAATCACAATATACAAGTTATGTTCAACTCTGTGACAACTAAACCACCAACGCTTACGACCGTGATCGTGTTCATCTGGGTATGCGTGGCGACCGACATTATCTACAGTTTCTTGAATAGCTGAAGAAATTTCTTGTTCTTTTTCAGCATCTGCATCTGGGTAGTACTTTTCTAATATGTAGTCGACAAAGATATTACTCAAGTCATTTGCTCTTGAATTATCTCCCATAATGACAGGAAGATAGGAAGACGACCCTATTTTTTCCTCACGTTCTGAAGCAGTTGCAAAGTTACCACTAATGTTAATAACGTTGTTTACTTGCTTCTTACGCTTCGACCATATCACCCGGATTTCAGTCGTTATCCCATGCTCCTCTCTGGCCTCATCAATAATGGAGTAGATAACCAATAGAGGCATTGCCTTAAGCATGGTGGTGTTACTGAAGTCTATGTATAAGAACTTTGGATTCTTCTCAAGTTCATTTCTGAGAAGAGTAAAAAAGTTATCACACATTTCCATAGAGCCATCAATCAAATCAATTTCTCTAGGAGCAGCAATCTTTGGGTGTTTCCCAAGAAATAAACTACCAATACTGTTTCTATTGTGTCTTTTCTTACCATAAGAAGAAGCTTTTCGTTTCTGCTGCTTCTGAATCTGAAGGCTATGTTCTCTCGAACTTTCTTGTTCTATTTTTCTCATTTTATTAGCTGGTTATAGTTAAAAATATAGCTTAAAGGACTATAGTTTTTTAATCGCTACTACTTAACTAGACGACTTTTAGCAGTTGGAAGAAGCTCTTGGCTACTGCGTTATCATGGCAATTACCTCAACGACTTATGCTGCCTTCCACGCCATGAGCTCTTAGAAATTCATTCCAATCGTAGCTCGTATACTGGCTTTCCTGATCTGAGTGAACCAACATATTCCCATCAGGCTTACGTCGCCAAACCGCCATTAAGAAGGAGTCTAACGCAAGTTCTTTGGTGATACGACTGCCCATTGACCAACATATATTTTATATGAGCTTTGCCATATTCTTTCACTCAATTCTATGAAAACCGACGATTTGGCACAATATCGTGAGTTAATTATTGAGAGAAGGATTCTGATTTGCATCACTCAGACTGGACGCTTAGCAAAACTGACTTTCCATACCTCAGATAATTTAGAAACTGCTAAATTATCAATATTACTGACACGGTTTTGTCCAACGGCTTGCTGACGGGGTAGATCATCGTAACGCAGAACTGCCCCAAAATCATTCAGAGTAAATGCTCTTTAATATCTTGCTGATGTAAATTTACCCTACAAAAAGTTATCCGATAGAATACAAATCAACACGACTTGCCCCTTTACTATGTTTGTTTGACTTGGCAATTTGCCTATTTAATTGGTTAAATCATCATGTAATCTTGTTGAGGATGATAAATCACTGAAAATATTGTTATTATCCTTTTTATTTATCAGTAAAACCGACTCCCATGAGATATGAATCCGCTCCTGTAGCCCCAGAAGAAAGACAAGAAACCAATAGAGAACGAGCAGCACGTCAACGCCGAGAACGTCAGGAAGAGCTGAGATCTACCGCGAGCGATGAGAAACGATGGGCTGAAAACAGAGAGCGCGTTCTTACTGAACGCAAAGCTGTCCAACAAGCTTACGACCTAACAGAAAAAGAATGGAACGATGATTTACAAAAGCAAGCTAAAGAATATCAGTGGGACACTTCTCAACAAGAGAACGTGAGTATTGCGGTACTGACTGTTGAAGAAGGTAACGAGTATTTAGACTTGCTCATCAAAGACTCGCATGGACAACTTTCGAATGGCAAGGACTACACTGGCGTAGGTATGGGGCTTAAAGGCGCTTATGAGGTCGCTAAAGAGCTTGGTGGATGGGGAGCAACTGCCAAAGCTGTAAATATCAATGGTGTAATGAATATTGTGGTTGAGAACTACAAGCCTAAATATTTAGACCTAGGTATCCGTTGGCAAGAAGCAACACCACAAATGCTTAAAATTGGTCACGCCCTAAATACCGTTCAAGGCAATGTCAGTTTCTTGAAAGGCAACATCTATGTAGAGCTTGTGTTTAGTGGTGCGGTTAATGCAGTTGACTACATTTTGCATGATGAAAAAACGCTAGGTGAAGTGGTCGGCCAATTTACAGCGGATATATCTAAAGGTGTGGTTGCAGGCGTAATAGCTCAAGGTGCTACTTTAGTATTAAGAGCTGGATTAATCCTAGCGTTTGCTACCCCGCCTACAGCATTGTTACTAGGTTTCTTTGCCATAAGTGCATTTTACATTGGTAAGAAAGTATCTGAAGTAGATGAGAAATATAGATATACTGAACCAATGAAAAAAGAAGTTGAGAGATTAATTGATGAAAATTAACCGTTTAAAGGCATTTGCTTTCTGTTTGATTTTTTCATCACTTTTCCTACTATCAGCTCACGATGTTATAGAGGTGTTTGATGCACATAAACTGCTTCATGATAGAATAGTCGTAAGTGGAGCGATTAATGATGCTTCTACATTTGCTTTTTCTTGGGCAATGTTTGTTGTGTCTGTATTCATGGTCATCTGCCTAATTACAGGGAAAAAGCTCCTCTGGATACCCAAGATATTTATAATCATTCTTGGGGGGATATCTGTATTAGCTTTTCTAACTGGCTGGAAGGTAAATGGAGCATTGAAGGTAAAACTTCATGAGAAAAGCTATATCGAATGCACCTCTGAACGAGAACTCACATTAAAATCCTCAAGTCGGACCTATGTTTTAGACCTTAGCTTGTGTGATTAAAATTGTCTTTCACGCTTTTGGCACAAGCCACTCTGTTAGCGTATGTACACGTCATGCGCTAACTCTCCCAAAGCCGTTTTTTAATACTTGAAGTTACTCATTAATTTCCAATGTTCAATTTTCCGAAACATCATTCTGGACGTTTCAGCTAGATCCTGGTTAGCAAGCCTCTGCCCCATTCAAAGTTAGAAATAGGGATGATACTTGTATCGAATATCTGTTTTGCAATAATTATTTTAATGATGTTGTTGATTTCAATTCAGCCTTTCACTTTTCACGGGTTTACTTTTAAGTTATTGATTTTATAGGTAATAAAAATCAATCAAAAAATAGATATCTATTATGTTCATATAGTGTATAGTGGCAGCAGCTCAAACGGTGAGCTATTAGTAAAATATTTAGTTCAAGCTCTTCTCAGTTTTTATTCGATTAAATTCGTCATATTTATCCTGCGATACCTTTTTCTTCATTCCTTATTTAGTAGCTTTCTTTTTAACTTAATCAATGTATCGAGATATATTATGTCAAATAAATCAACAGGCTCAGTAAAATGGTTTAACGAATCCAAAGGTTTTGGATTTATCACCCCTGATAACGGCGGTTCTGACCTATTTGTTCACTTCAAATCAATTGTTAGTGAAGGCTTCAAAACATTATCTGAAGGCCAAAAGGTTTCTTTTGTTGTTGAACAAGGTAACAAAGGCCCTCAAGCGGATAATGTTACGTTAGTATAAAATATTTCTAAAAAGTCTCTTCTGTCGAGGAGACTTTTTTACTTTATGTTTAATAAAGATTCTGAACGTTCGAAATACGAATAAAAATAAATATTGGGATCGATAAGATAAGAAGCAACATGAGAAAACCAGTAAGAAAATCAAGCAAGAAAACACAGAAAAACAACTTCGAAGAACGATTCGCTGCGATGGTAAAAGAATATCAAGAAGCGAAAGGAATTCTCGACTCTATGGCTGAAGGTTCATCAGAATATTTAGCACAGAAAAAAGCATGCGATAAGCTTTTTGCAAACGCGGAACGATACATCAATAAGAGGTAATGAATTCTAACCTGAATAAAATCACCTAAAATTATTTTTCTTAGCATCGCTACATTTTTAAAAGCCTGAGTCTCAGTTTTCTGCAATCGTTGGTTCAATCCGTGTTGATCTCATTTAGAAAAGCCATTGAATTTACTATTGCCCATTTATGTTCTGACTTGTGTAGTATCATTGTTGTTTTCATAGCCAATATGAACGCGGGGCGGAATTCAGTAAACCACCAAAAATAGGATGATATATGAGCAAGTTACCTAAACCGACACAAAAGCAGAAGCAATTTAGTATTAATCAGAAAGGGATTAAACGGACACCAGAAGAGTTGAAAAAAATGGATGTTCGCAAGCGCATAGAAGAGATTGAAGAACAAAAAGAGTGGGATAAAGAGTGGGGACTGTGAGTTCACGAAACCTCTCTGAGCTTATCAATACGACACTCCTCTTACATTCCGAAAAGCTGAACAACTTGGACCGAGACATGCTGACAGGTTTACGAGATCAACTTAATCGTGAGCAAGCCTTGTCAGACAAACAAGCTAAACTGTGTCAAAGGCTACTACGAAAAACGAATCATGATTGCTAACCAACGTCAGTCTTCACAGCTATCTACCCAGCTATCATCAAGTGTCATTCGACTTAGCATTTGATCCATTAAATCTCTAATCTCAATTAGTATTGCACCCTCTGGCGCATGATGCTCAGCTGAGCGCTTGACGTTCGTTAGACTTTTCATGAAGATAGCTTCGCTATCTATCAGGGCGTGTTTCGTGTTGAAGTAAGTGACCTGATAGGTCGGCATGATCCTATTCCTTTTGAGAGTGGTTGACGCTTTCAATATAGCATTGTTTCACGCTTAAACGTTCGAACTGACTTGGTTCCTCCCCAAAAGTTGACTAGGCAAGCAACTGATTATCAAGGAGCATGGACGGCAAAGACCCATCACACAATGGTTATTACCTCATCTCACAAGCCTGAGCACTACGAGTATGTTTCATCGCTCCCTACTGTTTAAGCAACTTAACGTTCCACTTGTCATAATATGATGTGTGCCTCAGATATTTCGTGGTTGCTATTCCCAAAGCTCATCTGTTGAAGAGCATAGTCTTTCTATGAGCAACCTTTTACAAACCTTACATTCAATATGATAAAAAATTTTTAGTGTATGATTCGCACTTTTTTAACTTAAACCAGATCTTCTTTCTACCGTGATTTTTCAAAGTAGCTCCTCCAAAACAACACCAGTCTCACCATTAGCAATCCTTTGGAGAAGGCTATTCATCTTTGTTTTTTTATGTATTGATGTTTCTTTATTTTGAATAGATTTGTTTTTATTATTTCTATTCTCATTATTAAATATTTGATTAGACATATTATACCCCTTTATAAAAATTATAATTAAGGTGCACTGAACATAAGTATTTTTAGGATAGGTAATTAAGGAGATTACAGAGAGAAACTTGCTAGGGATTACGCTGGAAAACTATCTTTATATTTTATCTTGAAACAAATCTTTGTCAGAGCAACTAACTCGCCAGGCGTATGACGAGGCAGTGTAAATTCAATTGTAAGGCTAAATAGTCGTTACATTTTCTGCTTGAAGGCCTTTAGGACCTTTACCTACAGTAAAGGAAACCTGCTCGCCTTCAATAAGCTTCTTAAAGCCATCGCCTAAAATGCTTCTGAAATGAACAAATAAATCATCGCCATTTGCTTGAGAAATAAAACCAAAACCTTTAGTTTCGTTAAACCACTTTACTGTACCAATTACTTGATTAGACATATTATGCCCCTTATAAAATTAAAATTAAGGTGCACTGAACATAGGTATTATTTTAGGATAGAGCATTAAGGAGATTACAGAGAGAAACTTGCTAGGGATGACGCTGGAAAACTTTCTTTATATTTTATCTTGAAACAACTCTGTGTCAGAGCAAAGACCACTATACAGATTAATTAAAAAAAATATACCTTTATTTTAAATTAATCTTTATATCATCTATTCAAACGCATTTTATCACAAAGGGTTCATCTTGATTCCGACATTTTACAGTTGGGAACATTAAGCAATAAATCAATACTGCCAAACGGTCTTTTTTGAGAGAGACTTGCTTGCGGCTGCCAAACTCGCCTTTGTCCAAAAGTGAGCTGTGGGATGTCGAGTGTGGGTGTACGATTAAGCCACACTGTATAATCAAAATTGTCAGATCGTGTATAAGTAGTACAACTAAACAATTATGGTCTTCCACGTCTATCCTGTTTAGGTTGTTTCAACTCAGTATCGCCCCTTCGTCAATCCAAAACGTGAGTGAACCTCTGTGGACTAAGGAGTTATTGTACTTGGTGGATAGCGATGCTTTGGCCTGAAATCAAAGTCAGTGGATGCACGTCCCTGATCTGAACGTAAGGTTCTGATTTAGTTCATTCGATTTCTGCAACAAAGCCCTGTACTAATTGCAGTACTGAGACTGAATCTCTCGATATTTTTGTTCTTTCAATGGCTCTAATTCAATACCATATTTCTTTTTGATACGAATAAATCTCAAAATGTATTGACACTGATTCTTAGGAGGTAGCCACTCATCAATCCCTTTTGCACCCTTTTGTCGGTTTAATGAAGCTTCCACTGCGATTAGGTTAGCTTTATCGTTAGCAATCGATATTCGCTTTTCATATGTCCAGTGCTTAGCACCATGCTCCCACGCCCACTTTAATGGAACAACATGATCGATGTCGACATCAGAAGCTGAATAGATCTCTTGCCCAGTAAAAAGGGAGCGCCACCTTCCTGAAACAACCAAACACTGTTTATCTGTTTTAAACTTAGCTAGTGATATGGATTGATCTATCAATACCTCTGCTCTCGAGTTCTGGCAATCCCTGTCGCTATCTGCCCAGCCGTGTCCAAACTTGCTTCTTTCATAGGGTTGATTGTCAGGTGTCTTATGAACCATTACTTGCTTTTGATTTTTAGCAAGCCTCCCTCCACTTTCTAAACAGGATTCAAGGCTATCAAAGGCCTTAAAGTTTTTCGTTCGATCAAAGCTAGGAGATTTTTCGTCGTGGCAGATACCACTATTGCTGAGTTTAACTTGTGAGAGAGAACTAAATGGTACAGCGAGCAATACAGCTGTGATGATGCTTCTGGGTAATAACAGCACGGAAATAAACACCTTAGCTTTGTTGATGAACTGCATTAAATATTACCAGTATCAGCAAATTACATCAGCTATTATCTCCTTGATATTTGATTACAGAGTTAACGTTTCATCTGTGTAACCACATTTTTAGAATCATATTCTCTCTTTAGATTGAGAACTTCCTCTTGAAGCATATAAGCTCTATGAGTCATTTCAGCTAACTGCTTTTCTAACAGCTTCCTAGCCTCAACAGCATTATTGCGTTCAAGGCGGTATATATCCCTTTGCTTCTCAGACTTCTTCAACTTCCCTTTAATTTTGTCCACTTCCGAAATAGTCGCTTCGATATCAATATCAAGGCCGGTAGCCATAAACTTATCACGATTATGGTTGTACGCTTCAATTTGAGGTTTGGCTCGCTCGACAAACTCCTGGAACTTATGAATATAGCTGTGGCCCAGACCAGCTTCGTTGTTTATCTTGTTCAAAGAAAGCTTCCCATTAGCCTTAACAATTACTGGCTTGTTAGTAAGCAAACGCTTCAAAGCCTCCTCTAGTCTCTCTTCTGTTACTTTCAGTTGAGGACTCAAATCCTTCTTGTTCATATTGATATAACCTTAATTTCGTCACTAAATGGTTCAAAATCGAGATTGTGTTTACGAAGTGTGCTCTCAATGAAGATAATTTTTTCCTTCATCCCAGCCAAAATACGAAATAACGCATAGTCGTTCATTTCGTTCATTTCCCGAAACATTTTAACTAGACCTTTACGCTCATTAGCAAGCATTTTGGCTCCTCGTGTTGTCACAACTTCATATTCACAGTACTTATCCTCCGTGATAAAGTAAGAAATTGCACACAGGCGTTCACAGGTAGGATTAGTGCAATACGCCCCCGTTGGCAGCATGATAATAGCCTTATCTCCACTTTTTACTAAAGCTCGGAGCTGAGACCTACTCATATAAACTTTCTCGCCTTTGCGTAGTGCCTCGTTTTTAGCTTCCATTATGCGCTCTCCCTCAAGACCAGATAGAAACTCTGAGCCATTATAGATTTCGTCTAAGGCATCAATCACAGTATCTTCTGATACCCCTTCAAGTACACCTAATAATTCATCGTCCAATACCAGACCTTGAATACGCGCTAGCTCAGCATTATTAGCATAGTAATTAGACATGTTTAGGTTTTTATGCTTAAGTTGCTCTTTGACAGTTAATGCGTTGCCAAGCCCGTTTCTTACGATAAAGACAGCAAACGAGCGCCTAATATCATGAGGGGTGAATCTCGGAGGGTAGCCCCCAACTTCTAGTTCACCATCTCGATCTGGGTTGAGGATGTCAAAGTCATGAACCTCATCTTCAGTAGCTGGATTAAGAAAAAAATCGACATCAAAAAAAGCACCTCCTTTCGTTGTTATCAAGAATGAATCTTTGACTTGCTCTGAGTCTTCCACATTAAGTATTGCTGCTTGTATGAAGGAGCTTTCGAGCTCATTCATGAGTCGTTTGTAGTTATCAATATCAATAGTCTGCTGATCTAATTGAATTTCGAGCCTTATCTTTTGGGCTTTCCTTGCATATTCCGTAGCTTCATATGCAAGCTCTAAAGCTTTCTTTACAATTGAATGAGTCTGCCAAACTACTGTTACTGGAATTCCTTCATTTGATTTCGAAGACAAGCCTCTAATAAATGGTATTCCATTACTTTCCTGATAACTATCAGGGTTCATGAGAGATAGTTCCGTTTTTCTTGCGCCGGAGAATGCAGCAGTAACAAGAAAGCAGCACCGAACTAATTTAGACACAAATGTTGCTTGACTATCTAACCTCATATTCTTCAACGCTTGAGGCCGAACAATTTTTTTAGCTCTTCTTGAAATTCGCTGATTAACTTTCGGCTTTAGTTCCTTTAGAGATAAATCACCTTTAGACTCTCTTACAGCTCTAATCAACTCACTCTCTCGCATAGCAAAAAAATTTGCCATACAAGTTGATATTTCATGCCTGTAAGTGTAATGAGTCTCTACAAATTCTACGGCAACAGATAACATCTGATTATGCATCTGTTGTGGTAGGGCTATAGCTTGTTTGGGAAAACTATCCTTGCGGGCCAGAGATTCAAAATCCTTTACGGTTACGTATCGAGAAATAACACCTAACTTGTTGAGAAAGCAAAGCATGCTCCTAAAGGTGTTAAGAGTCGTTTTAGAATGTCTGTCTTTAAGCAAATCCCTAAAAGCTTGCCATTCTTGATTGTTGTCAAGTAACCCAAAATCGGATTTACCCCATACATTGACTAACCGGCCCAAAGATTTCCTATATAGCAGAGCAGTAGCAACTGAAAAATGTCCAGAGGGAGACTTATCCTTATTGAACTCAATCATTTTTGCTACAAGAACCTGAATATCTCTACGATGAATATCCCTGATAGATTTAAAAGATATTTTATGCGTGTTTTGCCCTAACGCAGAAAAATCCCACATTATATCGTATACCCTAGATTTACCGGTCCCATCACCGCAGTATGAAATAAATGGGTTTTCATTTTGATTAAAACGAATCGGATTTCGTGCAATGTTCATTGTTTACCACCCATTACATACTTGAGACTAAGTCGAGTCTCAAATAAGGGGTGGAGCATCCCTTTCTCAAACTTTAAATGGGCTTTCTCATAATTATCTGGCGACTTTTCCTTCATTCGCCTAAGCACCTTTGCAAGCACAGCTTCGATTTCATAGATACGAGCCTTGGGTACTGAATTTTTCGCAGGAAGCTCTCTCACTTGAAGCACTTGATAACGAAATGTCATCATTAACCAAATATCAGTTTCAGATGCAACTAAAACGTGGCTATCGCAGTCATAGCAAGCGAGAAAGTCTGTACATGTATTCTCCTTTTCTGGAAGTTTCACTCCCAATTTCTTAGCCTTCCTACGTTCAGAAACAATTTTTTCAGTACTTGGACCTTTACAACGAATTCCACTTGGAGTTAGCGTAGTCACAGGGGCCTCAGCGCGACGAAGTCGCTCTCTGTAATCATAATCAGAAAGGATGTCAGAATTAATAGCTTTGGCTGAATCTACAGCTACTGAGATGCTCTCTCCTTTAGAAATGCTATAAGAAGTGGCCCCCAATTTTCGGACATGACTTTAAGTGGTCGATCTGTTTTGATAGTACCCAACAATACAGGGACAGA
>NZ_JAWOTX010000004.1:0-327812 GCF_033339115.1 Vibrio sp. 947 | reverse complement strand
CTTTAAAATACAAAACGCCCGATGAAGTACATCGAGCGTTTTAGTTAAAAAGTGTCAACCCATATCAGGACGGGTCACGTTGACATGCTCAGTCGTAACTTGAATTGAGATTACTGCACTTATTTAGCTTTATAGGTTGTAAACAAAGTTTTTTAATAAAAATTGCTGAAAAAATACTCAACAACACTCCAATCCGAGTTCACTTTCTGGTATGTTTCGCATCCCTGTTTGAGGAAGTCAGCATGCATACCTGTCCTTTATGCCAAAATCAGCGCACTCACCATTATTTTGAAGATAAGCGTCGTGAATATCTTCAATGTGAGCAGTGCAGCTTGGTATTCGTAAATCCAGACCAACGTTTGGATGCGGAAAGCGAAAAAGCTCACTATGATTTGCATGAGAACAACCCCGATGATTTGGGTTACCGACGCTTTTTGTCGCGTATTGCTGACCCGATCACAGAGCGAATTTCTCCACAATCAAATGGTATCGACTTTGGTTGTGGTCCTGGCCCAACGCTCTCCTTGATGCTGGAAGAGGCGGGGCACAACATGGCGTTGTACGATCTCTACTACCACCCTGATACGTCGGTTTTAGAAAAAACGTACGACTTCATGACAGCAACAGAGGTGATAGAGCACCTCTACCACCCAGATTTGGTGTGGAAGCAATGGTTGAATTTAGTTAAGCCAGGGGGCTGGATAGGCCTGATGACGAAAATGGTCATCGACGTGGAGGCTTTCAAATCATGGCATTATAAGAACGATCTCACTCACGTAGTGTTCTTTAGTCGTGACACGTTCCAGTTCCTAGCAGAGCGGGATAAGCTCGAACTCGAATTTATTGGTAATGATGTAATTTTACTGAGGAAACCCCAGTAATGAGCCGTAGTAAAAAATCTAGAAAACCGGGTGCCGCTGGTGCACCTGAGTTTGTTGTAACTCGTAACCGTACAGAATCTGATGTGGAAGGCCGCTTACGCAAGCGTGCTAAAAAGCGTAAAGGTCTGAAAACGGGTAACCGTAACTCAGAAGTTAACGAGCAGAAAAAGCAAGCTGCTGCACAAAATCGCGACCCGCGCTTAGGCAGCAAAAAGAAAATACCTCTGATTGTTGAACCTGCGAAGAAAATGACGAAGCAAGAGCGTCGTTTGTCGGCAGAGCAAGAACTAGAGATGCTAGAAAATGACGCGCAATTGAACGTGTTGCTAGACCGTATTGAAGCGGGTGAAAACCTGGGCACAGGTCTACAGAAATTCGTCGATGAGAAACTCGATCGCATTGAGAAGCTAATGGACCAACTAGGTTTGTTGGAACCTGAAGAAGAGGAAGACTTCACTGCACCTGCTGAGAAAAGCACGCGCAACGATGATGACTTGCTGGCAGATTTCGACGACATTAATTTCGACGACTATAAAGGATAATTAAGCTATGAATGTAACCTTATTAGCTATTGCTGGTGTTGTGATTATCATCGCACTCGCTTCTTATGCAGGTTACCTTCTGCTTCAATTGAAAAAGCAAAAGGAATTGCAGCTGAAGCATCAAAAATTGGCGATAGACAAACGTAACGCCAACATTTTTGAGAATGTGCATACCTTGTGTCAGGCGGGCATTCAAGGCCAGTGCGATTTATCTGAAATCAGTATCCGTGTGTATAACATCATGGATTATGTACAAGGTGAAGACCGCGTTGATTTCGATAAAACGTACCCTGCGATTTCTGAGCTTTACCACATCGTGAAAGATATGGCGCGTGGCGAAGAACGCCAACAACTTGCCAAGAAAGAGCGTATGCAACAGAACTTGACGCGTCATAAAGCGGAAAGCCGCCTCACTGATGCGATTATTGAGGAGCTCAAAGTGTTGCAGAAAAACGTCCAGCCACTGAATAATCAAATCAATATTCAGATGATTTAAGCGCGACCCCCAATAGTCTCCTTATGGCTAATGGGGGTATCGTGATCACGCTAGCACTTCTTTAGTTTTATACTTAAAAAGCCAGTCGGCGTTGCCACGCTTGTCATCGTCGTATGGCAAAATAGCGGCTCTGAATATCGGGTGACGGCTTTCGTTGCCCTAGCATTTAACGGAAAGTACCACCATGTCGAATCAACACACTGAATCGAAACAGCAAATCGTCTGGGATCAAGCGGTATTGGATAAGTACAACTATTCCGGGCCTCGTTATACGTCGTACCCAACGGCGCTGGAGTTTCATGAAGCGTTCACCATTTCTGATTATGATATGGCATGCACTCAATACCCAGAACGCCCATTATCGCTGTACGTACACATTCCGTTCTGTCACAAGCTTTGTTACTACTGTGGATGTAATAAAGTCATTACACGCCACTCGCACAAAGCGGATGAATACCTCGACGTGCTTGAACACGAAATTCGTCAACGTGCTGCATTACTTGTTGGTCGCACCGTGACGCAATTGCATTTTGGTGGTGGTACACCGACGTTTCTCTCTGAAAAGCAAATCACGCGTGTGATGAGCCTGCTACGCCAAGAGTTTACTTTTAGTAGCGATGCTGAAATCAGTATCGAGGTTGACCCGCGTGAAATCGAGCTGACCATGCTGGATCATCTGCGTAGTGAAGGCTTCAATCGCTTGAGCATCGGTGTTCAGGACTTCAACAAAGAAGTGCAAAAGCTGGTGAATCGTGAGCAAGATGAAGAGTTCATCGTTGCGATGGTTGCGCGCGCAAAAGAGTTAGGCTTTCGTTCGACGAACCTAGATTTAATTTACGGTTTACCGAAGCAGACCAAAGAATCTTTTGCCAAGACTCTAGAACAAGTGCTAGAGATGCAGCCGGGCCGTCTATCCGTGTTTAACTACGCGCACATGCCACAGCTATTTGCAGCGCAGCGTAAGATTAAAGACGAAGACCTGCCAAAGGCAGAAGAGAAGATGGCGATTCTGCAAGATACCATCGCGACACTGACTGATGCTGGCTACCAATTTATCGGTATGGACCACTTTGCTTTGCCGGACGATGAACTTGCTGCTGCCCAGCGCGAAGGTATTTTGCATCGCAATTTCCAAGGCTACACCACACAAGGTGAATGTGACTTGGTTGGCTTTGGTGTTTCTGCAATCTCGATGATCGGCGATGCGTACGCGCAAAACCAGAAAGAGCTGAAGAAATACTACGCTCAAGTCAACGAACTTCGTCACGCTCTATGGAAAGGGGTCTCTCTGGACTCCGATGATTTGCTCCGTCGTGAAGTGATTAAGCAGCTGATTTGTAACTTCAAGTTAGACAAGAAAGCCATTGAGTCTGAGTTTAAAGTGAAGTTTGATCAGTACTTTAAAGAAGACTTACAGCTACTTCAGGCCTTCATCAACGATGAGCTGGTGGAAGTGGATGACAATGAAATTCGTGTGACGCTGCGAGGTCGTTTGCTGATCCGTAATATTTGTATGAGCTTCGATAAGTACCTGCGAGCAAAGGCACGTCAGCAACAATTCTCTCGTGTTATTTAATCAGAGATACAGATTCAAGATATAAAAAATGCCAGCAGATGCTGGCATTTTTTTATGTTTTCGCTGGATTTAAGCGCGATCTTTTACTTTTTCTCTCAGTTCCGATTTTTCTGCTTCTGAAAGGAACGCAATCTCAAGGCCATTGATTTGCGCTTGGCGAATCTGGTCTTGGCTCAGGCCAGCGGCTGGTGCCGCTACTTCGTATTCGTATGGCAGTTCGATGCCTTCAACCGCTGGATCGTCAGTGTTCAAACACGCAAGAACGCCATGCTCTAGGAACTGCTTGAGAGGGTGGTTTTCTAGCGTTTCTACCGTACTTGTTTGGTAGTTTGACGTCAGGCAAGATTCAATACCAATGCGGTTTTCTGCTAGGTAATCCATCAGTTTTGGATCGTGAATCGCTTTTACGCCGTGACCGATACGAGTTGCGCCCAGCTCATTGATTGCTTGCCACATGCTCTCTGCACCTGCTGCTTCACCAGCATGGACCGTTACCCCAAGGCCAGCATCGCGTACTTGCTTGAAGTGAGACACAAAGCGATCACCCGGTTGGCCTAGCTCGTCACCCGCAAGGTCGACAGCAACGATGTGATCTTTCTGGCTCAGAATGCCGTCCAGTTCTTGTTGACATGCGTCAGTACCAAATGTACGACTCATGATACCGATCAGGTTGGCTTTCACGCCAAAATCGCGCATACCCGCTTGCACACCGTCCACGACGGCTTCAACAACCCCCGCTACTGGTAGTTTGTGTTTCATCGCCATGTAGTAAGGAGAGAAACGCAGCTCTGCGTAATCGATTTGTGCGTTTAGCGCGTCTTCTACGTTTTCGTACGCGACACGACGACACGCATCTAAATCGCCCAGTACAGCAACACCCCAGTCGAGCTTAGAAAGGAAAGCAACAAGAGAGGGTTCCGCTTCGACAATTTGAACGTGAGGAGTGAGAGACTCAATATCGTACGCTGGTAGGGCAATGCCAAACTTTTGGCCTAGCTCAAGAATCGTTTTAGTACGAATGTTACCGTCGAGGTGACGGTGCAAATCAGTAAGAGGAAGGTTCTTCGTTATCATTTTGTCGATCCGGATAGTTATGAACTGGAACAGGGCCCAAACATCATCTGTGACAATACATGGGTAAGATTTGCAGTTAAGTATAAATAACAGTTGGGTAGATTGTCAGTAGAGGATGACTAGGAAATCAACGATTCTCGCTCTTTTCTACTTCATGTTCACCAAATGTGTTGGCCATTCTTCTAGTGGCATAGGGCGGCTGTAGTAGAAGCCTTGCACCTGATTACAGCCTAAAGAGCGCAGTAATTGTGCTTGATTGCTATCCTCGACACCTTCCGCGACGACATTAGTTTTGAGACCTGCTGTGATATTGATGACGGCAGCGACGACTGAACGGTTTAAGTTTTCTTGTGTGAGTTGATTGATGAAGGTGCGATCAATCTTCAAGCAGGTAAACGGCAGAGAGTGGAGGTAACCCAGTGATGAGTAGCCGGTGCCAAAGTCATCTATCGCGATACCAATACCCATTTCACGCAGTTTAGTCATATTTTCTAGTGTGGTCGGTGCGCTATCAATGATACGTGATTCTGTGATCTCTAGTGTGAGGTTACTTGCTGGTAATTTCGTGATATCCAATACGCTTGCCACCGTATCAACAAAACTTGGGCAAGATAGTTGATTAACGGAGATATTCACATGCAGTTGGAAGTCCGACGGCCACTGTTTGCTTTCCATCGCTTGGTAAGTGTCGCGACAAGCTTGTAACAGAATCTGTTGGCCGATGGCTTTGATCATGCCGCTTTCTTCCGCGATTGGGATAAAATCTAATGGTGACACCATACCTGAGTCGCTATGCCAACGCGCAAGTGCTTCGGCGCCACACACTGTGCCACTGACGAGATCCACAATCGGTTGGTAATGAGGAATAAACTCTCGGTTTTCAATGCCAGTTTGGATCTTGGTCAGCATTTGCGTACGAAACTTTGAAGCGCTCGCTAGTTCTGGGCTGTAGTGACAAACACCAGTCAGTGAGTCTTGTTTAGCGTAACTTAATGCGATGCTGGCGTTGCGTAACCATAAAGGCATGGTTTCGTTTGGCTGGGTTTGTACAATACCAAGTGAAATCTTCATCACTACATTCTCGCCTTCCACCATAAATGGGGTGGAAAAGAGTTGCTGTAATCGACGCTCGGTTTGTTTAATTTTGGTTTCAGTGTCGACATTTGAGAGAAACACCGCGAACTCATCACCACCAATCCGAGCCAATAATGCGTTGTCACGAAACTGCTGTTTTAACCTTTCAGCGATGCTGACCAACAGCTGGTCGCCGTTGTGATGACCCACACTGTCGTTGATA
The DNA here is from genome assembly GCF_033339115.1 of Vibrio sp. 947. NCBI lineage: Bacteria > Pseudomonadati > Pseudomonadota > Gammaproteobacteria > Vibrionales > Vibrionaceae > Vibrio > Vibrio sp. 947. The sequence continues at coordinate 321,946 of NZ_JAWOTX010000004.1, read as the reverse complement.
TCTCTAAATTTGTTGATACCAAGTAAAAATAAACTGCCGTGACAAAGATCAGACTGATTTTCACAGATTTCGACCAAACCCTGACGGCTATATAAGCGTGTTAGAGAGTCATAAACCAACTGTTCACACAATGCTTTGAATGAAGCTCTTAGATTGTTCGCCATTTCATTAAAAGCATGAACCAGTACGGTTGTCTCATACACATAACCAGGCTTTGGCATGCCGCTATCCCAATCCCCATTTGCCAGGTGCTGAGCGGCGGCGGCCGTCGCGTTAATTGGTCTGGTAACTCGGTTGAAAATGATCCAACTGATGGCGATCCCAAATAGGCTTACAATAATGCCAACGAGCCAGCTCTCTTGCTGGCTTTTCGGTAACAGGCCGAGAAGCTCGGACTCCGAAATGGAGGTGCCAATAAACCATGTTAAGCCGTCTTGGTCTCGATACGGGGTTAGCCGACTGAAAATACGTTGGCCATCATGTTCAAATGAAAAAGTATAAGGTTGCTTGGTGTTGTTGAGATCGAAAGACCGGACGCGGCTCGCACTGATTTTGATGATCGGGTCTGCGTTTTCAGCGGCAAGCAAACGCTGCCCTTTATCCGAAAATTTTGTGCCCCATGAGATGACGCTTCCCGGGCCTGAGTGAGCGATTAAACGATGATCTGGGTCCATGATGTAGACCGACGCTTTAGTGTTGTATTTTAACTCGCGCAGGAATTCGTTGAATGTATTGATACGAATGTCTGTCACCAAAACACCAGCAAATTGGTCGTGTTTGTACACCGGCGTCATGGCTGATAGCGTAATATCCTGGCGTTCATCAGCGTTGGTATAAATTTCAGACCAAGTGGCGTTTTGGCTCTCCGCAACGGGCTTATACCATGGGCGAGTGCGAGGATCGTATTGGGAGATAACCGTTCGAATGTTGTTACTCACATGGTTGGTTCCATAAATAACCAGATCACCATCGGTGTGGCGATCTTGCACCATTAAGGTGTAATCGTCGGAAAGTTCGCGGCGAAAGCCTGCAAAGTCGCCGTTTTCTGAACCAAATGCGATTACATCCAACTGCGGTATCGATTGGTAAAGATTTTTGAATGCACTTAGCAGGTAGTTTTGAATGTCTGAGGTATCGTGAGGGCGATAAAGGTTGTGATAGCTGACGTTGTGCGCGAGAGCCATAACCGCAGTAAAAGGCTTACGTAGATAGCTATTGAGGTGGTCGTGGACACTTTCGGTTAACGCGGAAAGTTGCTTGTCACTGATATCCGTGACCACTTCTTCGTAACTTTGTTTTTGGACGTAGACAATGACACCGATCGCCAGTAAGAAGATCATGACAAATGGAATCAGAACAGCAGTACGCAGTGTAATTTGAGTCGTAGCAGTAGACATCGCCTAATCACATAGATGGTGGTGCGCCACAATTGTACTGATGTTTTTATTAATATCGAGTGACAAACGACGCTCGTTGTTAACGCACCACGTAAGTGATTGTCAGTACAATTCTTTTAATTTTCTGGTGAGTGTATTTCGCCCCCAGCCTAATACTTTAGCGGCATCTTGCTTATGACCTTTAGTGTGCTCTAAGGCTGCTTCTAATAAAATGCGTTCAAATTCTGGTAAAGCGTAAGAAAGTAGTTCTTTATCTCCTGCTGCGAGTGAATGCCGTGCCCAATCCGCCAATTGTTCTTGCCAACTACCATGTGCAGAGTCTGAAATGGATTTTTTCTCTTCGAGTAGTTCGCTTGGCAAGTCATTTGGTAACACTTCGCTACCACTGGCCATAACGGTTAACCAACGGCAAATATTCTCTAATTGACGAACGTTGCCAGGCCAATCAAGGCGGTTAAGAATCTCCACGGTCGACGGGTGGAGAGTTTTTGTTTCCACACCAAGCTCATCAGCCGCACGGATAAGAAAATGCTGTGTAAGCTTTTCAATGTCTTGCTTACGCTCACGCAGTGCCGGGATCTGAACGCGAATCACGTTTAAGCGATGAAATAGGTCCTCACGGAAGTCACCTTCGTGCACCAGCTTTTCTAAGTTCTGGTGTGTTGCCGCGACAATTCGTACATCGACACTGATCGGAGAGTGACCGCCCACTCGATAAAACTGCCCGTCAGCTAGAACGCGTAGTAAACGAGTTTGAATGTCTAATGGCATGTCGCCGATTTCGTCTAAAAATAGAGTGCCGCCATTGGCTTGTTCGAATCGTCCTTGACGAACATTGTTTGCTCCCGTAAACGCGCCTTTTTCGTGGCCAAACAGTTCTGATTCAATCAAGTCTTTGGGAATCGCCGCCATATTGAGCGCAATGAAAGGTTTGTTAGCACGTGGACTGTGACGGTGCAGTGCATGAGCAACGAGTTCTTTACCCGTGCCCGATTCACCGTTAATCAAGACTGAAATAGAGGAGCGAGAAAGACGACCAATGGCGCGAAACACCTCTTGCATCGCTGGTGCTTCACCGATAATTTCAGGCGTTTCTGCTGGAATGTCTTCTGGAGAGAGCTGCTCGCGTTTGTTTTCGTGGCTGTGTGCAATGGCTCGTTCAACCAGAGTTAAAGTTTCATCAATATCAAAAGGTTTTGGTAAATATTCAAAAGCACCTTTTTGGTACGCATTCACTGCCGCATCTAAATCTGAATGCGCGGTCATGATAATCACGGGAAGGTCTGGGTAATCGCGCTGTACTTGTTTTAGTAGCTCCAACCCATCAATACCTGGCATGCGAATGTCTGATACTAGAACATCCGGCACTTCGCGTTCGAGCGCCATTAACACGCTTTCTCCATCGGCATAGGTTTCACATTTGATGTTGGCAGAGGAGAGCGTTTTCTCCATTACCCAGCGAATTGAACTGTCGTCATCAACGACCCAAACATATCCTTTACTCATGTAGTAATCCTTGCAGCAAACCGAAAAACTGACGCGACTTGAAGTCCATTAGCGCAATCAGATCGGCAGATAAATAGTAAATGTTGTGTGACCAGGCCAGCTTTCTACGTCTATTTTTCCATTGTGCTGGTCGATCAAATTTTGCGAAATAGATAGCCCTAAGCCAGTTCCTCCCTCGCGGCCACTGACCATGGGATAGAACAGCGTGTCTTGTAGTTCCGGTGGAATACCTGGGCCGTTGTCTGTGATTTCGACACGAGCAGCGAGTTTACAGCGTTTGCCGTGAATATTGGCTTGGTGCACCGTTCTGGTGCGAATGGTTATTTTCCCGTGTTCTTGATGGCTAAGAATTTGTGCGGCGTTGCTGACGATATTAAGCATTGCCTGTTCGATTTGGTCTGTATCCATCAAAATCTCTGGCAAGCTTGGGTCATAATCTCGTTCAATGATGATTGAGCGTTGTGACTCTAATTCAACCAGCTGGCGAACCTTTTCAAGAATTTGGTGCAGATTCTCTTGTGTCTTCTTACCTGGCTTCTGCGGTCCTAGTAATCGATCCACGAGCGCCCTTAAACGGTCTGCTTGCTCAATGATGATGTGTGTATATTCGGTGAGAGAGGGCTCTGGCAGCATTTTTTCTAACAATTGCGCCGCACCGCGTAAGCCGCCAAGCGGATTTTTGATTTCATGTGCAAGCCCTCGGACTAACAGCTTCGCCGCTTGTTGTTGGGCGTGTTGGTTCAGTTCTTGAGAGAGTCGGCGCTGCTGATCAATTTTGCGCATCTCGACCAGAAGCATCAACTGTTTTTGCCAAGTGATAGGGCTAACCGTCACCTCTAGCATTAAAGGGCGGCCATCAACAACGAAAGTGACGTCACTGTCGGTGATGCTTTGGCCACTTTGCAACGGTTGAGTGAGCAGCGCGAGATCCAGCGACGCATGCTGAATCAATTGAGAAAGTGATTGTTCAATAATTCGTTTGGCGCTTTGAGAAAACAGCAATTCGGCAGCCGGATTGGCATAACGGATGGCCAATCCATCATCAAGAATCAGCGTTGCTGTCACCATATTGTTGAGAATGGCACTAGGAAGACTGGTATCCACATTACGTCCTTGTTTTGCTTTAAGATTGTGCGATGCACAATAATGGTGCAATTGAACGTTAAGTATGGCGAATAAATCTTAGAAGAAAAAGTGAAAAGCATCGCTGTGATGTGATTTTTTTCACCAGATATTCTATTTTGCCCCTTTTACGGTCGGCTTAACACTTGCTCTATGTAAATGCACCGTTATAGGGCTAGTAGATGCAATAAGCTTGCCGCTTCTTTTCGCGTGCACAGCAAGTGTGTGAGTGCCTCGGTCAATATTGTTTAACTGCCACACTATATGGCTTTGTGGCGCACCATAAGGTTTTCCATCGAGTAACAATTGCAATTGCTCACCGATACCAAGCTTGCGATTGGTTTCTAATTGAATATTGATGATGCCTCGATTGCTGCGGATGGTCTCGTTGTGCTTGGGAGTCAGCATCGAGAGTTGTAATGGGAGAGGCTTCTCGGTTGTTTTATCTGGCTTGTTTTGTGATGCAGTAGATGGCGTAGTCTGAGGTGCGAGCGATTCAGTACTTTCTACCTCAGGAGCTGGTGCGCTGGCTTCAAGGTTTGGCAGGGCGATCGCTTTTGCTCCTTTGTTTGGCGTATCACTAAAGTGAACCACGCCATTTTCATCTACCCACGTATACGCGACCTGCGCGAAGGCGATAGAGGCGATTAACAATCCGCTGAGTGCACACAGTGATGGAATAAGCTGAACTTTCATTGCTCACCTTCTCTTGTTCGATGATTTCACGTTTCAATGGCTTAGCTCTTTGACCTGTAAGGAAAAATTCTAAGTGTATTTTTATTATCCCCTCATGTTAAACGTCGAAGCTTGACTGGCGAATACAAAAAAGGCCCGCCTGCGAGGCGAGCCTAATATTTTATTGCTGTGTTTACATTTTACACAGTTTCGACCTTACACAGAGTAGTAAAGTTCGAACTCAACAGGGTGAGTTGTCATGTTCACACGCTCTACGTCCTGAGACTTAAGGTCGATGTATGAATCGATGAAGTCGTCAGAGAATACGCCGCCCGCTGTTAAGAACTCACGATCAGCATCTAGCTCTGCTAGCGCGTCTTTTAGTGAGTATGCAACAGTTGGGATTTCTGCTGCTTCTTCAGCTGGAAGATCGTAAAGGTCTTTATCCATCGCTTCGCCTGGGTGGATCTTATTCTTGATACCGTCAAGACCAGCCATAAGCATTGCTGCGAAACATAGGTATGGGTTCGCCGCTGGGTCACCGAAACGAACTTCGATACGACGTGCTTTCGGGCTTGGTACCACTGGGATACGGATTGAAGCAGAGCGGTTACGCGCCGAGTAAGCTAGCATTACTGGTGCTTCGAAGCCTGGTACAAGACGTTTGTACGAGTTGGTTGATGGGTTAGCGAATGCGTTGATTGCACGAGCGTGTTTGATGATACCACCGATGTAGTAAAGCGCCATTTCAGATAGACCGCCGTACTTGTCACCAGCAAATAGGTTTACGCCATCTTTTGCTAGAGACTGGTGAACGTGCATACCGCTGCCGTTGTCGCCAACAAGTGGTTTAGGCATAAACGTCGCTGTTTTACCAAACGCGTGAGCAACGTTGTGTACAACGTACTTGTAGATTTGGATTTCGTCAGCTTTGGTTGTTAGCGTGTTGAAACGAGTTGCGATTTCGTTTTGACCCGCCGTTGCCACTTCGTGGTGGTGCGCTTCAACAACAAGACCCATTTCTTCCATTACTAGACACATAGCAGAACGGATGTCTTGAGATGAATCTACTGGAGCTACTGGGAAGTAACCACCTTTAACGCCTGGACGGTGACCTTTGTTACCTTCTTCGTAGTCAGAACCTGTGTTCCATGCCGCTTCTACGTCGTCGATCTTGAAGAAAGAGCCTGACATGTCCGTCGAGAACTTCACGTCATCAAATAGGAAGAATTCTGGCTCAGGACCGATAAGTACAGTATCTGCAACACCTGTAGAACGCATGAAGTCTTCAGCGCGTTTAGCGATAGAGCGTGGGTCACGGTCATAGCCTTGCATTGTTGCAGGCTCTAAGATGTCACAACGGATATTTAGTGTTGCGTCTTCCGTGAATGGGTCAAGCACAGCAGAAGATGCGTCAGGCATCATTACCATGTCTGATTCGTTGATACCTTTCCAGCCAGCAACTGATGAACCATCGAACATTTTACCTTCTTCGAAGAAGTCTGCGTCGATTTGGTGAGCAGGGATCGAAATGTGCTGCTCTTTACCTTTTGTATCAGTGAAGCGTAGGTCAACAAACTTAACTTCGTTTTCTTGGATCAGCGATAGAACGTTTTCTACTGACATCTTGGATAACCTCCAGTGTTAATAAGCGGTAAAAGCTCGATTTATGAATTATTCATGAAACCTGGCATTGATTAATCAATTTGACTTTTCATTAATCGATGCTGTTTTAACTAAAGCCAAAACCGTGCCAAAAAAAATATTCCATTAATTTCAAGCAATTGTGTTTTTGAATGCTAGTTTGGTGCACTTGCTTGCACCAAAATGATCTTTACTTGCACTATTATGGTGCCAAAAATCATTGTTGCACCATAATGTGACAGGTACATTGCGTATTCAGCCCAGTTTTTGAGCAAGAGTCAATTTGAATTATGCATCGATTAGAATAAAGTTGCGTTTAATCAATTCGTTCTGAGGAAGAAAATGGGCATTAAGCGTAAAAATCGCAGAAATGCTCGGGAGTAGATCACATATTTCTAGGCTTTTTGCTAAAATCTGGTACATTATGGCCGTTTTTTTAATCAGCAAATGTCGCCAGAGAGCACCCGTTCTCAGCGTGGGGGCATTTCATCTATCTAAGTGAATCAATATCCATGGCTACTCCACAGATTGATAAATTAAGAAATATCGCGATCATCGCGCACGTTGACCACGGTAAAACCACGTTGGTTGACAAGCTGCTACAACAATCAGGCACGCTTGAGTCTCGCGGTGAAGCTGAAGAGCGAGTCATGGACTCGAACGACATCGAGAAAGAGCGCGGTATTACCATTCTTGCTAAAAACACAGCAATCGACTGGAACGATTACCGTATCAACATCGTAGATACTCCGGGACACGCGGACTTCGGTGGTGAAGTTGAGCGTATCATGTCGATGGTAGACTCTGTACTACTTATCGTTGACGCTGTTGATGGTCCAATGCCTCAAACGCGTTTCGTAACACAAAAAGCGTTTGCTCACGGTTTAAAACCAATCGTTGTAATCAACAAGATTGACCGCCCTGGTGCACGTCCTGATTGGGTTATGGACCAAGTGTTCGATCTATTCGACAACTTAGGTGCAACTGATGACCAGCTAGACTTTAAAGTAGTTTACGCATCTGCACTTAACGGTTGGGCTTCTCTAGAAGAAGGCGAAACTGGTGAGAACATGGAACCACTATTCCAAACTATCGTTGATGTTGTTGACGCGCCAAATGTTGACCTTGATGGTCCACTACAGATGCAAGTTTCTCAGCTAGACTACAGCTCTTACGTTGGTGTTATCGGCGTGGCTCGCGTAACTCGTGGTAGCGTTAAACCAAACCAGCAGGTAACCATTATTGGTGCTGACGGTAAAACTCGCAACGGTAAAGTGGGTACAGTAATGGGCTACCTTGGCCTAGAGCGTCACGAAGTGGAACAAGCTAACGCGGGTGATATCATCGCAATCACTGGTCTTGGCGAGCTGAAAATTTCTGACACTATCTGTGCACAAAACGCAGTAGAAGCATTACCACCATTGTCTGTTGATGAACCAACAGTAACGATGACGTTCCAAGTAAACACGTCTCCATTCGCGGGTAAAGAAGGTAAGTTCGTAACGTCACGTAACATCCTTGAGCGTCTTGAGAAGGAACTGGTACACAACGTTGCACTACGCGTTGAGCAAACAGACGATCCAGATAAATTCCGCGTATCAGGTCGTGGTGAACTTCACCTTTCTATCCTGATCGAAAACATGCGTCGTGAAGGCTTCGAGCTTGCGGTATCTCGTCCAGAAGTAATCATCAAAGAAGAAGATGGTCAGTTGATGGAACCGTTCGAAACGGTAACTATCGACGTAATGGAAGAGCACCAAGGCGGCATCATGGAGAACATTGGCCTACGTAAAGGTGAGCTGAAAGACATGTCTCCAGACGGTAAAGGTCGTGTGCGTATGGACTTCGTTATGCCATCACGTGGTCTGATCGGTTTCCAAACGGAATTCATGACACTGACTTCAGGTTCAGGTCTTCTTTACCATACGTTTGATCACTACGGCCCTCACAAAGGCGGTAACATCGGTCAACGTGTAAACGGTGTACTAATCGCGAACGCGATGGGTAAAGCGCTAACTAACGCACTGTTCAACCTTCAAGAGCGTGGTCGTCTATTTATCGGTCACGGTGTTGAAGTTTACGAAGGTATGGTTATCGGTATTCACAGCCGTGACAACGACCTAACGGTAAACGCACTGAAAGGTAAGCAGCTAACCAACGTTCGTGCATCAGGTACAGATGACGCACAGGTTCTTACTCCGCCAATCAAGATGACTCTTGAGCAAGCACTAGAATTCATCGATGACGACGAGCTAGTAGAAGTAACGCCTGAAAGCATCCGTATCCGTAAGAAGTTCCTAACGGAAAGCGACCGTAAGCGTGCTTCTCGTGGCGCGAAATAATTTTCGTTAAGCGATTCAATTAAGAAGAAGCCTCGAGTTATGCTCGGGGCTTTTTGTTTTCTGGAGTTGAATATGAACCCGATTATTATCACCGGTGGGCCTGGTGCGGGAAAAACAACACTGCTGAATGCGCTAGACGCGTGTGGTTACGCCACGTTTCCTGAAGGGTCTCGCGACTTGATTGAGCAGCAAAGCCAGTTAGAAAATGGTATTTTGCCGTGGACGAATTTACCTGAGTTTGCCAAGTTATGCCTTGGGTTGATGGACAAACAAAAGAGTGATGCGCGTTGTCATGATGTTGCGTTTGTTGATCGCGCCATCCCCGACATCATTGCATACCTACAAGTGGGCGGCTGTAAGGTTGACCAAGCTTTCTTAACCGAAAGCGCTGGGTACCATAGTCAGGTGTTTACTTGTCGACCTGAAGCATCCATTTACGTACAAGATGAAGTGCGTCCGCACAGCTTTGAAGAAGCATTGGAGATTCATCAGTCGTTAGTGAGTGTCTATACTGAGTTGGGTTATGAAGTGGTAGAAGTGCCATGGGGAACTGTGCCAGAGAGGGTAGGCTTTGTTCGAAGAGTCATCGGTTTACTCGGTAAGGTCGCCGACTAAAACCTCCTCGCTAGGAGGAGGTCTGAATCATTTACTTTTGATTGAGCTTTTGTAGGAATTTATCGGACTCTGCAATCGCTTCGTTCATTTGTTTGATCGCAAACTGAATGTCCTTCTCTAAGCTAGAGAACTCACCTTGCAAAGAACCAATCGCACTGGCGTTAAGGTTGTGTTTTAAGTACAACGTGTTGTCACGCAGCGTGTCCAGTACCGGTGTCATCTTTTTCTCTGCACGCTTCATAGCGCTAAGCATGGTTTTGTACGAGGCTTTGGTTTCACGTAGCTTTTGCTCGCTTGAACGACGCAGTTTCGCACTCGAGTACAGCTCTAGCTCATCTTGCCACTCATCAAACAGTGCGCCGGATACGTCTTCAATCGCAGCAATACGGTCACGTACGTCTTGAGCCGCTTTTTCGCTATCTTCGTATTTGTCATTGATGTTGTTGTAGACATTTTCTAGCTCACCACCATCAAAGTTGGTGATCGCAGATAAGGCTTCAAGTGCACTGGTGAATTCTTCTTGTGCATCTTGTTGAGATTCTTTGGCATCTTCGACGCGGTCGACCATAATATCTCGTTTATGATACCCAACCTGCTCCATTGCTGAGTAATAAGCAGATTGACACCCTGTTAAAGTGAAAATTGATAGTACAATTGCTAATAAATAAGGCATTCTTATGTCCTCGGCGCTAATTATGGGATGAACTATGAACCAGTTATCAGAGAGTTACAAGGCGAGATTAATCAATCTACTGCCAAGTTGCGTCGCGTTTTTTACGTACCTTCTTAAGCGATTAACGCATGACCGTGTGAATGTGAACGCGGGCTATCTTGCCTACATTACCTTGTTGTCTATTGTGCCAATGCTGACGGTATTGTTATCAATATTGTCGAAATTTCCCGTTTTTGCGAACGTTGGTGAGGTGCTGCAAGGCTACATTATTGAGAATTTTGTGCCGGCTTCTGGAGAAGCTGTACATACGGCATTACAGGAATTTGTGGCGAATACGGGCAAAATGAGCGCGGTTGGCGGTGGGTTTTTATTCATCGCAGCGGTCATGCTGATTTCCAACATTGATAAGAACTTAAACTACATTTGGCGAGTTAAAGACAAGCGCCGTTTAGTCTTTTCATTCTCTATGTATTGGATGGTACTCACGTTAGGGCCGATCATGGTCGGTGCGAGTATTGCGGCGACGTCGTACGTGACTTCGCTGCAAATTTTAGAGAATGAGACATTATCTGGTGCGTTTAATTTATTTCTGCGTTGGCTACCGTTGTTGCTGTCCTTTTTTGCTTTTCTTGGCTTGTATATTCTAGTGCCGAATAAAAAAGTACACCTCGCTCATGGTGCCATGGGGGCAGCAGTCGCCGCGATACTGTTCGAGTTGAGTAAAAAAGGCTTTGCACTCTACATCACTCAGTTTCCGTCTTATCAGCTCATCTACGGCGCGTTAGCGGCGATTCCTATCTTATTTGTTTGGGTGTATTTATGCTGGATGATCGTGTTATTGGGGGCGGAAGTTACGGCTGCGCTTGGTGAGCGAGAGCACTGGAGTGAAGATTTAGACATGATACACTCGACCGCTGAATCTCAGTTAACAGATGAAGGAAGCGAGAGTAGTGATAGCGCTAATTCAACGAGTCAGTGAAGCAGCCGTCCGTGTGGATGGTGAAGTCGTAGGAGAAATTGATCGTGGTCTGCTGGTCTTATTGGGCGTAGAGAGGGACGACGATGAAGCTAAAGCAAAGCGTTTAATGGAGCGTGTTACAACCTACCGTGTGTTCGAAGATGACGAAGGCAAGATGAACCTAAACGTTAAACAGGTGGAAGGTAAAGTGCTGGTGGTTTCTCAATTTACGCTGCCTGCGGATACAAAAAAAGGCACGCGAGCTGGCTTTTCTCGCGGTGCGCATCCTGTTGATGCAGAGCGCTTGTATGATTACTTTTCTGACTTGTGTGAAGAAGTCTTACCCACACAGCGTGGCCGCTTCGCTGCCGATATGAAAGTGTCTTTGGTGAATGACGGTCCAGTGACGTTTTGGTTGCAGGTCTAATCTGGTAACACAGGCGCCATAGTCTAAGCTTTAACTCCAAGCTCATGGAATTGGCTTGGAGTAATTTTTCCGACACTGATTAGTGTTGTGCTTTCAAAGGATTGATATGTTCAAACTCATTACTCCCAAAACCGATAATCAGATAAACAAGTATTATCAGTTTCGCTGGCAACTGCTTCGTGAGCCATGGCGTATGCCGATCGGCTCTGAGCGCGATGAATACGACGAAATGAGCCATCACCGCATGATTGTTGATGGTCGAGGTCGTCCTATGGCGATTGGCCGTTTATACATTACGCCAGACAATGATGGCCAGATCCGCTATATGGCGGTTAAAAATAATCGCCGTAGCAAAGGGATGGGTTCGCTGGTTTTGGTTGCACTAGAGTCGTTAGCGCGCCAAGAAGGAGCGAAACGCTTGGTGTGTAATGCCCGTGAAGATGCCATCGCCTTTTATGAAAAAAATGGCTTTGAGCGTCGAGGTGAGCTGACCGATGAGCGTGGCCCTGTGCGCCATCAGCAAATGGTGAAGCAACTGGATCCGATGGCTAATGTGTTACGTCGCCCTGAATGGTGTACTGAGCTTCAACAGCGCTGGGAGCAACAAATCCCAATTAGCGACAAAATGGGGATCAAAATTAACCAGTACACGGGTTACCAGTTTGAATGCTGTGCGCAGCTTAATCCTAACCTTAATCCGCATAACACCATGTTCGCCGGGTCAGCTTTTACCTTAGCAACCCTGACAGGGTGGGGGATGACGTGGCTGCTGCTTAAAGAGCGTGGGCTGCACGGTGATATTGTGTTGGCCGACAGCTCGATTCGTTATCGTCAACCAGTCGAACAAAACCCCGTGGCGAGTACTTCGTTGGATGGGATCAGTGGTGACCTAGACCGATTGGAGTCGGGACGCAAAGCACGCATCGTTATTCACGTAGTGATTTATAGTGGTGACACGCCAGCTGTGGATTTTGTCGGTACCTATATGTTGATACCGAACTACTCGCAGTTACTCAGTTGCTGATGGGGTAAGCGCCGACTGATCTGCTGGGCGCTTATCTGTTTCACCTTCTTGCTCTGTCGGTGAGAGGGTTTGTTCTGCTGCGGAATTCGTGTCGGGTACTTCATCTTCTTCGATAACTTCTTCGTAAAGCTCTTCCTCTTGAGTCTCCAAATGGATGTTATCAATCACGATAGGTTGCTCGATGGAAGGCTCATTTTTCAGTGGAGTCTCAATATCAGTAGGCTCGGCCAGTTTTGATGCGTTCACGCACTCATTACGGTGGGTTTCACCACTTAGTAGATCGCCTTCAATGTTTCCGCACGACTCTTCCAATTGATAAGTAATGCCACTTAGCGGGTTGTTGGCCATATCAAATGTTCCCCAAACCTTACCACTTATGGCTTTTCCTGAGATGGTGACCGGCTTTATGGCAACTTCCCCTCGTTGCGCGCTTAAACGCAGTGGACTTAAGGTAATGGCTTTGAGCGAATGATCCGCTTGGGACTTCAAGCGGGTATCTCGGAGGTTGGCTTCCACTTCACCCGACAAGCTGTAGGCCAGCATGTTGCGATCACCTGACAACCCTTGTAGATCGAGGCTGAGATCGGAAAAACCATCAATAGCCAGTGTGTCGGGTAAAAAATAATCGTGGAAGAGCGATAAGGGAATACCATCAGCATTGACGTTGAGCGCCCAAGGTTGGCTCGGGGTACTCAAATCTATCTGTCCGATGCCTTCTACGTAGCCTTGCTCGAGTGGCGCAAAAAGGCGAGTCAATTGCCAAAAGCCATCTTTGCTTTGCATGGCAAGTGCTGCGTGAGACGTGAGTATTTGGTCATAGCTGGCGTTGACAACGCTGACTTCCAATTCGCCTTGCCAAAGGCCCCAACGTTGAGCCGACTGTTTAATATCAAGCTGTTGTCCTTCGATATTTAAACCGGAAAGTTGCCAATAAGGTTCGTGAGATAGCTGGATAATTTGGCTGCGCTCAATGTCGAGTCGTTCGATTGCAACATGCTCTAACTCGCTGGTGGCGGCGTGCCACCAATTTAGGTTGTCTTCTGGCTGTGTTGCCCACTTGAGGCCTTGAATAGAGGCTTCTTTGAGCTTCCATTGTGTTGGCGTGAACAATCCAGAAACTTGCACTCGACCTTGCTGCCAATCTAAACTGAGCTCGTTGAGCTGGATTACTCCTGGCTCGATAGCGGCACTCAAACGTGGCTCTATTGCGGTTTGCTGCTGGAATCGAACGCTATCCGCCTGCAATGACACTTGAGCTTTTGTCTTCCAGAGAGACAGTGGCAGTGTGGCGTTTTCCACAGAAAGATCCAAGTTCTGCCAGTGCCAGTCGCCCCATTCAATATCGACGTTAAGCAAATCTAAGCTATTAATATGATTAATGTTAAATGGTAGATCGTGCCAAGGTTTTGCAAGCAGTGATTGGCGCTGCGTATTACTCAGTTTCAGCTTGTTGATGGTCACATTTACTAAAGACCAACCTTGAGGATACTGCTCCCCTTGCCCAGATATTTGACTGTGACGCCAGTTAAAAGAGGTGCCATAAAGCGTACTGTCTTGCGGTTTGTAGTCTATATCGACTAAGACTTGATTAAAGGCTTCGCCATTCCAATAGAGTTGGTCAGCTGCAAGTTGAACTTCGCCATATGGTATTAATTGACCATTCCATTGTGGTGATTGAATTTGAAGGTCAATGCCATTGGCAGAGAACTGCTCGTCGGCGTAATCAATATTTTTGAGCGCGATTTGATGGAATAAAACGTTATCTAAAGGTGGGAGCTTTGGTGCACCATACTGCAAGCTCATACCATCAATCAATAAACTATCAACGATCCATTTACCATCGCGATAAACATCGGGATTCATCCATAAATCGACTTGCTCGATGTAAGACGCATCGTCTCCGCTGGTGTTCACGCGTTGTAAAGTTAGGTGATAGGGAAAGCCATAACGCACGCTTTCGGCCCGGAAAGGAAGAGAAAAGGTGTTTGACAGCAAGCGCCAGGTTGCGTCCGCGTAAGATGTTGTTAGCAGCGCAATCGTAGCGGCTGGAATGGCAACTAAGATAACCAGTAACAGAAGTAGAACTCGACGCGCTGTTTTCATCTTTGCTAGAACCTACGTGTGTTATGAAATAAAACTAGATAGGCTTTAGCTTGTATCAATTTTCTGTGGTATTCAATAAAAAGCCCCTCAAAAGAGGGGCTTGAAGCAATTTTTGTAACTTGGCCTACGTAAAGGTGATAAGTTAATGCCAACTTTTCACTGCGTTTACGCGACGTCGCTGTTACTCGATTTAATCAATCTGAGGACCAGCCGCAACCAGGGATTTACCTTCAGCGTTGTCTGTGTATTTATCAAAGTTATTGATAAAGCGCGCTGCTAAATCTTTCGCTTTGCTTTCCCACTGAAGTGGGTCAACGTACGTGTCGCGAGGGTCTAGAATGCTAGGATCCACACCTGGTAGTGAAGTCGGTACTTCAAGATTGAAGATAGGAATGTGCTTAGTTGGTGCATCTTCAATCGAACCATCAAGAATCGCATCAATAATTCCGCGCGTATCTTGAATCGAGATACGTTTGCCAGTGCCGTTCCAACCTGTGTTCACTAGGTAAGCCTCAGCGCCTGCTGCTTCCATGCGTTTAACCAGTACTTCTGCGTATTTAGTTGGGTGAAGCGTTAGGAACGCCGCGCCGAAACAAGCAGAGAAAGTTGGTGTTGGCTCAGTAATACCGCGCTCTGTTCCCGCTAGTTTGGCGGTAAAGCCAGACAGGAAGTGGTACTTAGTTTGCTCAGGTGTCAATTTAGATACTGGAGGCAGTACGCCAAATGCATCGGCTGATAGGAAGATCACTTTATTTGCGTGACCGCCTTTTGATACTGGCTTAACGATATTATCGATATGGTAGATAGGGTAAGAAACACGTGTGTTTTCTGTTTTCGAACCATCATCAAAGTCGATAGAGCCATCGCCACGTACTGTTACGTTTTCTAGCAGTGCATCACGACGAATTGCGTTGTAGATGTCCGGCTCCGCTTCTTTCGAAAGTTTGATGGTTTTTGCGTAACAACCACCTTCGAAGTTGAAGACACCGTCATCATCCCAGCCGTGCTCATCATCACCAATTAGCGCACGTTTAGGATCAGTCGACAGGGTCGTTTTACCCGTACCAGATAGACCGAAGAATACCGCTACATCGCCATCTTTGCCCATGTTAGCGCTACAGTGCATTGATGCGATGTCTTTTAGTGGAAGGAAGTAGTTCATCATCGCGAACATACCTTTCTTCATTTCACCACCGTACCAAGTACCACCGATAAGTTGCATGCGCTCAGTTAGGTTAAATACGGTGAAGTTTTCTGAGTTCAGGCCTTGCTCTTCCCATTTTGGATTAGTGCATTTTGCGCCATTCATTACTACGAAGTCTGGTTCAAATGTCGCTAACTCTTCTTCCGTCGGGCGAATAAACATGTTTTTAACGAAGTGCGCTTGCCATGCGACTTCTGTGATAACACGAATGCTCAAACGTGTATCTGGGTTTGCACCACAGTAACCGTCAACAACAAACAAGCGTTTGTTAGAAAGCTGGTTTGTGACCAGTTCTTTTAGCTCGTCCCACACTTCAGGAGTGATTGGCTTGTTATCATTTTTCACTTGATCAGACGTCCACCACATATGTTCTTCTGTCGTAGCGTCTTTGACGATGTATTTATCTTTTGGTGAGCGACCAGTAAAGATGCCAGTGTCAACGGCAACCGCACCTAGTTCAGTAACCACGCCGCGCTCATAACCGGTTAGGTCTTCACGCGTTTCTTCCTCAAACAACATTTCGTAGCTTGGGTTGCGAATAACCTCTTTTACGTTATGCAGTCCGTGCTTGGTTAGATCAAGTGTTGCAGCCTTAGTATGTTCCATAACGGTCATAGGTGCTCCTTATAAGGATTTTGTAGGGATTTTGTAAGAATGTTTTAATTTTAATCTGCTCACCATGCTAGCAACGGGGCGGGGAGAAAACAGGGAGATAGCTCAAAATTTACCCATGATTTCAATAAGGTTTTAGGTAACCCGTCACATATTGGTGGGAATAGTCTATCGTGCACGCAATCCTTTGCGCTAGGGCAAAATCATTATTAATTGTTTAAAATTAAGCAGTTGTTTTATTACGCTTGAGGCTAGTTATTACGAGGGGTTGATCACAAAAAGGCCAGCATTAAGCTGGCCTTTTGTAGGGTAAATTACGTGCTTGATAAGCTATGTAAATTAATGCAGGGTTTTCTTGTCCGTAGAAGCTTGTGCATACAGTTCAGTGACTTCAGATTCGTCGAACGTATAAGTTGTGCCACAGTAATCACAATGTAAAGAAACTGATCCAACTTCTGCCAAAATGTCATAAATTTCAGCTTTCTCAACGGTGATTATTGCTGCACCGCTACGCTCACGAGAACAGCCACAATGGAACTCGACAGGTTGCGGCTCGTACAGACGTACTTTGTCTTGGTTATATAGTCGATACAATAACTCGTTCGCTTCTAAACCAAACAATTCTTCATCTTTTACTGTGTCAGTGAGCTGCTCTAGATGTTCGAAATCATCTGGAGAGCCAGTGCCGTCAGGGATCACTTGAATCAACATACCTGCTGCGTGTGCTTTGCCTTCATGCTCACCAGTGCGGATCCATAGGCGCGTTTTTAACTGCTCTGAGTTTGCAAAGTAGCCTTCTAGCACTTCTGCTAAAGTGTCACCTTCTAATCCAACGACGCCTTGGTAACGCTCGCCGTTTTTCGGTTCGATGGTGATCACAAGGTAGCCCTTACCCATTAGATCGTGAATGTTTGCGTCATCGGCAATATCGCCTTCCCAGCGAGCTACGCCACGAACACGTTGGTTATGGTCACCGTTGATAACGGCAAGAGACACAGGACCGTCGCCTTGTAGCTGGATGGTGATCGAACCTTCGAACTTAAGAGTGGCAGTTAAAAGAGTAGTTGAAACGAGTAGCTCACCCAGCAGTTTCTCTATTGCTGCCGGATATTCCTTGCTGGAGATAACACGTTGGTACGCTTCATCCAATTGTACCAACTCGCCACGTACTGAAAGATCTTCGAATAGGTAGCGGTTTAAAACATTATTTGCCATGGAGTGCTTTCCTCGTTGGTAATTCCGGCTTTTATTGGTGTTTGAACTTAATGATGTCTCGGCGCTGCTTTTTATCTGGGCGGCGTTCCGGACTTGGGTTGTGGGCATTAAGCTTACGTTGAGTCGCGTGTTCCTCACGTTTCGCGATACTCTCATTGGTTTCGCGATATAAGGTTTGTGCGATGGGAGCGCCTCGGCGTTGATCTGAGATTTGTTCGATGATCACGATTTTTTCTTCGTTGCCTTGACGAAGTCTGACTTCAGCGCCCACTTCAACGATTTTACTCGGCTTGCTTCGTTGGCCATTATAGTGGACTTTACCGCCATCGACCATGTTACGCGCGATGGAGCGGGTTTTGTAAAATCTTGCGGCCCATAGCCATTTATCTAGCCTAACGGCTTCATTTAGGGAACTCATAGAACACTACGCTATCTAATCACTGCCCGAATACGGCAATGAGTGATGGATTATTCACCTACAGATGGAGTCAAGGCGTATTTTTTTCAAGGGAGTTGGCAAAAACTGCATAAGAAAAAGGTATGAAAGACAACTTGTGATATAGTTCACTGCTCTTTGTTGAGTAATAATTTTATTGCAAATTTAGCAATTTAAAGTCGATAGCTATCGTTATAGCTTAAATGACGGACGTTAGAATAAAGGAATCCATTCAGTGAAACGTTTAGAGCTAAGTGCAGGATTATCAAGCAGACCGCTACTGGCTCAGATCAAGTCCAATCATTATACCATTCAAGCCAAACTTAGCTTGTTGCTTACCTGTCTGTTTATTGCGATAACCGGATGGATACTTGGCAAAATTGTGTGGTTAGCCATACCTCAATCGTCGGAAGTGCCGCAATGGCGTCCATCGGCGAGTAGCGTTGCTGCGAGCAATAAAGGCGACGCGATAGATTTTAATGCCCTTCAGAATGCCAACCTATTCGGTAAATACACTGAGCAAAAAGCGGCGGTTGTAGAACTGCCTATTGTTAAAGACGCCCCTAAGACGCGCCTTAACCTTACGCTGGTCGGTGCGGTTGCAAGTAGTGATGCCAACACCAGCCTTGCTGTTATTGCTAACCGAGGTAAGCAAGCTACGTACGGTTTGGGTGAAGAAATCGAAGGGACACGTGCGACACTAAAAGCGGTATTGGTGGATCGCGTCATCATTGATAACCAAGGTCGAGACGAGACCTTAATGATGGAAGGTATAGAATATAAGAAGCTATCTGAATCGCCGCAGGTAGCTAGGGCGCAAGCTCAGCGAGCAGAAGCAGCGACGTCTGACGTTGGAGAGAAATTAGAGCAAATCCGCGAGGAAATTGCGAAAGATCCACAAAGCGTTTTTAAATACATCACCATTTCACCCGTCAAAAAAGACGGAGACATTGTTGGTTATCGAGTATCACCTGGTCGTGATGCCGCATTATTTAATGATGTAGGGCTACAACCTGGCGATATTGCGGTTCAACTGAACGGGATCGATTTAAGTGACCCGTCTTCTTCAGTACAACTGATGCAAGTGATGAGCGATCCGCAAGAATTAAATTTAACTGTTGAGCGAGACGGCCAACAGTACGATATCTATATCCAATTGTAAGACTTAGGCAACCGGCGTAAGTTCAGGGAGACATACGTGAAACATTGGTTCAGCAAAAGTGCTTGGCTACTAGCAGGAAGTTTACTCTGCGTACCAGGTGCAATGGCAAACGAATTTAGTGCGAGCTTTAAAGGCACTGATATTCAAGAATTCATCAACATAGTTGGTCGTAACCTCGAAAAGACCATCATTGTTGATCCTTCAGTACGCGGTAAAATCGATGTCCGCAGCTATGACGTTCTTAACGAAGAGCAATACTACAGCTTTTTCCTTAATGTCCTTGAAGTATACGGTTACGCAGTCGTAGAAATGGACAATGGGGTACTTAAGGTTATCAAAGCAAAAGACTCAAAAACCTCAGCAATCCCTGTGTTAGGTGATGGCAGCGCGCAAGGCGATAGTGTTATCACTCGAGTTGTCGCGGTGCGTAATGTGTCGGTTCGAGAGTTGTCTCCTCTACTTCGTCAACTGATTGATAATGCCGGTGCCGGTAACGTGGTTCATTATGATCCAGCGAATATTATCTTGATTACTGGTCGTGCGGCAGTAGTGAATCGCTTAGCAGAGATCATCAAGCGTGTTGACCAAGCCGGTGATAAAGAAATTGAATTGGTGGAGCTGCGTAATGCATCTGCTGCTGAAATGGTACGCATTGTCGAAGCACTGAATAAAAGTGCGAATCAGAAAAGCACGCCAGAGTTCCTTGAACCTAAAATTGTGGCCGATGAACGTACTAACGCGATTTTAATTTCTGGTGATCCAAAAGTAAGAGCCCGCTTGAAACGTTTGATTCGTCAACTTGATGTTGAAATGGCGACAAAAGGTAACAACCGAGTTGTGTACCTGAAAAATGCGAAAGCTGAAGACTTGGTGGATGTATTGAAAGGTGTTTCCGATAACCTGCAAGCTGAAAAGCAAGCTGGTCAGAAAACATCAGGTGCATCGCGTGGTGAGGTCGTCATTGCTGCTCACGCTGCAACTAACTCGTTAGTTTTAACAGCGCCACCAGATATTATGATGGCATTACAAGACGTCATTTCTCAACTCGATATTCGTCGTGCTCAGGTTCTTATTGAAGCGTTAATTGTCGAAATGTCTGAAGGTGATGGTATTAACCTAGGTGTTCAGTGGGGTTCATTAGAAACGGGTGCTGTAATTCAGTACGGTAACTCAGGAGCCCCGATTGGTCAGGTGATGGTTGGTTTAGAAGAAGCAAAAGATCAAACCCGCACTGAATACTATACCAACTCTAATGGCGAACGAACGCCATATGATGTTACTGAATCAGGTGACTACTCTACGCTAGCGTCAGCGCTTAGCGGAGTAAATGGTGCGGCAATGAGTATTGTCATGGGTGACTGGACAGCGCTAATTAGTGCTGTTGCTTCTGACTCCAACTCAAACATTCTATCTTCTCCGAGTATTACCGTAATGGATAATGGCGAAGCATCATTTATTGTGGGTGAAGAGGTTCCGGTTATTACGGGCTCTACGGCTGGCTCAAACAACGACAACCCATTCCAAACGGTTGACCGTAAAGAAGTCGGTATCAAACTCAAAGTAGTGCCACAAATTAACGAAGGTGACTCTGTACAGTTAAACATTGAACAAGAAGTTTCCAACGTATTAGGCGCAAACGGTGCGGTTGACGTTCGCTTTGCTAAACGACAGTTAAACACCTCTGTCATGATCCAAGATGGTCAGATGTTGGTTCTTGGTGGTTTGGTCGATGAACGCGCACTTGAAAGTGAGTCTAAAGTGCCGCTATTGGGTGACATTCCGGTACTGGGTCACCTGTTCAAGTCAACTAGCACGCAAACAGAAAAACGTAACTTGATGGTGTTCATCAAGCCGACGATTATTCGCGATGGTGTGACGGCTGACGGTATTACGCAGCGTAAATACAACTTTATTCGCGCAGAACAGCTTTATAAAGCGGATCAAGGGTTGAAGTTGATGGCAGACGAGAAGATCCCGGTTATGCCAGCCTTTGGCCAGGAGCGTCAGCACCCAACAGAGATTCAAGCGTTTATTGATCAAATGGAAAACAACTAATGGTTGATATGTTAGACACAGCGCCAAGTATGCGTCGTCTGCCATTCAGTTTTGCCAACCGCTTTAAACTGGTGCTGGAGACAGAGCATCCTGAGCGTCCACCTATTCTTTACTATGTCGAGCCGCTTAACCCTGCGGCTCTGGTTGAAGTCCGTCGTGTATTAAAGAAAAGCTTCGTACCGCAACCTATCGATAAAGAAGCCTTTGATAAAAAGCTGACCGAAGCATATCAACGCGACTCGTCTGAAGCGCGTCAGTTGATGGAAGATATTGGTGCTGATAGCGATGATTTCTTCTCTTTGGCTGAAGAACTGCCGCACGATGAAGACTTATTAGAATCGGAAGACGATGCGCCAATCATCAAATTGATCAACGCCATGTTGGGCGAAGCGATCAAAGAAGGTGCGTCGGATATTCATATTGAGACGTTCGAGAAAACCCTTTCGATTCGTTTCCGTGTCGATGGCGTATTGCGTGAAGTTCTGACCCCAAGTCGTAAGTTAGCGCCTTTGCTAGTTTCTCGTGTGAAGGTTATGGCTAAACTAGATATCGCAGAAAAGCGTGTGCCTCAAGATGGCCGTATTTCGTTGCGTATCGGTGGTCGTGCGGTGGACGTGCGTGTATCTACGATGCCGTCCTCACATGGTGAGCGCGTGGTAATGCGTTTGTTGGATAAAAACGCGACTCGTCTTGATTTACATAGTTTGGGCATGACACCTTCAGTGCATGACAACTTCCGTCACTTGATTGGCCGCCCTCACGGTATCATCTTGGTGACGGGCCCGACAGGTTCTGGTAAATCAACCACCTTGTACGCTGGCTTGCAAGAGATCAATAGCAACGAACGCAACATTTTAACGGTTGAAGACCCGATCGAATTTGATATTGATGGCATCGGTCAAACTCAGGTGAACCCAAAGGTTGACATGACTTTTGCGCGTGGTTTGCGTGCCATTCTGCGTCAGGACCCGGATGTGGTGATGGTCGGTGAGATCCGTGACTTAGAAACCGCACAAATTGCAGTGCAAGCGTCCTTAACGGGTCACTTGGTAATGTCTACTCTCCACACCAACACCGCAGTGGGTGCGATTACGCGTCTACGTGATATGGGTATTGAGCCATTCCTTATTTCTTCTTCGTTATTAGGGGTGCTAGCGCAGCGCTTAGTTCGAACGCTTTGTCCAAGCTGTAAAGAGCCGTATGAAGCCGATGCGGAACAGAAAAAACTGTTTGGTATGGAAGCGCATGAACCGTTAGAACTGCACCGAGCAAAAGGCTGTGAAGCGTGTAACCAAAAAGGCTACCGAGGTCGAACAGGTATCCACGAGCTCATTATGGTTGATGAGCAAGTACAAGAGTTGATTCACCGAGAGTCTGGTGAGCAAGAAATTGAGAGAGCCGTTCGCGCCCATACGCCAAGTATTCGCAGCGATGGTTTAAGCAAAGTGCGTCGTGGCATTACGTCACTTGAAGAAGTGATGCGAGTGACGAAGGAAACCTAATGGCGGCATTTGAGTACAAAGCGCTAGATGCAAAAGGCAAGCATAAAAAAGGCACGATAGAAGGGGACAACGCCCGACAAGTGCGCCAGCGACTCAAAGAGCAAGGGATGATCCCGATTGAAGTGGTTGAGACGAAAGCTAAATCGGCTAAGTCTTCAGGTTCAGTCAGCTTTAAGCGCGGCGTCTCAACATCTGAGCTGGCACTCATCACACGGCAATTGTCTACGCTAGTCCAATCAGGTATGCCTTTGGAAGAGTGTTTGCGTGCGGTCTCTGAGCAGGCTGAAAAGCCGAGGATTCGTTCTATGTTGGCTGCGGTTCGCTCGAAAGTAACCGAGGGTTATCCGCTCGCCGACAGTTTTGCCGATTACCCACACGTGTTTGATGAACTGTACCGCTCTATGGTTGCGGCGGGCGAAAAATCAGGTCACCTCGATACCGTATTAGAGCGTTTGGCAGACTATGTCGAAAACCGCCAAAAGATGCGATCTAAATTGCTTCAAGCCATGATTTATCCTGTAGTTTTGGTGGTATTCGCGGTTGTCATCGTTTCGTTCTTATTGGCGACAGTGGTTCCTAAAATCATTGAACCCATCATTCAGATGGGCCAAGAGTTACCTCAATCGACGCAATTTTTACTGGCAGCCAGTGAGTTTGTGCAAGATTGGGGGCTGATTATTTTCGTTGTGCTGGTGGCGCTTTTCTATGGCCTCAAACTGGCGTTGCAAAAGCCAGACTTTCGCTTAGCTTGGGACAGAAAAATCTTGAGCTTACCGCTAATAGGTAAGATCTCTCGAGGTTTGAATACCGCACGATTCGCACGAACACTTTCGATCTGTACTTCCAGTGCGATTCCAATTCTCGAGGGTATGCGCGTTGCGGTAGATGTTATGTCTAACCGTTATGTGAAGCAGCAAGTCTTGCTTGCAGCGGATAACGTCCGAGAGGGCGCTAGTTTGCGTAAGGCGTTGGACCAAACTCGCTTGTTTCCACCAATGATGCTACACATGATCGCCAGTGGTGAGCAAAGTGGTGAATTAGAGAGCATGTTGACGCGGGCAGCCGATAACCAAGATCAAAACTTTGAATCAACAGTCAATATTGCTCTGGGTGTGTTTACTCCTGCGCTGATTGCATTAATGGCTGGATTAGTGTTGTTCATTGTGATGGCGACCTTGATGCCAATGCTAGAAATGAATAACTTGATGAGCGGATAATTTCGAATTAAGACGTGTCTACTAACGGCATGGCTTTAATCTAACTTTCGGAGAAAAAAATGAAGTTTAAGCGTAGTAAACAACAGGGTTTTACACTTTTAGAAGTGATGGTTGTTGTAGTTATCCTGGGTATTTTGGCAAGTTTTGTTGTTCCAAACCTATTGGGTAACAAAGAGAAGGCAGACCAACAAAAAGCGATTACGGACATTGTCGCGTTGGAAAATGCCTTAGATATGTACAAGTTGGACAACAGCGTTTACCCAACAACGGACCAAGGTCTAGAAGCATTGGTTAGCAAGCCATCTAACCCAGAGCCACGCAACTACCGTGATGGTGGTTACATCAAACGTCTTCCTAATGACCCTTGGGGCAACCAGTACCAATACTTAAGCCCAGGTGATAACGGTACAATCGATATCTTCACTCTAGGCGCAGATGGCCAAGAGGGTGGAGAAGGTCCAGCTGCAGATATTGGCAACTGGAACATGCAAGACTTCCAATAATTGAGCCTAAGCCAGCACTAATGAAACAAATGCGAAAACATAACGGTTTTACATTGATAGAAATTCTATTGGTGCTGGTTTTGCTATCTCTTACGGCTGTGGCCGTGATCTCGACGTTACCGACTAGCCAAAAAGATCTTTCCAAACAGTATGCTCAAAGCTTTTTTCAGCGTTTACAGCTGCTCAATGAAGAAGCGGTGCTGAGCGGTAAAGATTTTGGCGTTCGAGTGGATGATGCCAAATCGACCTACGCTCTACTGAGTTTAACCTCAGAAGGTTGGCAGCCTCTGAAATTAAAGCAGATTCCGAGCAAAACCAAGCTAGAAGAAGATATTACGCTACAACTCGAGCTCGGAGGTGGTGCTTGGGATAATGATGAGCGCTTATTCAAACCAGGTTCTCTTTTTGATGAAGACATGTTCGCAGAAGAAGAGGACGAAAAGAAAATTGAGCCACCGCAAGTGTTTATCTTTTCCAGCGCCGAAGTCACGCCATTTACCCTGTCTTTTTTTCCGCAAAATGGTGATGCCTTTAATGACGGTTGGCGAGTCATTGGCAAAGAAAGTGGACAAATTTTGTTATTAGCTCCGGGCGAAGAAGTGAAAGAGGATGAGAATGCGCAATTTTAAGCAAGCTCGCCCAAATTTGAGTCATCGCCGGACGAGAGGCATGACCTTACTGGAAGTATTGGTCGCACTGGCAATTTTCGCTACCGCTGCCATCAGTGTCATTCGCTCTGTGAGCCAGCATATTAATACAATCAGTTATCTAGAAGAAAAAATGTTTGCAGCCATGGTTGTGGATAATCAGATGGCAAATGTGATGTTGAATACCGGAGAACTCAAAGCGAAAAACGGCACAGAAGAGCTGGCAGGACGCACTTGGTTCTGGAAAGTCACGCCAGTCGCCACGACGCAGCCATTGCTGAAAGCATTTGATGTGAGCGTCTCGGTAGAGAAAAGCGCGAGCCCTGTAGTAACGGTACGAAGCTATGTGGCGCAATAATCATCTCCGCGCAAACACGCGCCAAAGGGTAAAAGGTTTTACACTTATTGAAGTGTTGGTATCGATTGCCATCTTTGCCAGTTTAAGTGTCGCAGCGTACCAAGTGGTATCGCAAGTACAGCGTAGCAATGCGCTATCACAAGAACGAACCCAACGCTTAAACGAAATTCAGCGTGCCATGGTTATGATGGATAACGATTTTCGTCAAATGGCGATGCGTCAAACACGTACTAATGGTGAAGAGCCTGCTAGCCGGCTAATTTTTTGGTCCGATTACCTGTTGGACTCCGATACTAAAGGGCTGATGTTTGCCCGTTTAGGTTGGCACAATCCTCAGCAGCAGTTCCCTCGTGGAGAAGTAACCAAGGTTGGCTATCGCTTAAAAGAAGAAACACTGCAGCGAGTATGGTGGCGCTATCCTGATACGCCGGTTGGGCAACAAGGTACTGTTACTCCATTGCTAACGCAGGTCGAGTCATTTGATATGCGTTTCTATGATGGTAAGCAATGGAAAAAAGAGTGGGCTGAAGAAAAAGCGCTGCCGAAAGCGGTTTCTGTTGTTCTCACTCTCAAAGACTATGGAGAAATTGCCCGCACTTATCTCACTCCTGATGGCACATTGAGTCAGAAAGAGGAAAGTTCAGGAGACAGCAATAATGGTTAACCGTCAGCGCGGTGTTGCTTTGATTATAGTGTTGATGTTGCTGGCGATTATGGCGACGGTTGCCGCCAGCATGTCGGAACGTTTGTTCTTACAGTTTCAGCGAGGCGCTAATCAAATCAATTACCAGCAAGCGTACTGGTACAGCCTTGGCGTCGAGGCGCTAGCAAAAGTGGGTATCGAACAAAGTTATAAAGACACCGACACGATTAATATGAGTCAACCGTGGGCGATAAAAGAGCAAGTCTATCCGTTAGATTATGGTCAAGCGGCGGGACGAATTAGAGACAAGCAAGCGTGCTTTAATCTAAATGTATTGAGTCGTGTGCAACCAACGGGTCAGCAAATTACAAGACCATATTTAGTGAATGTATTGCAGCGCCTATTAGAAGAGTTGGATGTCGAGCCATATCAAGCAGAAATCATTGCAGACTCTACTTGGGAATACATTGATGCTGATGACTCTGTCCGTTCGACTACTGGGGTTGAAGACAGCACATATGAAGCGATGAAACCTTCCTATTTGGCATCAAATGGTTGGATGGCAGATGCTTCCGAGTTACGGGCTGTCTATCAGGTGAGTGGTGAAATTTTCCAAAAATTGGAGCCGTTGGTCTGTGCATTGCCAAGTGATGACTGGCGTTTAAACGTGAATACGATTGATGTTGAGCAAACTCCGATTTTGGTGGCAATGTTCTCACCAAACTTAAGCAGTAGTGATGCGATTCAGCTAATTGAAAAACGCCCATTTGATGGGTGGGATAGCATTGATGAATTTTTAGCAGAGTCAGAAATGGCTGGCTTAAGTGAAGATGTAAAGAAAAACGCCAAAGGCTATTTGGGTGTGGATAGCGCCTTTTTTGAATTGGATGCACAAGTGTTGGTGGATGAATCACGTGTACGTATCCGAAGCCTTTTGCAAAGTACAAATAGAGAAACGGTGACCGTAGTTCGCCGTCGTTTTGGAGGGATCAGTGAGCGAGTTTCTGACCGTTCGGCTGAGTAGCGAACAACAAAGTACCATTCCTTGGGTGGTGTGGTCGACAGATCAACAGGAAGTGATTGCTAGCGGTGAAATCGCCGGGTGGGAACACTTAGATGAATTGGTCTCATATGCTGGTCAGCGCCAAGTTGTGGCGCTGTTGGCGAGTAATGATGTGGTCCTGACGCAAGTGGATATACCGCCTGGTGCAACACGCCAATTCGAGGCGATGTTACCGTACTTAGTGGAAGACGAAGTTGCTCAGGACGTTGATGGCCTGCACTTTAGCGTGTTGGGTAAACAAGCGGATAAAGCGCAGATTTGCGCAGTTGAACGTGCTTGGATTCAGACTGTACTGCAACGTTTCTCAAGCCAAGGTATCGCCATTAAACGCATTTTACCCGATGTGCTTGCGTTACCGGTTCGTGGAGATCACAGCAGTGCTGCAATGATTGGCGAGCAATGGCTAATTCGTCACTCTGTGACAGAGGGCGCGGTTGTCGACGCTTCTTGGTTAGACCTTTACCTCTCTTCTTATCTACAAAATCATGAAGGTTGGAAGCTCGATTGCTATAGCTCGGTCCCGGAATCTGCGTTACCTGAAATATGGGAGCCGCAACCAGAAGAAATGACGATGGCTTTACTGGCGAAGGGGGTGACAGAAAGCAAAGTCAATTTGCTGACTGGGATCTTCAAGCCGAAATCTTCTTGGGGTAAATACTGGAAGCTCTGGCAAAAAGCCACCATTGCTGCGGGGGTGCTTATCGTTGTCATGGTTGCGCAGCAGTTGCTCGTGGTCCACAAGTACGAAGCACAAGCTCAAGCGTATCGTGAGGAGAGTGAGCGTATTTTCCGCCAAGTGTTCCCAAATAAAAGACGCATTCCTACCGTTAGTTACCTCAAACGACAAATGGATGATGAAGAGCGCCGCTTATCTGGTGGAGGTGGTCAGCAGGCAATGTTGTCATGGTTGGCGGCATTACCCGCGACGCTTGGTCAGGTCAGCGACTTGGAGATCACTAGCTTTAAATACGACGGACAACGTGGCGAAGTACGTATTCAGGCTCGTAGTTCAGACTTCCAACCTTTTGAGCAGGCTCGTGTGAAATTGGCAGAGAAGTTTAATGTTGAGCAAGGTCAGTTGAACCGTAGCGATAACGTTGTGGTTGGCAGCTTTGTTTTGAAGCGTTTGTGAGGTGATGATGAAAAATTTAATTTCTCAAGCTCAGGTTTGGTGGAGCAGCATCTCGCAGCGTGAGCAGCGTTTGGTCATGGGATGTGGCGCTATTGCCGTTATCGGTATTATTTATTGGGGTTTATTACAACCAATGAGTCAAAGTGCGGAGCTAGCTCAGTCACGTATTCAAAGTGAAAAGCAGTTGCTAGCTTGGGTACAAGATAAAGCGGATGGCATCACTGCACTGCGAAAAAGCAGCGGTGTGAGCTACTCTAGTCAACCGTTGAATCAGTTGGTTTCTTCTTCAGCTCGTCGTTATAAAGTTGAGTTGATTCGAGTACAACCTCGTAATGAGAGCGTTCAAGTGTGGATCAAACCACTCGCGTT
The DNA here is from genome assembly GCF_033339115.1 of Vibrio sp. 947. Lineage (NCBI taxonomy): Bacteria > Pseudomonadati > Pseudomonadota > Gammaproteobacteria > Vibrionales > Vibrionaceae > Vibrio > Vibrio sp. 947. The sequence continues at coordinate 293,342 of NZ_JAWOTX010000004.1, read as the reverse complement.
TAATCAACTAGTGGATTGGTTACGTTACTTGAAAGAGCAACAGGGTATTGAAGTCGAATTTTTAGATATCGACCGAACAGAGCAAGCGGGCATGATCGATGTAAACCGCCTTCAGTTTAAGCGAGGTTAAGGTGAAGCGAGCAGTACTTTACGTTGTTATCTTTATCGTCTTTTTTTCAGTCAGTCTTTTAATGGGATTACCAGTCTCTTGGGTGTTACAACAAGCACCAACAGTGAGAGGCCTGGACATTCAAGGAACCAACGGTTCGGTATGGCAAGGTCAAGCTTCTAGTATTCGTTGGCAGCGCCAGAACCTTGGAGAAGTTAATTGGGATTTCCAATGGTCGAGTCTACTGACAGGTAAAGCTGAGTTTGCTGTGCGCTTTGGTCGTGGTAGTGAAATAGACGTCCGTGGGCGCGGTTTTGTCGGCTATAGCTTAAGTGATGGCCCTTATGCCAATAACTTAGTTGCCTCGATTCCGGCGGTAAAAGTTGTTGAGCAAGCGCGCCTCCCTGTGCCTGTTGGTGTTGATGGGCAGCTTGAGCTGAATATTCGTCATGCGACTTATGCTGCGCCTTGGTGTAAGAACGGTGAAGGCACTTTAGTATGGAATGCCAGTGGTATTCAAAGCCCCGTTGGCAGCTTAGATCTCGGTCCTGTGATTGCCGATATAAACTGTCAGGATAGTGCATTGACGGCAACTGGTGAGCAGAGCAGCAAACAAGTCTCTGCGGCGTTTTCCGCTGAACTGATGCCTAATCAACGGTACTCAACCAAAGCGTGGTTCAAACCTGGTGCAGAGTTCCCATCCAGCATGGGGGAGCAACTGAAATGGTTGGGTAAGCCGAATGCTCAAGGTCAATATGAGTTTAACTACCAAGGGCGCTTCTAACCTATCGTGACAAAATCCAATATCTTAAAAGAGCTGCTATTGTGCAGCTCTTTTTGCTTTTGGATCATTGTAAGCTAAAACCTCTATTCGCTGTACATTGGGAATGAATGGAAATTTAAAACCATGATTTTTAATTGATTTGTTTTCTTTCGTTCAGCTTTACAGGCAATTGGAACATAGTAGGCCAAATACTCCAAGTGCTGTACAGAAGGTCAAAAAGAAAAGGCCACGAAGATATTCGTGGCCTTTCTATTGCTAGAATTTTGTGCTCTAAATTTTACCGATAGGGCGCTTAATCTTTGCGTTGTAAAATCTCATTCCAAGGTAAATCCGCATCACCAAGAACAATAAAATTCGGGTTTTCTAGTGTTTCCCGCTCGTTATATGACAGCGGTTCTAATTGCGTGCTGAGAATACGTCCGCCAGCTTCTTCAACAATGCATTGTGTCGCAGCGGTGTCCCACTCACCTGTTGGACCTAGTCGGAGATAGCAATCTACCGCCCCTTCCGCGACGAGGCATGCTTTCAATGCCGCAGAACCGAGCGGTATTAAGTCGTAATTCCAGGCGCTGCTCATACGGTTAGTAATACGATTGATGTCTTGGCGACGACTAATAGCAATTGCGATGCTTTGCTCTGGCTGTTCGTGTTTGTGTGTATGGATTTTGACGCTGTCCGACATGTCGGGAATTTTCCAGGCGCCTTTGCCATTATAAGCGTAGTAAGTCACGCCAGATACAGGACCGTAAACGACGCCCATGGTTGGTCGATTGTTGTCGACCAACGCGATAATAGTGGCAAAGTCACCACTGCGAGCGATGAATTCTTGAGTACCATCAAGAGGGTCGACTAACCAATAACGTTCCCACTGAGCGCGTTGCTCTAAGCTTATGTCTGCGTCTTCTTCTGACAACACGGGAATATCAGGCGTCAGATCACTCAAGCGTTCAGTGATGAACTTGTGAGCTGCAATATCCGCACTTGTTACGGGAGTTTCGTCACTTTTGGTGTAGGCCTCGTATTGTTTCTTTTCATATATTTCGAGGATCATTTGCCCAGCACTGCGGGCAATCTCGATGACTTGAGGAAGTAGGTGAGATAGATCTTTTGTCATTGGCATAAGTGATAGTCCTTACTCACAGTGTTATTCGGTTCTAATGACCGTTATTGGTTATGCTTGTGAGTGGTGTTTGGTAAGTGTTTCAGTGCCAACATTAGCGCTGTGATGCTTCGTGCTTCACAGAAATCCATGTGAGTTAATAACTCTTCGGCTTGCGCAAGTGGCCAACGCACAATTTCCAGTGGTTCAGGCTCATCGCCTTCTTGCTTCTCTGGATAAAGCGCCTGTCCTAAAAATAGAGTCATTTTGCTCGAAAAGTAAGATGGCGCGAGGATAACTTGTTTCAACGGGGTTAACTGATTACAGCCAAAGCCGATTTCTTCTTTTAACTCACGATCCGCAGCTTGGTGTGGTGTTTCTCCTGGGTCAATCAGCCCTTTTGGGAAACCTAGCTCGTAACGTTCAGTTCCAGCGGCGTATTCACGCACCAGTAATAAATCGCCTTGTTCTGTTACAGGAACCACCATTACAGCATCTCGTCCACTTGGCTTCATACGCTCATAAGTACGATGCTCACCATTGGAAAAACGAAGGTCGAGCGCTTCCACAGCAAACAGTTTGGATTTTGCAACCGTCTGGCATGAGAGTATCTCTGGTGGGGTTCGTTTCGGCATGACGCTGGCTCCTTGGTGTCGTTGGCGTTTACGAGATGCGTAAGATTCTTAATATATGAGAACTCCGCCTGAGTTTCTAGCGGATTTTACGAGTCGAGCTAAGCATCTCAGCATCACCTCAGTATCGATACAAAAATGGGAGACCGAAGCCTCCCATTTTCTGACAGTGTTTACTCTTAGTAGTAAGAGTGATCACCACGGTCATGTTCTGTTGCATCACGAACTGCGGTTAGTTCACCAATGAACTGGTTTAGCAGTTCTTTCTCGATGCCTTCTTTTAGTGTTACGTCAACCATAGAACAGCCATTACAACCGCCACCAAATGCAACAATCGCAACACCGTCTTCAGTGATCTCAACCAAGTTTACGTGACCACCGTGGCCAGCAAGCTGTGGGTTGACTTGAGTTTGGATAACGTACTCAACGCGCTCAACCAGTGGTGCGTCGTCCGCAACTTTACGCATTTTAGCGTTAGGTGCTTTTAGCGTTAGCTGAGAGCCCATTTTATCGGTAACAAAATCGATTTCAGCGTCTTCAAGGAACGGCAGGCTCAGCTCATCCACGTAAGCTGAAAAACCGCTGTAAGAGAGTTCAGTGTCGGTCGATTCTACTGCTTCTGGTGGGCAGTAAGACACGCCACACTCAGCGTTTTGTGTACCTGGGTTCACAACAAAAATACGAATGTTAGTGCCTTCAGGTTGTTGACCTAAAAGGTTAGCGAAATGCGTTTGCGCAGTTTCTGTAATAGTAATATTTGACACGACGAATACCCGAGTAAATTTGTAGGTTACTGCTGCTATTCTACTCTTGTTGACGTATGGATCTAGTCTTTTTGATGCTAAGGCATGGCGAAGCGATCTAGAGAGAACGAGGAGCAGGTGTTCTGCAGATGCAGTAAATATCGATGCTTTCTACGCCAACTTCAAGTAGTAAATGACATAATTGTCGGACGGTACTGCCCGTGGTGACTACATCATCGACGATGGCAACATGGGAAGAGTGAGGGCGCTTATTGAGAATAAACGCGCCTTTTAAGTTTTGTTCACGGCTTGTTTTGGTATTACCACGCTGTGATTGGGCGAGCCTTACTCGACGAAAGACCTTCGCATCAAAATTAGTCTGCAATTGCTTGGCGAGGTGTCGGGCTAAAACATCACTTTGATTAAAACCCCGGCGCAGGTAACGCTGCCAGTGCAATGGCACACTGGTAATGATTGGAGCTGGCGTGGTGATGCGCTGTGCCAGTTGCTCGGTTAATGCTTTTACATGCCAAGACTCTCCGTGATCTTTAAAGCGTTGTACTTCCCGTGAAAGGGGAAAGTCGTAATCGCCTAACGTGTATAGCCTTTGCCATGGCGGTGGCTTTGAAAGACATTCACCACAAATACTATCCGTACTCATTTCTTCTTTCTGTAATGATAAACCGCAGCGTTGACATCGTTTTACCGGAGTTAGGTATTTTAAACAGTGCTCGCACCAGCGCAGAGTATTTGTGTGGCTTGGTGTTTGAATAGGGAACCGACACAGGCCGCATTGACTGCTCAATACGCGATGCATGATGTTTTGCCAGTGATGAGATAACATAGCGTTTATTCATGGTGATATTTTACTCAGCCTAACGCTTGGCTGAAGCCGTAGGGAATAAAATAAGTGGGAGAGATTGAGAGCATGAGCACGAAATTATACTGGCAGTCATTTGGTCAAGGACCAGATTTGGTGTTGCTTCATGGATGGGGCATGAATGGTGCGGTATGGCAGCAGACAGTCGAGTCTCTTCAACCTTATTTCCGAGTTCATGTGGTTGACCTTCCGGGGTACGGGCATAGCGCCGAATCTCATGCCGAAGATTTAGACCATATTGCTAACTTGGTGGTGCAAGGTGCGCCAGAGAAAGCGATTTGGCTTGGTTGGTCCCTCGGAGGTTTAGTGGCGACGCATGTGGCATTAAATATGCCCGAGCGCGTGGCTAAGTTGATTACGGTTGCCAGCTCACCAAAATTTGCAGCAGAAAAACCGTGGCGCGGCATTCAACCGAATGTACTGAGTGCGTTCACCTCTCAGTTGCTAGAAGATTTCTCACTGACCATTGAGCGCTTTATGGCGTTGCAAGCGATGGGCAGCCCATCAGCGCGTAAAGACGTTAAACAGCTCAAGCAAGCGATACTATCGCGCCCTCAGCCAAACCCTGAATCGCTGTTGGTTGGGCTAAACATCCTTGCTGATGTGGATCTGCGCGATGCGTTGACGTCTCTTTCTGTTCCAATGTTGCGTCTTTATGGCCGTTTAGATGGGTTGGTGCCAATTAAAGTAGCTAACGATTTAAGTGAACAGTTGCCTCATACCCAGCAGTTTGTTTTTAATCAGTCCTCTCATGCGCCTTTTATCACCGAACATGACGAATTTTGTGTTCAAATCCGAGAGTTTGCTCACGATTGAGCAAGTGCGAGCGGAAACACCTCAAGTTGTTTAAAAAGTGGTCGATATAAAGGCTGGTGAGGTTTTATTAGCCAATAAAGCTAAGCCATATTGACGAGTTGGGCGACTCTGAGGAGGGTTCGCAATGATTGTGTCACCGACCAACGTAAGTGTGCCACTGATCGCCCCATCCGTGAATGTGCAGACGGAACAAGCAGCTCGCGACAATAAAGTCCGAGAGCCTGTAACGCCAACGGTCGCATTGGCCAAAACCAATGCAGAGCGAAAAGTAAAAGGTGATGACAAGCGCCGACGTCAGTCTTCTTGGGATCCTTCAGAGCATCCTGATTATGATATGGAAACGGAAGTCGACACGCGTTATCAAGAAGAGCCGGAAGATACACTAGAACGGCTTTTTAGTTTGCTTGCGCTCAAATCGTATAGTGAAGACCAGGGGAAAGGCTACGCGATCCGCTTTCGCTTACCAAAGCGCATTTTGGATGCTGCGATCAATGAAGGATTAATGGAAAAGCGCAGGAAGGTGATCAAGTTTCATTATGGTCATGCAGTCGCTCCCCATACCCCGTCAGAAGTGATAGCAGTATTATGACGACTCAATATCCTACTCAAACAAAAACGCTCCAAGCAGGTTGACTGATTGGAGCGTTTTCTTTTTAGTTATGAAAGCTCGTTAGCGGTGAAGCCTAGGTAAGGTTACTTTTTCGCTTTAGCAAACGCAGCAGCAAACGCACCGCCCATCGCGCTGTTCGATGACGAATCATCACGGCGAGGCTGACGACGCTGCGGTTGGTCATTACGACGCGGCGCTGCTGATGAGCGTTGGCTACGGTTGTCTTGACCCGGTTCGTCGTTCATACGCATCGATAGACCAATACGCTTACGCTGCACGTCAACTTCCATCACTTTCACTTTGACGATGTCGCCCGCTTTCACCACTTCACGTGGGTCAGACACATAACGATCTGTCAGTGCAGAAATATGCACAAGACCATCTTGGTGAACGCCGATATCAACGAAGGCACCGAAGTTGGCTACGTTAGACACCACGCCTTCTAGAATCATGCCCGGTTCCAAGTCAGATACCGAGTTTACACCTTCTGCAAACGTCGCCGTTTTGAATTCTGGACGTGGGTCACGACCCGGCTTATCCAGCTCTTTGATGATGTCTGTAATGGTTGGAACGCCGAAGTTATCGTCGGTGTAATCGACCGCATGCAGACCTTTAAGGAAGCTTGAATCACCAATCAGTGCTTTGATATCTTTGTTGTTCTTCTCAGAAATCGCTTTGACCACTGGGTACGCTTCTGGGTGAACCGCAGACGCATCAAGTGGGTTCTTACCATCCATAATACGCAGGAAGCCCGCACACTGCTCGAACGCCTTAGGACCTAAACGAGGTACTTTCTTCAAGGTTGTACGTGCTTCGAAGCGGCCGTTCTCATCGCGGAAGTCGACAATGTTCTGCGCGATGGTGCTTGATAAGCCTGCTACGCGCGTCAGTAGCGCCGCAGAAGCAGTGTTCACATCAACACCAACCGCGTTTACACAGTCTTCCACAATCGCATCTAGGCGTTTTGCCAACATAGATTGGCTTACATCGTGCTGGTATTGACCCACACCAATAGATTTCGGATCAATTTTCACGAGTTCAGCCAATGGATCTTGCAAACGACGAGCAATCGACACTGCACCACGCAGAGACACGTCCATATTCGGGAACTCTTTTGCTGCAAGCTCAGACGCTGAGTAAACCGATGCACCCGCTTCACTTACGATGATCTTCTGAACTTTCAGGTTGCCACGTTTGATGACGTCTGCGACAAAGCTGTCGGTTTCACGTGAAGCCGTACCGTTACCAATCGCAATCAAATCCACGTTGTACTTACGCACCAACTGATCAACGATTTGTGCTGACTTGTCGTATTGTTTTTGTGGTGGGTGAGGGTAGATGGTTTCGGTTGCAAGCACTTTACCTGTTGAGTCGACAACCGCGATTTTTGAACCTGTACGCAGACCCGGATCTAGACCAAGTGTTGCACGAGGGCCAGCCGGAGCTGCCATCAACAAGTCTTTTAGGTTAGTGGCGAATACTTCAATCGCTTCGATTTCAGCGCGCTCTTTCATTGCGCCCATTAGCTCGGTTTCCATGTGCATCGATACTTTGATGCGCCATGCCCAGCTGATCACTTGCTTACGCCAGGTATCCGCCGGTGCGCTGCTTAGCGTCACGCCATAATGGTCGGCGATAATCGTTTCGCAGTAAGACTGACGAGCACCTTCTTCCTGTTCTGGATCGGCATTCATTGCCAATATCAGGAAGCCTTCGTTACGGCCACGCAACATCGCCAGTGCGCGGTGCGATGGCACTTTGCTTAGGGGCTCGTTGTGGTTGAAGTAATCTTTAAACTTCTCGCCTTCTTGCTCTTTGCCTTCAACGACTCGTGAGACCAGTTCCGCATTGCGATTTAAGTGGTTGCGAATTTTTTCCAGTAAGTTTGCGTCTTCTGCGATGCGCTCCATGATGATCGCGCGAGCGCCATCCAATGCAGCTTTGGTGTCTGCGATGCCTTTGTCTGCATCAAGGTATTTGCTTGCTTCGCTTTCTGGCTCGGTTTGTGGATTATTCCAAAGTTGATCTGCGAGTGGCTCAAGACCAGCCTCAATCGCGATCTGACCTTTCGTACGACGCTTGGGTTTGTAAGGTAGGTATAAGTCTTCAAGACGAGTTTTGCTGTCTGCCTGCGCGATCTCTTGTTCTAGCTCTGGCGTCAGTTTGCCTTGCTCTTGGATTGATTTGAGGATGGTTTGACGGCGATCATCCATTTCACGAAGGTAAGACAGACGGCTGTCCAAAGTACGCAGCTGGGTATCATCAAGGCCCCCCGTCACCTCTTTGCGGTAACGTGCAATAAAAGGGACAGTGTTGCCATCATCAATTAGGGTGACAGCGGCGTTGACTTGCTCTGGGCGAACATTCAGTTCTTGAGCAATCATGCGACAGATAGCTTGGCTCATCCGTGTTTTCTCTTTTAATTCAGTTTTGGTTGTATAGAACATTGGGGTCGTTCGAAGAATTTGCAATGTTTTAAATTAACGAGGCAAAAATTTACCGGGCGCTGGTGGACATCAGTCAGATTTATGTCAAAACTGTAATTAAATTGAGAACTTATATCCGCAGTTATCGACTAACCTAATTCCACGGTTGTTGATATCACTAAATGTACCTCGGCTTATACGGATAATCATGATGAAAAAAATGTCTTTGGCGTTAGCGCTTACGAGTGCCTTACTTGTCGCCCCGCTTAGTTGGGCGCAGTCTATCTCAGGAACCACACAAGCTCCCGTTTATCAGCTCGATAACAAATTGGTACTAGGGCGTGTGGAGAGCGTCTACTACAGTGACATTCCGGAACTAAAAGCGGTGCCATTTATTGGCAAGATTGATACTGGTGCAGATACGACATCGATGCATGCGGAGAATATCCATGTCAGTAGCTCACACCCAGATTACCAAGATTTGAAAGATAACGAGTTACTTTGGGCGATTGTCGATGACTTAGGTGGTACGAAGGCAAAGTGGGACGCCGACAGCTTTAAGCCATATCAAGTAAAGGTTAGCTTTACGGTTCCTCACCCTTATACAGGGAAGGAAATACAGATTACCGATGATCTGGAAAGAGTGAGCGCGATTCGCAGTCGAACAAGCAAAAAGCCCATCCTACGCCCGACAATAAAAATGCCGATGACAATCGCTGGTCACACCGTTGATACGGAAGTGAACCTGACCAAGCGTACGCAATTCTCTTCTCCTATCTTGATTGGTAAAACCTATCTCGATGATAACGCATGGGTCTTCGCTGGTTACGATTACCTTCAAGAACAGCCACGCGCAAAAATGATTGGCAAAAAAGAGACGGTTGAAGTCGAAGGTGTGCCATATAAGATCAGCATCTCAACTTCTAGCCGTTATACCAACGTCCATGCACTGGACATCAAGGTAGACAAAAAGCATAACGAAGTCTCTTTTATGTTAGAGGGCGAGAATGGCAAGCGTCATCCAATGACATTACCCTTGGTACGAATGCTGAAAACGACCAAAAGCGAGCGCCCTTTAGTCTATTTACCCGTCAAAGTCGGCGAAAATGAAACTCAACGTTGGTTGGTGTATCTGCGTGATCGCAGTAAGTTCAGTTCGCAAATTCGCTTAGGTCGGGACGTCGCGAGTCAGCACTTTGTTATTGATACGGACAGAGAAAATCTACTGGGTGGCGTAGAAAAAACGTTCAAAAGCGCACTCAAATCAAAACCTCTTGTCGTTTCACCAGAAGAACAGGTCACCATTGATGGTTATACCGTCCCTGCTTACCCCACTTTTACTGTGAAAACGCCATTACTGCGTGTAAATGGGTTTGAAGTAACAGAAAAAGGTAAGGATGAATCCGTCACGTTTTATTTAATGAACGATGAGGGGAAAGAAGAAAAAATCACCAAACCAGTGTTGAAAAAGCTCAAGGTTGGCAGCGCGGTTCGCCCTGTTGTCGAAGGAGACTTTCTTCTCGGTAGAAAAGACACATCAATGAAGTTTGCGCTCGATGTGCTTGATGAGGGTGACACTCAACCCTTTTTCGTCTTTGGTCATGACATAGCCAAGGGTGGTGTGTTGCTGAACACTCGCGCAGACCATCTACTAGATGCAAGGCCACTTTTCAAAGCTGGCCATATCGAAGTGGCTGAAGTTGAGGGGATGTCTTTCCCTGTGAAGTTAGACACGGGTGCAGATGTAAGCTCAATCAATGCTAAGAACATCAAGCAGTTTAAGAAAGACGGCAAAGACATGGTGAGCTTTACCTATGAGAACGATCTTGGCATGAAACAGGCGTTTACCAAGCCTGTTGTTGATGTCATGCGTATTAAAGCTAAGAAAGGCGAGAAAGCGAACGTACGCCCTGTGGTTGAAATGCATGTTAAGCTTGGCGAATTAGAGAAGAAGATCCGAGTCAACTTACAGGACCGAGGTCGCTTCCATTACAGCATGATTTTAGGTAAAAACTTTCTAAAACATGGCGCGGTTGTTTCGAGTGATACGAATTACATCGTGACGCAAAAACCGGATTACGAAAAGTAACACTCTGGCCGCCTTATCACCTTGATACCCAAAGCCTGAACAACATTGGATCTTTGGGTATATCATCTCCTTAATGCTGCCAAAGAGCAGCATTTTTTAGTTGAGATAGGAGTTAATTTGAAAACTAAGCTGATTACACGAGAAGGTTACAACAAACTCAAACAAGAGCATGATTACCTTTGGAATGAAAAGCGCCCGGAAATCACCAAGATCGTCACTTGGGCGGCGAGCCTAGGCGATCGCTCAGAAAATGCGGATTACACCTTCAATAAACGTTTACTCCGTCAGATCGACCGTCGTGTCCGCTTCCTTCGTAAATTCCTGCCAGAAGTCACGATCGTTGACTATTCTCCGCAACAAGAAGGCAAAGTCTTTTTTGGTGCATGGGTGGAAATAGAAAATGAGGCAGGAGAAGTGAAAAAGTTTCGTATTGTCGGGCCTGAAGAGATTTATGGCGATGCGAAAGACTACATCTCTATCGATTCACCTATGGCGCGAGCGATGTTGAAAAAACAAGTGGATGAAGAGTTCACGGTACGCACCCCAGAAGGTGAAAAAGAGTGGTTCATCAACTCAATTGAATATATTCAACCGGCCTCGGAAGACTGAGGCTTTATCACCGATTCAAGTCTCATGAAGCTCACTAGGAGTGACTTGGGTCTCAACGTCAGAATATTTGGTATAAAGGCATGGTGCCTTTCTCGGAGAAGTAAAATGAACAAAGCAGTCATGTGTAGTGCTGCACTAACAATAGGTTTCTCACTTTCAGTTTTTGCTCAAGATGAAGTGAAAGGCTGTGACGCTAAAGAGTTAGCGGTAGAGCAGCAGCTCGAGTATGCAAAAGCGCAAGGTAATGAACATCGCATTAAAGGCTTGGAGCAAGCACTTTCCGCTATCCAGAATGAATGCTCGGAAGGTGAGCTGCGGCAAGAGCTGCAAGCAGAAGTGGAAGAAAAGACTAAAGAAGTTGAGGAGCGAGAGGAAGAATTAGTCGAAGCTCAGCATTCAGGGAAAGCAGACAAAATTGAGAAAAAACGTCACAAGCTGGCTGAGGCACAGCAAGAGCTGCTTGAGGCCAAACGTGAACTGGAATGGAATTATGGTCAATAGTAGGTGCTGAAAATACCTGCTAGAGAGAGAATAACGCGCTTAAGATAAAAAGAGTAACAATTTGCTTGAGCACGTTAGGAAAAACAGTGATACATTTTCGACAATAGACGCTTCTGAAAGGATGTTTCAATGCAAGAAAATCATAAAATTTTAGTGGTTGATGACGATGCTCGTTTACGTGCTCTATTGGAGCGTTACCTTTCTGAGCAAGGTTTTCAGGTACGAAGTGTCGCCAATGGCGAACAGATGGATCGCCTACTAACGCGCGAAAACTTTCACTTAATGGTGCTAGACTTAATGTTGCCTGGTGAAGATGGCTTGTCAATTTGTCGTCGTCTACGCCACGCGAACAACATGTTGCCAATTTTAATGCTCACCGCGAAAGGTGATGAAGTGGATCGCATCGTGGGTCTTGAGGTAGGGGCGGATGATTATTTGCCAAAACCGTTTAACCCACGCGAATTGTTGGCTCGCATCAAGGCCGTATTACGCCGCCAAACTGTAGAGTTGCCGGGTGCACCAAGCACGGAAGAAAAAGTGGTGGAGTTCGGGGAGTTCCGACTCAATCTAGGCACTCGCGAGATGTTCCGCGGTGATGAGGCAATGCCACTCACCTCTGGAGAGTTTGCTGTCCTAAAGGCGCTCGTGATGAATGCGCGTGAGCCAATGTCACGAGATAAATTGATGAACATGGCGCGTGGCCGTGAATATTCTGCAATGGAACGTTCTATTGACGTACAAATCTCACGTTTACGTCGCATGTTAGAAGACGATCCGAGCAAGCCGCGCTACATTCAAACCGTATGGGGCCTAGGTTATGTTTTCGTCCCAGACGGCAAAGAGGTGTAATCTCTTCACTCCATAGCCAGCACTTGGCTATAGCAACTTCAGCCTTCATTACCTTCCCTTTGAAGGCTGAAATTTCGCGATTAGGACCACTAGGAACGTTCCATGCGCATCCGAAGTTCACTGACACAATCTATTCTGCTGTTCATCTCTTTGCTTCTCGCGAGCCAAGTTTTCTCTTACTACGCCGTTTTTAACTACGCGTTGATGCCGAGTTTGCAGCAGTTCAATAAAATTCTCGCCCATGAGCTCAATTTGGTGCTTGATGATGAAGGACCTTTAAAGTCTGATGCACCGTTAAGGCGTCAATTGTTAGAAAGATTAGGGGTGACGGTTCATAGTCTCGATAGCGATAAGGCGATTGAATTTCATCACGCAATGTCGATTGATTTGATGTCTGAAGAAATGAGCCAAGAGCTGGGTTCGCCCACAGAAGTGCGCTTATTGCTTGGCGATGAAAGTTACATTTTGTGGATGCACATCGAAAAGTTGCCGAACTCCATCATTCGTATTCCGTTATCTGAGCTGCAAGAAGAAGATTTTGCCCCGCTGTTTCGTAACAGCTTGATTATGGCGCTGCTGATCATTGCAGGTGGTTGGTTGTTTATTCGTTTGCAAAACCGTCCACTTTTGGCTTTAGAGAGAGCCGCGAAAGACGTCGGTCGAGGTGAGATCCCGCCCCCCTTAGCAGAGAAAGGCGCATCGGAGATTCGCTCTGTAACTCGAGCCTTTAATCAAATGTCGAAAGGTATTCAAGAGCTAGAAGAAGACCGAGCCTTATTAATGGCAGGGATTAGCCATGACTTACGAACACCTCTGACGCGTATTCGCCTAGCGACAGAAATGATGTCTCCTGAGGACAGCTATCTTGCGGAGGGGATCATTAGCGATACGGAAGAATGTAATGAGATCATCAGTCAGTTTATGGATTACCTCAAACCGGTGAACCAAGAATCGTTTGAAGCGGTTGATATCAGTACGATTGCCAGTGACGTCGCCAGTTCTGAAGGTGGTTATGAGGTTGAAATTGAAACAGATCTTAATCTTAACTTGCCGCCAGCCAAAGGAAGCGCGATTGCGATTAAGCGGGCGATCAGTAACTTAGTTGTGAATGCGCTACGCTATGGCAATGGCTGGGTCAAAATCAGCACTGGTGTGACAGCAGATAAGCAGCTAGTGTGGATTTCAGTAGAGGACAACGGACCGGGTATCGAGCATTCTCAAATCGCGAGGTTATTTGAACCCTTTACGCGTGGTGACACCGCTCGCGGTAGTGAAGGCACTGGGCTAGGGTTGGCGATTGTGAAGCGTATAATCAGCCAACATTCAGGCTCTGTGGTGATGCGTAATCGCAGTGAAGGCGGTTTAATCGCTCAAATCAGCTTTCCTACCAAGTAAGTCGATGGCCCGCACCCTTTAAAACAAAAAGCCCAACCTAATTAGGTTGGGCTTTTCTTATTCTCAATAATCTTAAGACTCTTTCACTTCCTGAGGAAGTTCATCTTCGTCTTCCAGTTTCTCTGGCAGAAGTAGATTTAAAATGATCGCTGTGATGCCACCTGCTGCAACACCAGTTGAGAAAATACTCTTAATAAATTCTGGCATAAATTGCAGGATCTCTGGTTTTTGTGCGATACCAAGTCCCATTGAGAAGGATAAGGCCATGATCAGAATTGCGCGGCGATCGAGCTCAACACGAGAGATAATACGCACACCAGCGGCAGCAATCGTACCAAACATGACAATCGTTGCGCCGCCAAGTACTGGCTCAGGAATCAGCTGAACAAAGCTAGCGACGCCAGGAAACAAGCCAAGAATCACTAACATGCCAGAAATAAAGTAACCCACGTAGCGGCTCGCGACTCCTGTTAGCATGATGATGCCGTTATTCTGGCTAAACGTTGAGTTCGGGAAGCTGTTGAAAACGGCTGCGATTGCGGAGTTTAAGCCGTCTGCTAACACACCGCCCTTAATGCGTTTCATGTACACTGGGCCTTTTACTGGCTCACCAGACACTTCAGATGTTGCGGTAATATCACCGATGGCCTCTAGTGCGGTAATAAAGAAAATCAGTACCAGCGGAATGAACAGAGACCAGTCAAACGATAAGCCATATTGCATTGGTACGGGCAGTGCTACGATCTCGGTTGCGCCTAGCTGAGAAGTATCTACCATCCCCATAAAATACGCCATGATGTAGCCCACTAGCATCGCAATCACGATTGAAGCCACACGGATGTATGGGTTTTTCGAGCGGTTTAAAATCACAATTAATCCAAGTACCGTTCCAGCCAGAGCAAGTTTGTCTAAGCTGCCGAAGGTTCCTTCATTTAATGCTGCGTAGCCACCGCCCATTGATACTAAGCCGACTTGAATCAGTGTGAGACCGATAAGAGTGACGACGATGCCTGAAACGAGCGGAGTGATGATTCGGCGGGCATGCTCCAATACGCGAGATAGGAAAATTTCTGCAAATGATGCGACTAAAATCGTACCAAAAATGGCAGCCATCATGGTGCTGATGTCTGCTCCACCGGCTTTCAGCGATAGGCCTGCACCAATAATAGGACCTAAAAAGTTAAAGCTGGTGCCTTGAACAGAGAGCAAACCAGAACCAATTGGGCCAACGGTGCGAATTTGAATAAACGAAGACACGCCTGACGCAAATAAAGACATGCTGATGATGGTGTTCGTTTGGTCTGCAGGTACACCCAAAGACTGACAGATGATCAGTGACGGAGTGATAACCGCGACGAACATCGCCAATAAGTGCTGAAGTGCGGCAAAAATGGTTTGAGGCAAAGGTGGTCGATCGTTGAGTTGATAGACCAGTTCCGAAGATCGGTTTGAAGTTGTCATTGTTTGTCTCGCTAGTCGCAATATTTCCCTAGTTCTCGCTGAATGGGAGAGCAGGGTGGAGTTGACGTCGTTACCTGTGATTGCTGTTAATCAGAGTCAACTCAGGTTGGTGGAGTGTGATCTAACACACTTAAAAATTTGTGCGCGATTATAGAGAGATTTACTCAAAAAGCAAACGTTTGCTTTGTTTTTGGCGTATTAAAAAACGAGCCATTTGGCTCGCTTTCAATCATTACGCTTTGGAGTAAATATCCCGCTCACCCAACCAGCGATCGATAATCGCTGTTGCGTTAGTCGGGTAATTGTCATGAATATGACGCGCAATACGCTGAACTTCGGGAATCAGGCGTTGATCTCGAACTAAGTCTGCGATTTTGAAATCAGCAAGACCTGTCTGCTTTGTACCCAATAGTTCTCCAGGGCCACGAATTTCTAGGTCTTTCTGCGCAATGACGAAGCCATCGTTACTTTCACGTAGTACTCCGAGACGTTTTTGCGCGGTTTTTGACAGCGGAGAGTGGTACAGCAGCACACAATGGCTAGCAACGGAACCTCGGCCCACGCGACCTCTTAACTGGTGTAATTGTGCCAAACCAAGACGTTCAGGGTTTTCTATGATCATCAAGCTAGAGTTTGGCACATCCACACCAACTTCAATCACTGTCGTTGCGACCAGCAAATGCAGTTTATTGTCTTTGAAATCTTGCATCACCGCTTGTTTCTCTGCCGGCTTCATTCGTCCGTGCACTAGACCAATTTTTACGTCCGGCAGTTTACGTTGAAGCTCTTCTGCGGTATCTGCCGCGGCTTGCGCTTCTAATACTTCCGACTCATCAATCAGGGTACACACCCAATATGCCTGCTTGCCTTCGTTTAAGCAGGCATTTCGGACACGCTCGACGATGTCGTCACGTTTTGTATCTGGAATGGCAACGGTTTGAATCGGCGTTCGACCCGGTGGTAGCTCGTCAATCACCGACGTTTCTAAGTCAGCATAAGCAGTCATGGCTAACGTTCGCGGAATCGGCGTTGCTGTCATGATGAGCTGATGTGGATAGGCGCCTTGTTTTGCGCCTTTTTCACGCAATTCTAATCGCTGATGGACACCGAAGCGGTGCTGTTCATCAATGATGACCAAAGCAAGGTGATGAAATTCAACGTGCTCTTGGAATAGCGCGTGAGTACCCACTACCATTTGCGCTTCACCACTGGCAATACGAGCCAGCTCGGCTTCCTTTGCCTTACCTTTGAGTTTGCCCGCTAACCAACCGACTTGAATGCCCATGGTTTCAAACCAGTTTGCGAAGTTGATAGCGTGTTGCTCGGCCAATAGTTCGGTTGGCGCCATGAGTGCCACCTGATGGCCATGCTCAATGGCTCTAACTGCGGCCAAAGCGGCAACCAACGTTTTCCCCGAACCAACATCGCCTTGCACTAATCGCATCATTGGGTGCGGTTTTTCTAGATCGGCTTCAATCTCTTGTACGACTCGGGTTTGAGCGTTTGTAGGAGAGAAAGGCAGTTGGGCTAAAAGCTGCGTTTTTAGTTTATTACAAGGACCGAGAGGTAACGCTGAATCCTTCTGGCCTTTGCTACGCACCGCCAGCATCGATAAGTTTTGTGCGAGCAACTCTTCCATGATCAAGCGGATTTGAGCAGGATGTTTGCCTTCGTCAAACTCATCTAAATTAATGGTTGGTGGTGGGCGATGAATGGTGTGCAGCGCTTGCGACATCGTGATTTGATGGTTATACAGCCCGGCTGGAAGTAATTCCTGCACTGCGGTTTTATCAAGCAGGGCTAAAGCTTGTTCGGTAAGGTTGCGTAATGTGATTTGGCGTAAACCATCGGTGGTGGGATAAACAGGGGTTAAGCTCTGTTCTACATCGGGCTTTTGCTCGCTGACGTAAAACTTGTAGTCAGGATGAACAATTTCCAAACCCATGCCACCGCGCTTAATTTCACCGTAAGCATGTACTAACTTACCTTGCGTGAAATTGTTCTTCATGGCTGCGGTAAAGTTGAAAAAGCGCAGCGTGATAGTGCCATTACCGTCGCTGATTTTTACCGTTAGCATTTTGCGCTTACCGAAGATGGTGTCGACTGCCATGACCTTACCTTGCACTGCCGCCCAAAGGCCAGCATGCAGTTTGGCAATAGGGTAAATACGAGTACGATCTTCGTAGCGTAACGGAAGGTGAAACAGCAAATCTTGAACGCTATGTAAGCCAACTTTGGCGAGTTTTTCTGCGACTTTCGCGCCAACTCCAGAAAGGGAGGTTAATGGGACGGCAGATAACATTTGGGCGGACATAGAGGGCTCAAGAAAATGGTTAACATAGCAGTATGTTAACCATGGAGCTGTGTTTTTGTACAGGAAAAAATAGTCATGCTTTAGTTAGTGTCATGATTTGACTGATAACCTATCATTCCGAGGAGCTTTAGCGACATCAGGATTCTATTTCCAACAAGTATGTCGCTGAAGTTAACACTATCAGCA
Organism: Vibrio sp. 947; assembly: GCF_033339115.1. NCBI lineage: Bacteria > Pseudomonadati > Pseudomonadota > Gammaproteobacteria > Vibrionales > Vibrionaceae > Vibrio > Vibrio sp. 947. Next base: position 275,839 of record NZ_JAWOTX010000004.1, on the reverse strand, counting down.
TCTGTATATTTGAGAATTAGATCCTGAACCACGCTCCTTCGCCGCCGTTCAGGATGACGAAAGTCTGTTACTTGCTTTGCATCTCTTGCCACCACGCGTCATCGGCGATGATTTGACCTTCTTCATCGAGTGGTGGGTAAACGAGCCCTTTTCGTTTCGCGACCTTTGCCAGCACTGGGTGACCACGTTCAAAGAGAATACGGTTGATTGTCTCTTTAGGCAGAGCGCTTTCTTCTCGGTCGTACATGCCTGCGGCTTCACGTTGACGTTGCGCTTCATACAAAATTACGGCACTGGCAACCGATACGTTTAGTGACTGCACCATGCCCACCATCGGGATAATAATGTCTTGATCAGCAAGCTGTTTGGCTTGCTCTGAAGCGCCAACCTTTTCGCTGCCTAAAATGATTGCCGTTGGTTTGGTGTAGTCGATCTCGCGAAAATCGACGGCGGTGTCCGAAAGATTGGTCACCAAAACCTGCATACCTTGCGCTTTGAGTTCGGTAATCGCAGTTTCAATCGAATCGTGAGTATCCACTTCAACCCAGTTACGCGCGCCAGCTGAGGTATGGCTCAGCGTACGCATTTTGTCAGGCCAAATTGCGTGAACTTTGTGTAAGCCTGTCGCGTCAGCGGTGCGGATCACGGCAGAGACGTTGTTTGGCTTATGTACTTCTTCGAGACAAAGTGTCAGATCAGTTTGGCGAGTTTTTAGGACTTGGTGAATACGGTTGTAACGTTCTAGGTTCATATTTATTGAGGTATAAAAAATCGCCACCTAACAGAGTAGGTGGCGATAGAGGTTAGTTCTTTCTGCGTCTGACTCGGGTTGCTTGAGGCATTGCCTTAATCTTACGCATGATACCAGCAAGGTGGACACGATCTTTCGTCGTCAACAGCACAGTCACAGTGTATAAACGACCATCACGTTCTTCCGTTGAAAGGCCATGAATGTTTGATCCTGTTTTCGAGATCACGTTGGTCAGTTCTGCAAGAGCACCTTGGTTGTTAAGCATGTCGACTTTAAGTTCAGCAATGAACTCTTTATCGTAGTCTTCAGACCAAGCGACAGCCATATAACGGTCTGGCTCTTTCTGATAACCACGAACGTTCGGACATGTTTCTCGGTGAACAACCAAACCACGACCAGGCGATACGTGAGCAATAATGTGATCATCTGGGATAGGATGACAACAATTTGCAAACGTCAGCAATAAGCCTTCTGCGCCACGAATCGGAAGCTTCTTCTTCGAGTCCGTTGGGATTGAGCTTGTTGTCGTGAGCTCTTCGGTGTCACCAAGGAGCCGACGTGCGATCACAATGCTCATCAACTCACCCAATCCAATAGCAGCCAATAAATCATCAATGCTTTCTAGGCGAAGATCATTCAAGACTTCTTGGATATTTTCTGGATAAATTGAATCAATCGAGTGACGGCCAAGTGCGTGATTAAGTAGGCGACGACCTAAAGTAATCGACTCTTCACGACGCATCGTTTTCAGTACTTGTCGAATCTTAGTGCGGGCACGAGAAGTCACGACATAGTTTAGCCATGCCGCATTCGGACGCGCACCAGGGGCACTGATAATTTCCACCGTCTGACCGTTTTTCAATGCCTTACTCAATGGGTAAGGGTTACGATCAACACGAGCACCAACACAAGAGTTGCCTACATCGGTATGTACGGCATAGGCAAAGTCGACAGCCGTTGCGCCTAAAGGTAATTCAACGATACGACCTTTTGGTGTGAAGACGTAAATCTCATCTGGGAAAAGATCGGATTTTACGTTTTCAATGAATTCGAATGAGTTACCCGCGCTTTGTTGTAGCTCTAACAGGCTTTGCATCCAACGCTGAGCTTTCACTTGCGCAGTGGTGCCAGACTTGTCGCCTTTGTCTTTATAAGACCAGTGTGCTGCGACACCTTTGTCCGCCATTTGATCCATATCTTCAGTACGGATCTGAACTTCAACAGGTACGCCGTGTGGGCCAACCATGGAAGTGTGTAGCGATTGATAGCCGTTCGCCTTTGGTACCGCGATGTAATCTTTCATGCGACCAGGACGTGGCTTATACAAACTGTGTACTTGGCCTAAAACGCGATAACAAGTATCAGCGGTATCAACAACGACTCGGAACGCATAGATATCCATGATGGTGTGAAAGCGCTGTTCTTTGGTTTTCATCTTGTTATAGATAGAGAACAGGTTTTTCTCACGACCAACGACGCGAGCATTCAAGCCGAAATCTTGCAGACGGCCTTCTATTTCGCTGTGAATGCGTTGGATCATCTCTTTACGATTACCACGTGCGGCTTTAACCACTTCTTTCAGTACGCGGTAGCGGTTGGGATATAGCGCCTCAAAGCCCAACTCTTCGAGTTCGGTTTTGATATTGTGAATACCAAGACGATGAGCGAGGGGCGCGTAAATTTCTAACGTTTCACGAGCAATACGACGCTTTTTATCTGGTCGAAGCGCGCCAAGCGTACGCATGTTGTGCGTGCGGTCAGCCAGTTTGATCAGAATGACGCGGATATCTTGCACCATGGCCAGAACCATCTTACGAAAGTTCTCAGCCTGAGCCTCTTTCCTATCGCGGAATTTGAGTTTGTCCAGTTTAGATACACCATCAACCAATTCTGCGACAGTGTTGCCGAATTTCTCTTCGAGATCTTCTTTAGTTACATCACAGTCTTCAATGACGTCATGCAGCAAAGCAGCTTGGAGGGTTTCGATATCAAGGCGCATTTCGGCCAAGATACGAGCCACAGCGACAGGGTGGATGATGTATGGTTCACCGCTAGAGCGGGTTTGCCCTTCATGGGCATCTCTCGCTACCACATAAGATTGACGCAGAGCCTCAATCTGAGGCTCTGTTAGGTATTCTTGGGCAACGTCTTTGAGGCTATCGAATAGATACAAATTATAGGCCCGGGAGGTTGTTGAATTCTAAAGTCAGAATTAACGGTTGTGAGCGATGCTGCTTACTGCCGCTAGCTCTGCCGCTTCTTGCTCTTGCTGTTCTTGACGTTCACGAGCGTCTAGAACTTCTTTAGTAATTAAACCTTCTTCGATTTCGCGTAGAGCGATAACCGTTGGCTTATCGTTCTCTTCTGGCACTAGTGCATCTTTACCGCCAGTTTGCATTTGACGAGCGCGGCGAGCCGCAATCAGTACTAGGTCGAAACGGTTGCCAACTTTTTCAACAGCGTCTTGAACAGTTACGCGTGCCATGAGGACTCCAAATAGTTAACTAAAATTTTAGAATGACGAGAAAGTATACAACCTAACTACTTTATTTACTAGCAATTAGACAAGCCACCGTTTGTGGACTTTCTCAGGTAGTTTATTGTGTTTTTCGCACTGGGCAAAAAACGGGAAATTCTTTATGTTTTACAGCGTGACTTTTTTGAAGTTACTCTGCTAACAACGCTTCAAGCATACCTTTATATTTAGCAGCTTGCTTTTCTTCCTTCAATCTTTCAGCACGCAAGATAGCTTTAAAATCCATCAAAGCGGTATCAAAATCGTCGTTTACGATCACGTAGTCGTACTCGTTGTAATGAGAGATTTCCGACTTGGCTTCAGCCATACGCTTTGCGATCACTTCATCGCTATCTTGACCACGAGTGTTCAAGCGACGCTCTAACTCACCGTTTGATGGTGGCAGGATGAAGATGCTTTTGGCTTCTGGCATTTGTTCACGGATTTGGCGTGCGCCTTGCCAGTCGATATCTAGAAAAACGTCGATACCTTTATTTAGTGTTTCTTCAATCCATACACGAGATGTGCCGTAATAATTACCAAACACTTCTGCGTATTCTAGGAAGTCACCTTTAGCGATCAGGGCTTCAAACTCATCTTTCGCTACAAAATGGTAGTGGACACCATTTTCTTCACCAGGTCGCATGTTGCGCGTGGTGTGAGACACAGACACTTTCATTGCGTAGGTTGGGTTGCGTTCCAACATCGCTGAGATCAAGCTAGATTTACCTGCGCCGCTAGGTGCAGATACGATATAGAGAGTACCTTTGCCCATTGTACTGTTCCACTTTTGATTGGATTGATTGAGTGCCGAAGGAAAGTTCGACATTCTTATAACGATAGCACTGGCATTGAGAAATCAACCACCAAAGGGGTGGATATTGGTGATAATCCCGCCAGAAAAATGGAGGCGAAGAGTATCATGATCTCTATTTTGTTACCAGTTGATCTTTCTGTCTGTGATCGTCCCAGATGAAATAGTTACTTACGCCAGAGTGTTCCTAAACAGCGAAGAAGGAGCGTGGTACAGGACTTACCATCCGCGCACTCTGTTATTAAAACCATTTCTACAACCGTTTAGTGTGCTGATTTTAGGTTTAGAGTCCCGATTTGGCTTGCGTGAGTGACTCTGGTTAAAAATAGGGGTTAATAAAGATAAAACGGAAAAAAGGGGAAGCTTTCACTTCCCCAGGCGTGCGACTGACTCACACTTAATCTTCGAATTATCCTTGAGACTCTAGGAAATTTATCCAAGGGCTAACGGTTGACCTGAATTTTGGCGATTGAGCAGCGCCTTTCATCGCCTGCAAGGCCTTTTGTGGTTGCTTAAGCTCGAAATAGGCCATCCCGCGAATGTATTCAAGTTCTGCCTTTTGCTCTTTAGAGGCACTGGATGCCGCGCTTTCTACAAAACGAGTTGCTTCAGAATACTGCTTGTCTTGTATCATTAAGCGAGCAATCTGAATTTGCGTTTTAGCAGAAGGAGCGAGGTTATATGACTTTTTATAAGCGAGAATTGATTTATCTAGCTCTTTAGCTTGCTGCCAGAAACTGGCTAGGCGGTCATAGTTTTCCTTCGTCTTTTCAATGTTTCCAGCTGCCATTTCCTTTTCAAGAGTTTTGGCTGCTTTATATGGAATACCTTGATAAGCCAAGAAGTTTACAAAGCGTAAATATTCCTTCTCTCCTTCTAGTTTCCCCATTTTGTAAACCATTTCTAGGGTGGCTAGAGAGTTGCGTTCTTGACCTAGCTCCATGTAGACACCAGAAAGTTGCATCCAGTAACGCTTTTTCTGAGGGTACTTTGAAGTCAGAGTTTTGAGTACACTGGCAACGCTTTTCAGCTGGCCTAACTCGTAGTGAGATGCAACGAGAATTAAGTACCAAGACTCACTTGGGCTCTTGCTCATCGCGATGGCTTTTTTGGTTGGCGGGATTGCATTTTTGTAATCTTCCAACTGAACATAAGCGCTCGCTAACGTGATATAAGCATGAGCTTGAGGCTTCTCTTTGGTTGTTTCTGCAACCTTGAACCATTCCTTCATCGTTTTTACAGACAACGTATACTTTTCTTCAGCTAGGTAAAGCTGAGCCAAGCTGTAGCGAACTTGTTGAGCAACCGGAACGGGAAGTGCGTCGAGCTGTAATGCTTCGGCAAAGTATTTTGCTGCTTGCACATAATTGTCTTGTAGCGAATACAAAAAGCCAGTCTGCTGAAGTAAAACTGCTCGGTCGTATTTTTTCGAACTTGTGCTTTCTAAAGCGCTTGCTAGTTTTTCTTTCGCTGCTGAATATTTTTCAGTTGCGATCAACTCTTGCACTTTGTTAACGGTTCGAAATGTCCGATCTGATAACTGAGGAGCTTCTTTTGCCATCGTAGGAGCGGCCATTGCCACTCCTGCGAAGAGAATTAAAGAAGCCACTTTGCTTTTCCATAAACTTTTCATCGTGACTCCTTAATTGGTTGAGAACTCTATTTCTTGCGATAGGCGCGAGCTAACAGGTTTCCCGTCAACCAATTTTGGTTTAAATGTCCATTTAGAGACTGTTTTTCTTGCCGCTCGACCGAGGCCTAAGCGTCGTGGTTGCTCTTTAAGAACTTTGATGTCCTCTACGGCACCACGTGCGTTTACAGTAAACTCTAATAAGACGACCCCTTTTTCTATTCCTGCTTTCGCAGCCTTCCTAGGCATTTGAGGTTGGAATGTCGCTAGAGGTGTTGGACCTCCGCTACCCGCGAGTTGCGCACCTCCACCCTGGCTATAATGTCCAAGCACCGAACCACCTGTAACATTTACGGGTAGGTCAAGCTTTGGCATATCCATTGGGGTCTGCTCCATCACCGGTTTTACTGTCGCTGTCACTTTCATTTCTGGCGGTGGCGGCGGACGCTTAGGCGGTGGTGGTTTTGGAAGTTCGCGTTTTTTCTCCTGTATTTTTTCGTCTGGTTTAATGCGAATAAACTCGACCATACGCAGGTCATCATTCGACACTAACTCGTGGCGCTCTTTGTTTACTAGCTTGTCCATCCCCCAGAACAACCCGAGGGAGACAATGAGCGCCAGTGCAATTGAGGCCAGATACCGCATAAGCTTAATCCTTATTGGTTGCGGCAATGGAGATGCTTTCTACACCTGCCATTTTGATCTGGTCCATAACCTTCACGACTACGCCAGCATTTGCTTCAGTGTCGGCTTGGATAACAACTGCGCCATCAGGGCTTTCTGCACGAAGACGTTCAATATTCGCGCGAACCGCGTCCACTTCGATGCGGCGTTTATCAACCCAAACATCACCCGCCGCACCAACTGCGACCATGATGTTACCTTTTTTCACGGTTTGCGCAGAGCTTGCTGTCGGGCGGTTTACTTCTAGACCAGCTTCTTTTACGAACGATGTTGTTACGATAAAGAAGATCAACATGATGAATACGATGTCGAGCATCGGTGTCATATCGATAGCGGTTTCATCACTGCTATCACTGCTATAGCGTCTTTTCATGACCTATACCTCTAATTCCATTTACTCAGGCAATATGCTTTAGCTTATCTTCCAGCTTTTGCGTTGTGACTTTGGCTAAATGATCAAGACGTGAACTAAAGAACAGTCCTGATAGAGAAGCCACCATCCCGGCTAAAGTTGGGATTGTTGCCTTTGAGATCCCCGAGGCCATTGCTCGAGGGCTTCCTGTTCCTGTTACCGCTAAGATGTCGAATACTTGGATCATGCCAACAACGGTGCCGAGCAAACCCAGTAAGGGACAAAGCGCAATCAATACTTTCACGATTGGCAGGCCCTTTTTATTCTCAATGTCCTGACGAGAAACAATTTCTTGTCGGATCATCTTAGCGTTCCAGCTCTGGTGCTCTGAGCGCTCCTGCCATGAGCCAACGGCTTTTTTCATGGCTTTTGGAGCGACGGCAGCAAAATAGAACCAACGTTCTAACAATACTGCCCACAGCATAAAGCTGAGGATGAAGATGGCGACGAGTACATCGCCACCCATTCCCAAGAAGCGCCTAATTGATTCAAGTTCTCCAACTAACCACCACATAACGCCTCCTTAGCTTTCGGCTTTATGTAGTTTTTCCTGATAGCGAGCGATGAAGCCTGCACTCTGTTCTTCAAGAGTTTGAACCAAACGACGACCTTTACTGTGTACGATGGTGTAAAGGAACAGTAGAGGAATTGCGACAACCAGACCAAGCATCGTAGTAACAAGAGCTTCAGAGATACCGCCAGCCATTAGCTTAGGATCACCTGTACCAAATAGTGTGATTGCTTGGAACGTACCGATCATACCCATAACCGTACCCAGTAGACCTAGAAGTGGTGCTACAGAAGCGAACAGTTTGATTGAGCTGATAAAGCGTTCAATGCTCGGTGCGTTACGTAGGATGATTTCGTCCAGTTTCGCTTCAAGATCTTCAAGGTTGTCACCTTTGTGCTCTTGGTAAGCCTGGATAACTTCACCCAGAGGGTTACCAGGAATCACGGTTTCTGATTTCGCTTGCTTACGCATTTTACCGCCAATCACTTGAAGGCGTAGGAAGCAAACTAGAGCAATGATAGCGCCAACTGCACCCATACCAAGGATGACGTAACCTACAATGCCACCTTGATCAATACGTTCTTGAACGGTAGGGCTTTGTACAAGTAGAGACAGAATTACACCACGGGATGGGTCAATAAACAGTGGCTCATAGCTGTTTGACGCTGACTCAAAGCCCGCAACATGACGTGTAATATTGGTGCGAGGCTGTCGAGAGAGTTCTTCGAACTTACCTGTTTGAGGTACATAAGTAACGTACTTACCATCGGCAATCGCGTTAAATTCACCGACAAGAGTAACATCGCGAACCGCTTCTTTACCTTCGCCATAAACAACCGTTGCTTGGGTTGTTGCTGTCTCGCCTGAGGCAACCACTTGTTGAAGAATGGTATGCCAGAATGCTTCTAGCTCTTGTGTTGATGGCAGTTCTTTACTTTCAGCCAGTTTCGTTAGTAGCGCGTCACGCTCTGGGAACTGAACTGCGTTTTGAGAGGCTGCAAATAAGCCTTTAAACTCGCCCGCATATTGGCGGACCACACCAAACATTTCGCCCAAAGTACCAGAGCGAACACGTAAGGTTTCTGTTAGTTCAGTCAGCTGCTTATCGTTTTCATCAAATGTCGCTTTAAGTTGATCGCCCAGTGCTTGCTGTGAAGCTAGCTCTTCACGAGCCTGTTGCAATAATGCTGCTTGCTTATCTCGGTTGTTCTTGAACTCAGCTTCACGGGCTTTGTTCTCTTTTGACTCAACGATGCTTTCTGATTTTACGTTTTTGAGTAGTTCAGATAGGTTTTTAGGCGTTTCTGCTTGTACGCCTGAAGCCATAAATAAGCTCGCTAGTAGACCAGCGGCTAGAGTTTTGAATCCTTTCATCTCTTATTCCTCCCCAGCATATACAGGCAATTTGATTAGCGCTGGTGGCGCTTGCTTCTTCGCGATTCGAAGGCCTTGCTGTACCGCTATGCGGTAGCTTTCCGGTAATGTTTCCCATTGACGTGTTTGTTGGTTCCACATACCTGTCTCACCACCGTCTGGAGATTGGAATAAAAGCGCCGTGCGACCAATACGTAGGAAATCGTAAGTCACGGTTTCCCCATTTCTATCTAGGCTAGCTTTGTAAGATTCAATTGAGCGAGAGAAGCCTTCTTCAATTTGGTAGGCTTCCATCACTTTACGGAATTTCTCAGAAGTCGTTACGTCGGCGCGATCCATGAGACGACGCAGTTCTTGGACACGTTTATTACGTTCTTTTTTCTGGAAAGGCAGATCGAGAGTCACAAACTCATCGAGTGCATCGATCATTTTAAGTGTTAGTGGCACTACTTCTGTTGCCGTTTGATCGATCTGAGCAATTTGGTTATTTAATGAGTCCAATTCACCTTGCTGTGATTGAACCATACGATTAATTTGCTCGTTGTAGACTTTCATGCTGTCGATTTGACGTAGTAAGCCTTTGTATTCTGCCAACATGCCTTCAGTACTTTCGGCATAATTGTCGATTTTTTGTTGCGAAGCTTCTGAAGATTGATTTGCTTTTGCTTGTGTGGAAACGACAGCACCAGAGTTGGCCGCTATAGAGCTACTACTGATAGTAAGCAATGCTGCAGCTATGGCACTGAGACCAAATTCCTTGAATTTCATGGTTGCATCCTTGTCAGTGTTTTAGTCAGTCGAAAAGGGCGCGGAAAACCCGCGCCAAATATTTTTTAGAAGTCGTATGATGCCTCGACGTATAGCTGACGTCCGATTGGATCGTCATACCCAGTTGCATAGAATGGAGAGGTATCGCTTAGAGGATCTGCAGGCGGTACTTTGTCAAACATGTTGATAGCACCAAGAGTTACACGACCACTCTCGTTGAATTGGTAAGAAGCCGTTAGGTTCCACGTTGTCATACTAGCGATTTCTGCTTTGTAACCCGCTTTTTTAGCAGAATCACAGTCATCAAAGTAGTAACGGTTTGCGTAGCTTGAACACATACGGTCGCGGTATTTACCAAATAGGTTGATAGCGACATCTTCATATGCCCAGCCAAGATTTAACGTTGCGGTGTATTCAGGCATGAAATCTCTTTCATCCGTTACAGGCTCGCTGTCGTTTTCTTGATATTCAGCAATCAAGATCTTCGTTACAGCAACACGCGTGTTAAATGAACCGAACTCATTAGTGTCGTATGCGTATTTGATCGCTAGGTCAATACCAGAACGCTCTTCATACGACTGGTTCACTGGACCATAGGATACCGACTTGATGGTGCCATCTGGGTTACGAACGACTTCAGTACCTGGGTATTTACCTGGATCGTTAATTACATCTTGGTAAGTTGGTGCAGTTACGACGTCTTCCATCTTGATGTGGTACCAGTCAACGGTTACACCAAGATCATCCACAGGCTCCCACGCTAGGCCCAAGTTAATGTTTGTACTTGTTTCTTCTTTCAGCTCTGAGTTAGGGCCATTAAGCGTATCGAAGTACTGAGTATCACACTCTGGGTACTTGTCTTTATCTTGTGGGCCGCTACCACCAGCGTTGGCACAAAGCACAGGGTCAAAACCAGAACCAAAGCCTCGAGTTTGATCACCAAATAGTCGCTTCAAGTCTGGAGCTCGGAAGCCTAGACCGTAGCTACCACGTAGCAATAGGGTGTCAGTAGGACGGTATGCTAGGGCTACTTTAGGAGTGAATGCGCCGCCAGTTGCCGAGTCGTCGAAGTAGTGGTCGTAACGACCAGCGACAGTCATTTCTAAATCTTCAATGATAGGAATAAGAGCTTCAACACCAAGACCAATCTGATCGCGGTCACCGCCGCCTGATGTTCCACCTAGACCAGAGAAACCACCAGCTGCTGTTGTAGCATCAATCGTCTCATTGTAGTCAGTACGGTTCCATTCACCATAAACAGCAAAGCCAGACATACCTGCAGGAAGTTCAACCAAATCACCAGCCAGTGAGCCGTTAACAGAGTAAAGCTTTGAGTAAGCTTCTTTGCTTGAAGTGCCGCTGTATTTGTCTACAACGTCTTGTGAGATAGGCCCTAGAAGATCGACATCACCATTTTGTACAGCTTGGTCGAGAGTTAGAAAGATTGCTGGGTTGCTTGTTTCAACGCTTTGCTCAGAGTAACCAGCGGATAGGTCCCAATCATACGTATCAGCAAGCAGGCCGTTCAAGCCTAAGGTTAAGCCAAAAGAATCGGCTTCAGTGTTACTTTCGCGTGGTCCAAATTCGACCATACGGCGAGTGTATTCGCCTTCGCCGCGGAAGTGAGTGGCATCAACTTCAACGCTGTAAGGGTTAGGTTCGAATTCAGATTCTGTAGACTTGTAGCCAAAACGGGCTTCTGCCATGGCAGTGACATTGTCGTTAATGTCCATTTCACCACGTAAAAGTAGGTCTACTTGTTTGTTTTCTGGTTTTAATGTTCGGTATGCAGAGCGGTTAACACCACACTTTCCATCCGCTCGTTCAATCGCGGCATCACCAACGACTTCTTTACATGAAGAACCAGCATCAGCTGGTGTTAGAAGTGTTCCGTTGGCGCCTTCAAAGTTTGCACCGTAGCTAGAGTAGCCACTTAGCTGAGAACGGCTAGAACCGTCATCGCCAGCCCAATCATCTCGGTCAGATTGCTTTAGCATTTCGTTGCCCGCAAATTGGCCAACGAAGAGAATACGTTTGTCGTCAAAGTTTTTGCCAGCTACAACGTCTAAACGACCATTTTGGTAACCACCATCCGTCGCGTCACCCGCGCGTACTTTTACAGAAACGCCATCAAAGTCTTTCTTTAAAATGAAGTTTACGACACCACCGATTGCGTCGGAGCCGTAGATAGCAGAACCTGAGTCGGTCATTACTTCAACACGCTCAATAGCGGCGACAGGGATTTGGCCGATATCTTGGAAGTTAGATGTACCATCTTGTGCTAGCGGGTATTGAGGAAGACGACGGCCATCAATAAGAATCAATGTGCGTGACGCGCCAAGGCCACGTAAGTTGACTGACTGCGCTGCTGGTGTAAACGAGAAAGAGTCTGTTTGAGCCATTACACCACCTGTGTTTTGGGTCAAACTGTTCAATACGTCTTGCGCGCTGTTAAAGCCTTTAGACTCAATGTCTTTACTATTAATAACAGTAACTGGTGAAGGACCTTCCATATCCGTCGTGGAGATACGCGAACCAGTAACTTTCATCTTTTGAAGTTTTTCAACTTGCTGCTCTTCTGCCAGTGCTGTTGCTGGGGCTGCAACTGCTGCTGTCCCCAAAGCAAGGCTTATCGCAACAGATAAAGCGGTTGTGTTTTTATACATCCTTGTTGCTCCGATTATTATTATTTCCTATGTCTGGCCGCATAGCGGCCAAATGTGACGTTAATATTTCGTTAACGTTCGGCCAATGTATAACCGAGATGAAAAAAGGAAGTCAAACCAGTGGTAAACGGGGATGCTTAAATGTAAAAAAGATGTAAATAACCAGGCTTTATTTAAAAGGCGGAATAAAAAACCGAATAAGGTTTATGAATCGAGATTAAATTTCAATAAAACACCGTATTTTGTGTTTCTTATAAACTTTAATGACTTATCTTGCCTATGGTTTTTTAGTGGGTAATTGAATCTGGAAAAAGATATTTTTCCAGTGAATTGTTCTGAGATGAGTTTTATATCGAATCCATACTTTGTTAGCTCGAACTTATTAGGTGGTATCAAAATATGATACCCATTGCGGTTAAAGGGCTCACTCGTATTTTTAGGTCAAATATAACCTTGGATTATGTGTCTATTTATGTGTGTAGGGTGCATTTTTATGTAGGGTTTTGGCTCTAAACAGCCTAGATTGATATTCTGTATGAATTATTTTTGTGGTTTTTTATAATTTTTTACAAAAACATTTCTGTTTTTCGACATCGAAGGAAGTTTGTCATGTTTTGGTTTCAAACACTTGAAGCTGATGTGGATTCAAGATAAATATGACGCTGAAATTATTGCAGTAGTAGAAAAGTCTAGCTCTTGAGGCGCAGGGAGTGTGCTTCAACAGTTTTAGTTACTACGAGATAAATATGCACCATTTTGGGCGGAAAATATCCTCTTTCACTCCGTTTGAACTGGACAGTAGACAAGGAGCAAGTTGTATATGCTGTCGTACTTTTTACGCCGTTTGGCGTTGGTTATCCCAACGTTTCTCGGGATAACTATTCTCATCTTTGCTATCACTCGTTTCGTGCCTGGCGGACCTGTTGAACGCATGTTGTCACAAATGCAGTCTCAGGGAGATGGCGCCGCATCAATGACGTCTGCGGGTGGTAATACGGCCCTTTCTGACGATCAAATCGCGGAGCTGAATGCGTTTTATGGCCTGGATAAACCTGTAACGGAAGCGTACGTCGAGTGGTTAAGTCGTTTGGTAATGCTAGATCTTGGCGAGTCGACGCGTTACTACGAGCCTGTCTCGGATATGATCGCAGAGCGTTTGCCAGTGTCGTTGTTTTATGGCGGCATGACCTTCTTTATTAGTTATTTTATCTCGATTCCTCTTGGTTACTATAAGGCGCTCAAGCACGGTTCTGTGTTTGATTCCGCCTCTTCAGTACTCATTTTCGTAGGCTACGCGCTACCAGGTTATGTGGTGGGTGTATTGCTGATCACGTTATTTAGTTATCACTTGGAATGGTTTCCGATGGGAGGCTTTGTCGGCGATGACTTCGACGATTACGAAACCTTCTTTGAACGCGCTAAAGACATTATGTGGCATGCGGTGTTGCCTTTGATCTGTTACCTCATTGGTGATTTTGCCACGCTGACGATGACAATGAAAAATAACCTGATGGAAAACCTTTCCTCAGATTACATCCGCACCGCAATTGCGAAAGGATTACCTTTCAAAAAAGCAGTTCGTAAGCACGCGTTGCGTAACAGCTTAATTCCGATCGCGAGTCACTTTGGTAACTCTTTGTTGTTCTTCATGACCGGTGCCTTCCTGATTGAAGTTATCTTCAATATTGATGGCATTGGCTTATTGGGTTACGAATCAATCATGGAGCGTGATTACCCTGTTGTTATGGGTATTGTCGCCATTAATGCGTTGTTACTGCTCATTGGTAACATCATTTCAGATATTTGTGTTGCTTTAGTCGACCCACGTGTGAAGTTTGGAGCGTAACATGATTAAAGTTAGTCCATTAACTCAAAAGAAAATTCGTCACTTTAAAGAGATCAAACGAGGCTATTGGTCGTTTGTTGCTCTTTCTATCATGTTGATCCTTTCTCTATTCGCCGAACTTTTGATCAACAGTAAAGCGCTAGTCGTCAAGTACGATGGTAGCTACTATTTTCCTGTTGTCAGTGACGTACGTTTAGGTAGCGAATTCGGCCAAGAGTCATCCAGTGAAGCCGATTATCGTGTACTGCAAAAAGCGTTTGAGGCTGAAGGGGGCGACAACTTTGTTATTTTGCCGCTTGTGCCGTGGAACCCATACGAACAAGATTTTAGTGGTGATTTCCCGCCAACAGCGCCTAGTGCCGAAAATAAGCATTATTTAGGTACAGATGTGATAGGTCGCGATATTTTGGCGCGACTCGTCTACGGATTCAGAACGGCGATGGGATTTGCGTTGCTTACGATGGCCATTTCCTACGCGATCGGTACTGCAGTCGGTTGTGCTATGGGTTTTTGGGGCGGTAAATTTGACTTGTTTGTACAGCGACTTATCGAAATCTGGTCAATGGTCCCGTTTTTGTACGTCATTATGATTCTTGTCTCAATCGTTCAGCCGACGTTCGCTCTCTTTGTCGCTATTAACGTGCTTTTCACTTGGATGGGGATGACATGGTACATGCGGACCATGACCTATAAAGAAGCGGCACGAGAATATGTAATGGCGGCTCGTGCTTTAGGGGCATCGACCGGACGTATCTTGTTTAATCACATCTTGCCAAATACGATGGTGATGATTGTAACCCTAGCGCCTTTCACTATTGCAGCTAACATCACAGCACTGACTGCTCTCGATTACCTAGGATTAGGCTTGATGCCACCAACGCCAAGTTGGGGTGAACTACTGCAACAAGGTAAGTCAAACTTAGATTCGCCATGGATTGTTGCGTCAGTAGTGACTTCTATTGTTCTGGTTCTGGTAATGGTGACCTTTATTGGTGAAGCCATTCGAGCGGCTTTCGACCCGAAAAAATTCACACGCTATGTTTAAGCGAGCATTGTGAGCAAAACATAAAAAGGGAAGTTTTATGAAGAAATTATTTTTAGCGTCCACGCTGAGCGCCCTGAGTTTTGGTGCAATGTCAGCAACGCTTCCGACTGACTTAAACTGGCAAACAAACTGGGATGAGCCTCAATATGGTTCGCCAGAAGCGAAACGTGGAGGGACTTATCGCACCTTTATGTCAAGTTTCCCGCAGACGTTACGTAGTGTTGGCCCAGACGCTAATGCAGGGCTACGTTCTTTTATCTTAGATGAAACACCAGGCTTGGTGGTCCGCCACCCAGATACTTTAGAGTTTATCCCTGAGCTTGCTAACGAGTGGGCGTTAGCAGGTGACAACAAAACGGTCTATTTCAAACTCAACCCTGAAGCCAAATGGTCGGACGGCAAACCTGTGACTGCCGACGATTTCGTGTTCATGCTGAAGTTTTATCGTTCCAAGGACATCTTGGAGCCTTGGTACAACGATTACTACAACAAAACGATTGCGGATGTTATCAAGTACGACACTCACACGTTTGCTGTTAAGGCGGCGAAAGAGTTTAATCCGGAAGAGTTGCTGTTACGAATGGGGGCCCTGCGCCCACGTCCCGCACATTTTTATGCTAACCCTTCAAAAGATGAAAATGGTGACGGTATACATGACAACTTTGTCCGCTACTACAATTTTAAAAGTGAACCAACGACCAGTGCATACTACCTAGATGACATTAAAAAAGGTAAAAGTGTTACCTTCAAACATGTCGGTGAAGACTGGTGGGGTTACAGCAATAAGTATTATCAACATCGTTATAATGTCGACAAAATCCGCATCACAGTGATTCGCGACAGTGATATCGCGATGAAGCACTTTGAGAAAGGGAAGCTGGACGCATTTGGTCTTGTTTTACCAAGCTTATGGCATGATAAATCGAATACGGAACCTTACCAAAAGGGATACATTCAAAAGTTCTGGGGTTACAACCAATTCCCAGTTGGGGCTGGTGGTGTATGGATGAACACCGCGATGCCTTTGCTGGATGATTTAAACATTCGCAAGGGCATTACTTACGCGATTGACTTTGATGGCATGATAGAGAATGTCATGCGTGGCGACTACTCCCGTAAACCGAACCCGACCGGTTATGGTCATGGTAAATACACCCTACCAGATGCTAAGGCACCGAAGTTTGATCCCGCAAAAGCGGCCGAGGCATTCGAAGCCGCAGGCTTTAACAAAATTGGTTCTGATGGTATTCGTGTTAATGATAAAGGTGAGCGCTTAAGCTTCGAGCTGACCTACGGAACACCTGTTCATACTCCTCGTATTGCATTTTTGCGTGAGCAAGCCAAGCTAGCAGGGCTGGATATTGAGCTCAAGTTAGTTGATGGCTCATCCATGTTCAAATACGTACGTGAGAAAAAGCACGATTTGGCTTTCTTAGATATGGGTACGTCTGAGATCCCAACGTATTGGGAGTACTTCCATTCAGTCAATGCGAACAAGCCGCAAACTAACTCTTTCACAAACTACAGCACGCCTGAACTGGATGAAAAGATCATCGAGTATCGTTTTGGCATGGATATGGATAAAAAGATCCAGCTAGGTCATGAGATTCAGCGTGACATCATTGATGCTCACGTTATCGTCCCAGGCTACATGGTTCCTTATGTCCGCTATGGTCACTGGCGCTGGTTAAAGTTTCCAGATAAGCCAATGAATCGCATGACAGAGGCGCTGTTCAGTGGTGCAATCATAGGCGATGGCACTTACTGGATTGATAGTGATATCAAAAAAGAAACAAAACAAGCGATGAAGTCAGGCAAAGCTTTTGAACCTGTTGTTGTCGTAGATGACACTTATAAGCTGTAAGGATTGGTTATGGAAAACGATGTAATCCTAAGTGTTAAAGATCTCGAAGTTGAATTTACCACCGATGATGGGCCAGTGAAGGTTCTGCATGGTGTGAACTTTGATGTGAGAGCTGGACGTACACTCGGTCTGGTAGGAGAGTCAGGTAGTGGTAAGAGCGTAACCTCAATGTCGATCATGGGGCTATTACCTAAGCCATATGGCAACATTATCAAAGGTGAAGTGAATTATCGCGGCACCAACCTAGTTGATTTGCCTGCGGAAGAGATGTACGCCATGCGTGGCGATCGCATTTCGATCATCTTCCAAGACCCGATGACGGCGCTCAACCCAGTGCACACCATTGGTCGTCAAATATGTGAAGTGCTTGAGCTCCATCGACCTGAGCTCGACAAAAAGGAGCGGGAGGCGTACTCGATTGAAATGCTGGCAAAAGTAAAAATTCCAATGCCAGAGAAGCGATTGAATGAGTATCCCCATAACCTATCTGGTGGTATGCGCCAGCGTGTCATGATCGCGATGGCATTGGCCTGTAAGCCGGATATTCTGATTTGTGATGAACCGACTACAGCGTTGGATGTTACGGTTCAGGCGTCTATCCTTGAACTGATGAACGAGCTTCAGGAAGAAACGGGCATGGCGATGATCTTCATCACTCACGATCTCGGGGTTGTGGCAGAAGTGTGTGATGATGTTGCCGTGATGTATGGCGGACGTATTGTCGAAAAAGCAGAAATTTTTGAGTTGTTTGATAACCCGCAGCACCCATACACAGAGCGTTTAATGGGATTGATGCCGAGCTTAGATAATGAGCCGAAGCAGATGATCGATATCAAGCCTATTGATGCCAGTATGTTTGCCAGTTAACTGGGCAAAGTGAACCAGTCATAAAAGAGGATGTTATGGCAAAAGAAGTATTAAGAATTGAAAATCTTAAGCAGCACTTTGTTTCTGGTAAAGGGCTGTTCAAGAAAGGCTACACCATCAAAGCGGTAGACGGGGTTTCACTGTCTGTTTCTGAAGGTGAAACACTGGGGCTAGTTGGTGAGTCAGGTTGTGGTAAAAGCACCCTTGGTCGCACGATCTTAAAGTTATACGAGCCAACAGAAGGTAAGATTTTCTTTGAAGGTAAAGACATCACTAAATTGTCTGTGAAAGAGATGCGATCGCTGCGTAAAGACATGCAAATCGTCTTTCAAGACCCAATGGAGTCACTCAATCAGCGTCATACCATCGGTATGATTCTGGAAGAACCGTTTGTTATTCATAAAATTGGCACGCCAACAGAGCGTAAACAATGGGTAAAAGAGCTTTTAATCAAAGTGGGATTACCAGAAACGGCAGTAAACCGTTATCCACATGAATTTTCAGGCGGGCAACGGCAGCGTATCGGTATCGCTCGCGCGATTGCATTGAAGCCTAAACTGCTGATTTGTGATGAATCGGTATCTGCGTTAGATGTGTCGGTACAGGCGCAAATCTTGAACCTATTGCTACAACTGCAACAAGAAATGAACTTGGCGATCATATTTATCTCTCACGATCTCTCGGTGGTGAAACATGTTTCTGACAAAGTTGCCGTGATGTATTTTGGCAAAGTGGTAGAAGCAGGCAGTGCTAAAGAAATTTATGCAAACCCGCAAAACGAATACACCAAAAAACTCCTATCTGCGATTCCGATCACTCACCCTAAATATCGGAAGAAAAAGCGCGTAGCTGAAAAAAAGCAGCAAGTGGCGTAAGTGATGCCACAGGTCCTATAACACAAAAGCGCTCCGCCAAATAAGCGGAGCGTTTTTATAAGCAAATGCCAGGACTTGGAGTCGATTTACACTGATGTTTATTCTGATTGATTGAAGATCGTTGCATGCTAAACTCAAGGCCTATTTTCTTTGTTTGGATAATGGACCATGCCGTCGAATTTACCGAAATCCTTTAGTCGACCTTTCCTGAAAATCTTCCATATTTTGGAGGCGGTGTTATTAGTCTCTATTACCTTGGCGACGTTGTACGCCATGATGCAAGAGTTTGTGCACGTATTTGTAGAGAAGCGTGTCTTACTCACAGATATTCTTTTGATGTTTATCTATCTGGAAGTGCTCGCCATGGTGCAGCAGTTCGTGATGAACGGTAAAATTCCGGTACGCTATCCTATCTATATCGCGATGATGGCAATCGCCCGCTATATCACTCTCGGAATGAAAGAGCTGGATGCAGTTTTGGTTGTGTGGTTATCTCTGGCTGCGTTTATTTTGGCTGCGGCTACTTTGCTGATCAGAATTGGGCACCATTATTGGCCCTACGTTGATAACAGTACCTTGGAAAAAGACGAATAAAAGAAAGCCCCGTATTAGCGGGGCTTTTTTGTTTCAATACTCGATGACTTTTAGATCATTCAATGTTTTGGATCTGCTCACGCATCTGTTCAATTAGAACTTTCAGTTCAACGCCCGATGCGGTGATGTCGGTGCTGATGGATTTTGACGCTAGCGTGTTCGATTCACGGTTGAACTCTTGCATCATGAAGTCCAGACGACGACCGACTGCGCCACCTTTTTTCAGAATGTTTGTGGTTTCTTTTACGTGAGAATCAAGACGGTCTAGCTCTTCTGCTACGTCTGATTTCTGTGCCAGAAGGATAAGCTCTTGCTCAACGCGAGATGGGTCTAGCTCTACTTTCGCATCTTCAAATTTAGAGAACAGACGCTCACGTTGCCATTCTAAAATTTCTGGCATGCGCGCACGCACTTTTACGACTTCTGCAGAAATGGCGTTCAAACGCTGTTCAATCAGCGCCTTCATGTTCTCGCCTTCACGAGCGCGCGCTTCAATAAATTCATCCATTGCACCATCAAACGCTTCTAGTAGCACTTTATTTACCGCATCCATGTCTTGCTCTGGCGTTTCCATTACCCCCGGCCATTGCATGACTTGAAATGGATTGATTCGGCTCAGTTCACCAGTCATGTGCATGACTTGTTCAGCGGCTTTAATTACCTGGCTAGCAAGCGCTTCATTGATGCTAAGCTCACCTTTTGCGGCAGGGTTTGCTTCAAAACGTAGATTACATTCTACTTTGCCTCGCGCTAAGCGCTTACGAAAACGCTCACGTAAAACGGGCTCTAACCCGCGAAATTGCTCTGGCATGCGGAAGTATGTTTCTAAATAACGCTGGTTCACGCTGCGGATTTCCCATACCGCAGAACCCCAATCGCCTTTTACTTCTTTGCGTGCATACGCTGTCATACTGTAAATCATCGAATTTTCCTGTCTTCATTTTTTGAAAATTACTTCAAGAGTGTATCACGCTGCGTCGATAGGTGCGCGGGATGTATGGATTGTTTATGTTGTGCCAGATGCGTAACCTATGAATCCGGAATCGATTCCGTTATAATCTTCGCCCAACCAAATCGTCTTCTCCTCATATTTAAGGTAGATGCCCATGCGTCCAAACGATCGCAAGGCGGATCAAGTTCGCCCTATCAAAATTACTCGTAACTACACAGCTTACGCTGAAGGGTCAGTGCTAGTTGAGTTCGGTAACACCAAAGTGTTGTGTAATGCGACCGTCGAAGAATCTGTGCCACGTTGGCTAAAAGGTCAAGGTAAAGGCTGGGTTACAGCTGAATACGGCATGCTACCTCGAGCAACACATTCGCGTACTCGTCGTGAAGCGGCAAGTGGCAAACAAGGCGGCCGTACGATGGAAATTCAGCGTCTTATAGCGCGAAGCCTACGTGCAGTTGTCGATCTAAAAGCCATGGGTGAGTTCATGATCACCGTTGACTGTGACGTTATCCAAGCTGACGGTGGTACGCGTACTGCATCCATCAGCGGCGCAAGTGTTGCAATGGCCGATGCATTCCAACACCTAGTAGATAGCGGCAAGCTAAAAGCGAATCCAATGAAAGGCCACGTAGCGGCAGTTTCAGTTGGTTTGCTAGGTGATGATGTTCTGTGTGACCTTGAGTACGTTGAAGATTCAGCGGCAGACACAGACATGAACGTAGTAATGACCGAAGAAGGCAAGATGATTGAAATTCAGGGCACCGCAGAAGGTGAACCGTTCAGTCACGAGCAGCTGATGGCTCTGCTAGAGTCGGCGAAAGTCGGCATTACGGAAATTGTCGCAGCGCAGAAGGCGGCGTTAGCCAATTGATTTAAATAGCTCCCATTATGGGGGCTATTTTTTTATCTCGACAATAGAGAAATGAATGATTGTCGAGAAGAGACACAAGAAACCAAGGACATAGAGAGAAAATAATGAAAGCATACCAGCGTGAATTTATTGAGTTTGCACTTGAGAAAGAAGTTCTTAAGTTTGGTGAGTTTACTTTGAAATCTGGCCGTAAAAGCCCGTACTTCTTTAACGCTGGTCTTTTCAATACTGGTCGTGACCTAGCGCGTCTTGGTCGTTTTTACGCAGCAGCGCTCGCTGATTCAGGCATTGAGTTTGATGTGCTGTTTGGCCCGGCGTACAAAGGTATCCCAATCGCGACGACAACAGCAGTCGCGCTGGCGGATCATCATGACGTCGACACGCCTTACTGCTTCAACCGTAAAGAAGCGAAAGATCACGGCGAAGGCGGTAACCTTGTAGGCTCTGCGCTTGAAGGTCGTATCATGCTAGTAGATGACGTAATCACAGCAGGTACTGCGATTCGTGAATCGATGGAAATAATTCAAGCAAATGGCGCAGACCTTGCTGGTGTGTTGGTTGCGATTGACCGCCAAGAAAAAGGCAAAGGTGAGTTGTCTGCGATCCAAGAAGTGGAGCGTGACTTTGGTTGTGCAATCATCTCAATCGTTAGCCTGACTGACCTTGTGACTTTCCTTGAAGAGAAAGGCACAGACAAAGAGCATCTAGAAGCAGTTAAAGCGTACCGCGCAGAATACGGCATTTAATTGGTTACTTTTTCTGAAAAAGTAAAAAGGGCAGATGGATATTCATCTGCCCTTTTTTTGTTTTTGGATTTATCGCCGTGACCACTTACTTATAGCGAATGCCTTTCTCGACATGCTCATCTTGCATGGTTTTATAGCGTTTATGGAGCCACATCCATTGCTCTGGAGCGCGTAGAATGACTTCTTCCACATACTTGTTCATATAAGCGGCAGCGGCGACTTCGTCTTTTTGTGGATAGTCGGCTTCAATGCACTTATCGGCGATGATGTCGTATTTTCCTTCGTCATTGCGAAACCCTGAGCCTGGGATGATCGCACATTTTGAGGTATACGCCAGAATGCTCGTGCCTGTTGTCGTACACGCATCGTCTACGGCAAAGAAGGGCACAAATACTGATTTTTTGCGACCGTAATCGTGATCCGGTAAATAGAACAGACGCTCACCGCTGCGTAAAACACGAATCATCTTTTTTACATCTTTACGATCAATCAGTTTATTGCCGTTATGTGTTCGTCCCCAATACTGGATAAAGTTATAAGCAGGATTATTATGCGGACGAAACGCGCCGTACCCGGCCACGCCTAACACGGCGAAAGCACGCGCAGTGATCTCTAGATTAAGAGCATGGACACAACAAAGTAGGACGCCTTTACCTTCTTTGGCTTTTTCACGTAGTGCGCCGAGATCTTTCTCGACGATCAGGTTTTTAAAGCGCCAAGTCGGCCAGAACCAAGTGATTCCGGTTTCTATCAGTGCCATACCGGTATTTTTGAAGTTCTCTTCAACAATATGTTGAATCTCTTCAGGTGTTTTGTCTGGAAAGGCCAATTCTAAGTTACGCTGAGCAACGTGGACACGCTTTTTACCGTAGCGCATGCCAAGTTTACCGAGTGAACGACCTAATGAAAGCAGCAGCCGATAAGGAAGAATATTGACGAGGATGGCCAACAGACCAAAACCAAGCCATACGCCCCAGTTACGAGGGTGAAGAAGTGAAAGAGAAAACTCGGGCTGCGTGTATTTGTCTTTACTCATAGTCTTTTACTTTATTTGTGCACTCAAAAGCGCCCAGTACTCGTCAAAGTTTGCAGTCGGCTGGTATTTAAAGTCGCTACGCACAAAGCGGTTTAGGCTCCCCTCAACTTGTCCCAGAATTTGCGCGGCTAGGATGCGCTCTTCGACAGGGAAAGACTTCCCTTCACGAATCTTACGTTCACGCAGGATTTGGCGCAATTGTGTTTCTATACGCTCAAAGAGTTGATTGATGCGTTCACGTAGACGTTCATTTTCAAACATTAGAGCATGACCCGACAAAATGCGTGTCAGACCTGGGTTACGTTCAGAGAACGCCAAAATAAGGTGCATCACCATACGAATACGCTCTAGTGTATCTTTTTCGTCGTCTAGAATACGGTTGATGCGTGTCATCAAGGCTTCTTCAATGAACTCAATCAACCCTTCGAACATGCGCGCTTTACTTGGGAAATGACGATACAGCGCGGCTTCTGAAACGCCGACTTGCTTGGCCAGTTTTGCCGTAGTAATGCGTGAAGCGCCATCTGTTGATTCAAGCATTTCTGCCAATGCTTGTAAGATCTCTTCACGACGGTTGGATTTTTTACTGCCGGCCATTAGTTACTTCCTTTCAAAATACAAAGTTGAGCGGAGGGGATTATAAGACGCTATTTCGCCTCAAACTAGACCACTAAGGGTGGAATGGGAGATTTAACACCCTTAGTTGTCATTTTTGTACCAAATTTATGCCAGCTTTTGTAAAAAATTGGCAGGGTTTTCAAACGTTAGTTACATCAATTGATGCATTTTTTCGAGAATTTTAAAGCTCAATGCTTCTTTTGATTCTAAAGCGAGCGCAAGTTCACCTTCAGGCCAGTAAAGGGTAATCGCGTTGTCGTTGCTGTTAAATCCTTGCCCTGCAACCGAAACGTCGTTTGCACAGATCATATCGAGGTTTTTCTTTGTTAACTTGCCTCGAGCATAGGTCTCTACATCATTGGTTTCAGCCGCAAAACCGACGGTAAACGGACGCTTCTCCGTCATTGCTGCCACAGATGCAACAATATCGGGATTTTTAACCATATTAATGACCATTTCGTCGTTGTCTTCTGTCTTTTTCAACTTTTGAGACGCGATCGTTTGTGGGCGGTAGTCGGCAACGGCAGCGCAGCTAATAAAGGCATCATGCTGGTTTGCATGTGTCATAACGGCTTCTTGCATCTCTTGTGCGCTGGAA
The DNA here is from genome assembly GCF_033339115.1 of Vibrio sp. 947. NCBI lineage: Bacteria > Pseudomonadati > Pseudomonadota > Gammaproteobacteria > Vibrionales > Vibrionaceae > Vibrio > Vibrio sp. 947. The sequence goes on along the minus strand of NZ_JAWOTX010000004.1, from coordinate 251,802 downwards.
ACATTTATGCGCTCAACACCTACGGGCGTATTTAAACTGACAGGACCGCTCACGAGGGTGACTTTTGCTCCCATCTGCGCTGCGGCGCTCGCCAATGCATAGCCCATTTTCCCAGAGCTATGGTTAGTAATGTAACGCACTGGATCAATCGCTTCGCGAGTTGGTCCGGCGGTAATGAGTATCGACTTACCTTCTAGCAATTTTGGTTGAAAGAACTGTTCACATAGATGTACTAGCTGCATTGGTTCCAGCATTCGACCTGGTCCTACATCACCACAGGCTTGCTCTCCTGCCGCAGGGCCCCAGATGTGCATACCACGACGCGCTAACGTAGCGATGTTCTCTTGGGTTGCGATATTGCGATACATCTGTTGATTCATCGCAGGAGAAACAGCAACAGGGGAGTCCGTCGCGAGCACGAGCGTAGTAAGTAAATCGTTCCCCATGCCTGCGGACATGCGTGCGATTAAGTCCGCGGTCGCTGGCGCTAATAGCACTAAATCTGCCCATTTGGCCAATTCAATATGACCCATAGAGGCTTCCGCTGCTGGGTCTAGTAAACTGTCCGAGACAGGACGGCCCGAAACGGCTTGCATGGTTAAAGGGGTAATGAACTCTTTTGCGGCTTTCGTCATTACAACTTGAACTTGCGCTCCTCTCTCTATGAGGCGACGGGTTAGCTCCGCACATTTATACGCGGCAATACCGCCACTGATGCCGAGTAGAATTTTCTTTCCTGCTAGTGTTTGCATGTGAGATCTCCAATTTGATGACCGGATTTTAACACAATTCAAAGTCTGACCGCCCGAGCATATATAACGAGAAGATAATTCACATCAAACTCCAGAGTATTAATCTGACCGAGGAAGGGAAAATTCTCGCCTACCTCACAGACAAGTTGCGCGGAGTTTGCAAGTCTGAAAAGAAAAAGAGGTAGTGGAAACCATGGTGTTGAAAAGTCGAAACAAATTGCTGCTGATAACCCTAATTCCGCTGTTGTTGATCACCACGTTGATCTCAGTGGTGTATTACATCAACAGCAGTAAAAGTTTGGAAGCGGAGCTGGCAAGAGACAGGCAAGAGCTCATCGAAACGAAAAAGAAAGAGTTACAAGCCTATATGATGATGGGCGTGACGGCGATAAAACCGTTATACGACACGGATGTAAATGGAAGTAATAAAGAGGCAGCAAAAGAAATTCTGAAAGCCATGCGCTTTGAAAGCGATGGCTACTTTTTTGCCTACGACTCTCAAGGTGTGAATACGTTGCACGCCATCAAACCTGCATTAGAGGGTAAAAACCTTTACGACTTAAAAGATGAAAATGGGGTCGCAGTTATTGCGGGCTTGATTGACGCTTCTCAAAAAGGGGATGGGTTCCTCTATTTCTCGTGGCACAAACCGACCATTGACGCACAAGCGCCTAAGTTGGGCTATGCAGAATATCTATCGAAATGGGACTGGGTTTTAGGTACTGGCGTTTATATTGATGACATCGACCAGCAAGTTGCGATGCACAGAGAGTTAAAGACTCAAGAGCTAAAAGAGCATACATTATCTGCCGTGTTGATTTCCGCTATTGGATTGATCATTACCAGTGTTCTCACCAGTATCGTGGTGTCTAAAGGCATTCAGCCGTTACAACATGTCGCGGCTTCATTAAAAGATGTTGCCGCAGGCGGCGGTGACTTAACGGCTCGTTTAAAAGTCGAAAGTCAGGATGAAGTCGGTGAAGTGGCGGCGGCGTTTAATGAGTTTATGGATAAGCTGCATCCACTGATGCAGGACATTCATCGCTCTGCGACGACAGTACAGACCGTTTCCCAAAGCCTGAACACTCAGACCAGCCAAGCGAGCGGTCAAATGCAGGATCACTGTTTAGAGACGGACAAAGTCGTGACGGCAGTGACGCAAATGAGCATGACTGCCAAAGAAGTAGCCAGCAATACTAATGCGACCGCGCAGGCAATTGACGATGCCAACAGTCAAGTCACCGCCGCTCAGCATGAGGTCGAGCAAGCAATAGAAGGCATTACCGAACTCGTGACGGAGATAGACAGCACGTCAGATGCAATTTCTGAGTTGAGTTTACAGACCGAAAAAATAACCAAAGTGCTGGATGTGATTGGCGAGATAGCCGAGCAAACGAATTTGTTGGCCCTAAATGCGGCGATTGAAGCGGCTAGAGCCGGTGAGCAAGGTCGAGGGTTTGCCGTCGTTGCGGATGAAGTGCGCTCGTTAGCCAGTCGTACACAAAATAGTACTCATGAAATTGGCGACATGCTCAAGCAGCTACAAAATGGTGTATCAAGAGCGGTCAGTACGATGTCGGTGAGCCAAAAACGAGGTGTAAAAACGGCGGAAGAGTCCGCGCTCATTCAGCAATCTCTTTCTGGTGTTCATCATTCTATCGGAACAATTCGAGATATGGGTATTCAAACCGCGTCTGCCGCAGAAGAACAAAGTGCGGTTGCAGAAGACATCAACCAAAACTTAGTGGCTATTCAACAGATCGTGAACAACATTAATGAGACGTTGCAGCATGCCGAGTCAATCAGCACGCAGCTATCACAGTCTGGAACGGAAATTCACGGCTTGGTTGGCAACTTTAAACTCTGATGAACTGTTAAGTTGCATGGAAAGCACTGATGGTACGAAGAAAGCGAAAGTCATACTCGACTTTCGCTTTTTGTTTTGTGGAATAGGGACACTTTCCATATAAAGGGACATCAGATGATACTGAAAGCTTTGCCAAATGAGTCCATGCCCAGAGAGAAGCTACTGCAACGAGGGCCGCAAGCTTTGACCGATGCCGAACTGCTGGCCATCTTCTTGCGCACAGGCACCCGCGGAATGAACGTGATTGAGCTTGCAGACTTCCTTATTCAAGACTTTGGTTCGCTCAGACAACTATTTTCAGCATCAGAAGAAGAGTTTTGTCGTCACAAAGGATTAGGGCAAGCCAAGTATGTTCAGTTGCAAGCGGTACTAGAAATGACACAACGTTACTTGGCGGAGACGCTAAAGCGTGGTGATGCCTTAACCAGCCCCGACCAAACTAAGTTATATCTGTCTTCTATTTTAAGGGATCGGCAAAGAGAGGTTTTTTATATTCTTTTTCTCGATAACCAGCACCGAGTGATAAAAGATGAAATTTTATTTGAAGGAACGTTGGATGCAGCGTCGGTGTATCCGAGAGAAGTCGTCAAGCGTGCTCTGCATCATAACGCGGCGGCTTTGATTCTAGCGCACAATCATCCTTCAGGCGTCGCTGAGCCGAGCCAAGCTGACAGAAGGATTACAAGGCGTCTCACCGACGCATTAGCATTGGTGGATATTCGTATTTTGGACCATTTCGTCATCGGAGATGGGGAAAGTGTCTCTTTTGCTGAAAGAGGCTGGATATAACTGTGCGTTTTTTAGGTTGTTAGTTGCTAAAAATCTGCTATCATCCACGCCACTAAATTTTTAACTGAATTCAGCTTGGACTGCTAAAAAAATCTGCTGTCTAAAAAAAGATCACGAAAACCTGTAAAAAGGATCTGTTCGGGTCTTGAGCAATGCATATCAAGTTAGTATAATGCGCGACCTTTGATAGCCTTGTATGGATTTTCCATAGCGGTTCTTAACCTCTAACTTCTTTTCGAGAGATAGAGAGGTTCGGCCACCAAGGTTGATATCGAGCTGAAACGATTTTGGAGAAGACATTCATGTCACGAGTATGCCAAGTAACTGGTAAGCGTCCAGTAACGGGTAACAACCGTTCACACGCACGAAATGCTACTAAGCGTCGTTTTCTGCCGAACCTACAAACTCATCGTTTCTGGGTAGAGAGCGAAAAACGTTTTGTTAAACTACGTCTATCTGCTAAAGGTATGCGCATCATCGACAAGAAAGGTATTGATACTGTTCTTGCAGACATGCGTGCACGTGGCGAAAACGTTTAAGAGGAAATAAGCAATGGCAAAGAAAGGCGTTCGTGAGAAAATCCGTCTAGTATCTTCTGCAGGTACAGGCCACTTCTACACAACTGATAAGAACAAGCGTAACATGCCAGGCAAATTTGAGATCAAAAAGTTTGATCCAGTAGTTCGCCAGCACGTTATGTACAAAGAAGCAAAAATCAAATAATTGGTTTCAGTCTCTTTGATGAATTGAAAAACCCAACTTTCGAGTTGGGTTTTTTTATTACCTGAATAAAAATGCTGAAGAAAAGTGTTCAGTACGTCATCGGATTATAAAGTACTGCTGAAGTCATTTTACTGGTCCGACTCTATACTCGAATTTTTGATTGATCGCTCTCTGCCGCTTAGTTACCACTTCCCTACACACTTGCACACCGTTGTTCTAGTCAAGCTCAATACTCTTTGGTAATTTACTCATAACTATAAGAGAGTAGAGATGGTTATGCGTGTGAGTCCGGCTCGTCGCCGCCGATGGAACAATATTCTTATTCTGGGCATTATCGCGTTTATAGTGATCTTAAATGCGCCGATGTGGATCAAAACTTACCTATTAACAGACCAAGCAGCCCCTTACCCAAATGTACTTCGCTCCGACTATACGGTGGAGTCTTTGTACTATAGTGGCTGGGAGTTCGAGCTGCATGATGGACGGTGGCAATCCAACATCAAAGTTGATGCACCGATCAGTGAACTTGTATCACGCTGGCAATCATTGGAAGGGACCGAGCTTACCTCAGAACAGTACGACCATTTAAAACCTAACCTAGCGGTACCTGAAACGGTAGAAGTCTGGTATCAGGATCTCGAAGAGCCGCAGCGGGTGACTTTCTTTCGTTTACCTGATTTTTGGCTATTTAAAACCTGGCAAGACAAATGGGTCGCTATCTCCGTCGATGAAAACTACCTTATGCCAGAGTAGAGCCTTTTTGCGCCTATACCCCTAATAAGCTTCCCTATTTATCGTTTTTCTTTTCGATTATGCTAGCAGCGAGAACTATTAGCCGGTGAATTGGAGAATCTAATGCCTGAGTTGCCAGAAGTTGAAGTCAGTCGTATGGGAATTAGCCCCCACATGGTTGGACAAACGATCCAGTCGTTTACTTTTCGAACGCCTAAATTGCGCTGGGATATTCCTATAGAGCTTAAAAAATTGGAAGGGCAGGTGATCCGTGCGATTAGCCGTCGCGCGAAATACTTACTGATCGAGACAAACACAGGTACAGCCATTGTTCACTTGGGCATGTCGGGGTCTTTACGTGTCCTAGATGCCGACTTTCCGCCAGCAAAGCACGATCATGTGGATCTCAAACTAAGCAGTGGAAAAATACTGCGTTATAACGATCCGCGTCGTTTTGGGGCATGGCTGTGGTGTGCTCCTGACGAGTCACATGCTGTACTAGCAAACATGGGGCCTGAGCCTTTAACTGAAGAGTTCAATGCGGAATATGTAGCGGAGAAAGCTAAAAATAAGCGTGTCGCCGTCAAGCAGTTCATCATGGACAACAAAGTCGTGGTTGGTGTCGGGAACATCTACGCGAATGAGTCGTTGTTTAAATCTCGAATTCACCCTTCAAGGCCTGCAGGTAAGCTAACTTCTCAAGAGTGGGGGTTACTTGTTGAAAATATCAAAATGACACTTGAGATTGCCATTACGCAAGGTGGGACTACGCTGAAAGACTTTGCGCAAGCCGATGGAAAGCCGGGTTACTTTGCACAAGAGTTATTGGTTTACGGAAAAGCCGGAGAGCCATGCCCAGAATGCGGCGAACGACTTCAAGAGCTAAAAATAGGGCAGCGTAATACCTTCTTTTGTGGTGAGTGTCAGAAGTAAGACGAGCTAATATCGAGCTTAAGTTGTTGTAATCTTGCGCTAGAGCCTCAATAATTCAATCAGTTTCGAATAACTTAGTAAATTATATGAAAGTCATTTATCCGGGCACTTTTGATCCAGTGACTAATGGTCACCTCAATCTAATAGAACGTACTCACGAAATGTTTGATGAGGTTGTGATTGGCGTAGCCGCAAGCCCATCGAAGAACACCATGTTTTCATTGGAAGAGCGTGTTGCACTGATGCAGGACGTTGTAGCGCATTTACCTGGTGTGACGGTAAAGGGGTTCTCTGGGTTATTAGTGGATTTCGCGAGAGATGAGCAAGCTAAGGTTCTTATTCGTGGTTTGCGAACAACGGTAGACTTTGAATACGAGTTTGGACTGACCAACATGTATCGAAAGCTGTTACCAGGTATCGAAAGTGTATTTTTGACACCTGAAGAAGAGTTTGCGTTTCTATCGTCGACTATCGTGAGAGAAGTGGCCATTCATGGCGGAAGTATCGATCAGTTCGTTCCCAAGCCAGTAGCCATCGCGATTGGGGAAAAACTGAATGAAAGACAGTAAATTCCCTTATTATTTCTCAAACGCTCTCTCGATACTTATCCCTCGTTTTGTATATCGAGCACAAGCCAAGCGTTTACTTTCGAATTTAACTGAAGCCGAGAAGCAACTCTGCCTGGAGCGGGTGAACTATTACAACAAGTGTGAAACGCCGTTTTCAGTCGATAGCCGAGAACAAAGTTACGCGACTGTCGATACATTCAAAAAAACGAAAGGTTGGACGTATTTTTTCGATCTTCGCCAAGTTGTACGCTATTTCCCTTCCAGTTTTGCGTTTAACTACATCAACGGTGATGTTACACACATTCCCAATGTACCGAGCTTTATAAAAAGCCGCCCTATTTTTGGTAGCAACCAAAATTCAGTGGTGTTGAAACTTAATCAAGTTCGTCATTTTAAATTTATTGATGATCCTGTTCGCTATCAAGATAAAAAGGACATGGTAGCGTGGCGTGGCGTGGGTTTTCAGCCGCATCGTAAAAAGGTGATTCATGCGTTTTACAACCATCCGCAATGCAATATTGGCCAGACCCGCCCGGTAGAAGGGAAACCATGGGAAAAGGGCTTTATGAGTATTGAAGAGCAACTGCAGTATAAGTTTTTGCTCTGTATAGAAGGCAATGATGTGGCCACCAACCTTAAGTGGGCTATGTCGTCTAACTCCTTGGTTATTATGTCAAAGCCAAAATATGAGACTTGGTTTATGGAAGGTAAGTTAGAGGCAGGCGTCCACTATGTTGAAGTGAAGGATGACTATTCGGATTTGCCCGAAAAGATGGATTATTACCTAGCGAATGAGCAAGAAGCATTAGCGATCATTGAAAATGCGCACCAGTGGGTTGAGCAGTTCAAAGATAAACGTAAAGAGCGTTTGATCTCATTGATGGTTGCCGATAAGTACTTCGCTTTATCTCAGCAACAATAAAAAGGGGCGAAACGCCCCTTTTTATAATCTTAAGCTTCTAGAAATTGATCAACACCATTCTCACAGCGTTTAAGCTTGTTTTTAATTGTGTTTTCTAAAATCTCGTCATTTTGTCCGAGTGACGCGCGAGAGTTTTCTACGTGGTACAAGTGGTAGCCTACACCTGCAAATTTTAGGTAAAGACGTGACTTACCCGCATTCAACATGCGATGAACAAACTCGCTGTCTTCGCGTCCCCATCCAACAAAATCTTGGTTGAAGCCATTCACCTCGATGACATCTTGTCGCCAAAACGCCATGTTGCAGCCGCGAGTGGCTTTATCGTTATTACGCTCGTAAGAGAACCATTTCGATAGCAAGGCGTTGGTGATGCAGTTTTTACGATTGCGAATGCCTTTGCTGAAAATGGAAGGCACTAAGCCGTTTTCCATGATGGCCTTGCTGCAGCTTTCATCCGTTAACACACGTCCACCCTGCACAAACCAATTTGGTTTTGCGACTTGCTTATGTGATTCAATAAACGTTTGGGACAGCACCATGTCGCCATCAATCATGATGAGGTAGTCACCTGATGCTTTGGCGATCGCACGGTTGCGGCTCATTGAAAGCTGAAAGCCATTATCCTCGTGCCAACTATGAATCAGTGGAACCGGAAAACCTTCACGCATTTGGTCAACCATTGCTTTGGTGTCTTCTCGAGAGCCATCATCTGCAACAATGACTTCGTCAGGCAAAACGGTTTGACGTTTCACGCTTTCTAACACCGCTTTTAATGCTTCTTTCCAGTTGTAAGTGGTGATAATTAAAGTCGTTTTCATGATTTTTTTGCCTGTTCACGTAAGTAGAGATCGATATATTTTACAAAAGTAGAGTGCATGCTTAGCCAAGCTAGAATGAAGCCATGCTTGCCATCAAGGAAGCCTCGTTTGAGAACATACATCTTCAAAAAGCTAGCAAGAGCGTGAACGATAGCGGTCGTTAAACCCGCTTTCTTTTTACCTTCACGTTCATCCGTCCAGGCCTTGAGGTAGCCAGTGGTTTTATTGATGTAATGATGAAGGTGCTCGTAAGTGTAGTGATGCAGTCGACCATCCAGTTTTTCAGTTTGATAGTTTTTCTCATCAACTTTTTCATGAACGAGCGAATCATTATATTGCGTATATTCGGTGCGATATAAGCGCACAATCCAGTCTGGAGACCAACCAGAATGGTAGATGAACTTACCAAACGCTGAGCTTAGTCGATTAAGTTTGTATAAAACGTTCGGCTTATTGGCTGATACCGCGTGTAAGATACTTTCTTTTAGCTCTGGAGTGACTTGTTCGTCTGCATCAAGCCATAAAACGTAGTCTGCCGTAACGTATTGCTGCGCAAGTTGGCGTTGTTTACCGAAACCTGGCCAATCTAGATTGGTGTAAAACTTATCTGTGTATTGTCGGGCGATTTCTTCGGTGCGATCGGTGCTGCCCGAGTCTAGAAGGACAATCTCATCGACCCAATCTTTTACTGTGTCTAGACAAGCTTGTAAGTGCTTCTCTTCATTTTTTACAATTAAGGCAACGGCTAAGGTTGGTTTGGACAAGGTCATTTCCTTCTTAACAAATCAAGACAGTAAGTTTACTGGTATTGAGGATACAAATCTTCTAAGACTTGATCGAACATGCTCATTACTTGAGTGCTGGTAATGCGGTTCATTGCCGTTTCATCTTTAGCGCGAGTTCGCCAGCTTAACTCGTGACTGTTTTTACCTGTTTCCGCAAAGATCGTTTCTTCATACACTGAGATAACGTATTTTAGGTAGCGGTAAGGTCCCACTCGCAGCGGATTATGGTGTGCATAGAGCCCGATGATTGGCGTTTTCATGGCATTCGCCATGTGTGCTGGTCCGGTATCGGGGGCGATGACTATTTCAACCTTATCTATTAACGCAAGCATTTGTAGAATTGAACTTTGTCCAACTAAATTTAGACACGGCTCTTCCAAGCGAGATTGAATGACTTCTGCCAGATCCAATTCTACCTGAGCAGGGCTGCCTGCCAGAATCACGTTCCAGCCTTTTGCTCTGGCGTGATGAATCACATCCACATAACCTTCCGCGTTCCAGTTTTTATAAGCTTTGCTCGCACCAGGCACAATCAGCAGGTTAGGTTTACTACGAGAAATATGAGACTCTGCCCAAGCTTGGTCGTGGTCTGAATAAGAAAGTACCCAGTCTAGTTCTGCCTTTGGTACCCCAATTTGATGGGCAAAGGCCATTAAGCCATCTGCGACATGCAGAGATTGCGGGGAAGGCACTTTGACATTGGTAAATAGTGTTTGAAAGTCCTGGCTTCTATCAGAAGAGAAACCAAGTTTGTATTTTGCTTTAATGCCCAACGTTGCGACACTTGCTCGAATCGCGTACTGCATATGCAATAGCGCATCAAACTCTCTGCCTTTCAGCTGTCGCCAAAGTGATTTGTAGCCATCAAGTCCCGCTTTTTTATCAAAAACAATCACTTCTACACCATCGATGGCGGCTAATAACTGGGCTTCAAGTTTACCCGTTATCCAAGTAATCTGGGTCGAAGGCCAGTGTTTCTGAATAGCTTGAATGGTGGCGATAGTATTGCAAACGTCTCCGATAGCGGACAAACGCAAGACGCATAGTGACGATGGGGCAGAAGTGAACATAATTATTGTCTGATTCGATGAATAGAGGCAGGTAAATTATGCAGACATCCCCAATAAATGTAAAATACACGGCTCGAATATAGCTAAGTACTGATAAGTGTTCTGCAATGTCAAAGACAACACCACATCAATCGCAAGAATCTGGCAAGCCGGGTAACACCGGACTAAAGCGCATCGTTAAAGCGACGGGTTATTCGATCCAAGGATTAAAAGCGGCTTTTAAGCATGAAGCTGCCATTCGACAAGAGTTGGCTCTGTTGAGTATTGCTGTGATTTTGGCTTGGCTAGTGGATGTCGGCATGGTTGAGCGTATCTTAATGATCGGGGTCGTGGTATTAGTCTTGATTGTAGAGCTTGTAAACTCAGCGATTGAGGCGGTAGTGGATCGTATCGGTATTGAACGGCATGAACTCAGTGGGCGAGCTAAAGATATAGGCTCTGCTGCCGTTATGGTTGCTTTGGCGTTTGCTGCATTTACTTGGTTGTATATATTAGCCAGCCGGTATTTAGGCTAGAGGGTGAGCGCATGACTCAACAGTATAAAAACAACAACCAAGTGATCTGGTTTGATGACGAGATCATTACAGACCCTAGCCAACCGATATTTGATGCGGAATACTGGCAGTCCTTAGACAAGGTGGTTGGCAGTGCGACGGGGCGAGGCACGACATGGTTTATCCAACTAGAGAACATGCAAGCGGCACTACGTCATTACCGTCGTGGCGGTTTGTTTGGGAAGTTAGTTAACGATCATTATTGGTTCTCTGGCTGGGATAACACCCGTTGTGCGCAAGAGTTTCAGCTTTTGTTGGCGCTAATTGAGGCTGGGGTGCACGTTCCTCGTCCTATTGCAGCAAGAGCCGTAAAGTCAGGACTCTTCTATCAAGCTGATTTATTAAGTGAGCGAATCCCAAACGCCAGAGATCTGGTTAGTATCTTGCAAGAACAGTCTTTATCGGTAGAAATGTATCAGAAAATAGGGCAAGAAATTGCCAAGATGCATCAGGTTGGCGTTAACCATACCGATTTGAATATCCACAATATCTTGATCGACGACAAAGATAAGGTATGGATTATCGATTTTGATAAGTGTCGTTTTGAAACTTCTGGTGACTGGAAGCATCAAAATCTAAATAGACTTCTGCGTTCATTTAATAAAGAGCGTTTAAAGCGACAGATTATTTGGCAAGAATCCGATTTTGAACATTTTCAGGACGGTTATACTTCTCAATCTTAATTGAGTTTTTTATCATTTTATATTAATTGCTCTAAGTAAGCCTTCTTGAGTCTAACGATGCTCGAGTGAGTCTATAAACTACAATAATCATAAAGTATTCATGTGTATCTGATGGCACAAAAATTAACGTAGGTAACATTTGTAATGAAAATATTAGTAACCGGTGGAGCTGGCTTCATTGGGTCAGCCGTTGTCCGACATATCATTCGTGACACCCAAGATACCGTTATCAATTTAGATAAACTGACCTACGCAGGGAATCTAGAATCACTGGTTGATGTCTCAGAGAGTGAACGTTACCACTTCGAGCAAGTGGATATCTGTGACCGAGCTGAACTAGATCGCGTGTTTTCAGAGCATCAACCCGATAGGGTGATGCATTTGGCCGCCGAGTCTCATGTCGATCGCTCTATTGATGGTCCTGCTGCTTTTATTGAGACCAACGTGATGGGCACTTACCATTTGCTTGAAGCGGCTCGTCAATATTGGTCGGGCTTAGATGAAGCGCGCCAATCGGCATTCCGTTTTCATCATATTTCTACGGATGAAGTGTATGGCGATTTAGAGGGTACGGACGATTTGTTCACCGAAACCACCTCATACGCGCCGAGCAGCCCATATTCTGCATCTAAAGCTTCGAGCGATCACCTGGTTCGCGCTTGGCAACGTACTTATGGCTTACCAACACTTATCACTAATTGCTCCAACAACTATGGCCCGTACCACTTCCCAGAGAAGTTGATCCCTCTGATGATTTTAAATGCCCTCGATGGCAAGCCGTTGCCTGTGTATGGTGATGGTATGCAGATCCGAGATTGGCTGTTTGTGGAAGACCATGCTCGCGCGCTGTACAAAGTGGTCAACGAAGGTGAAGTCGGTGAAACCTACAACATTGGTGGCCATAACGAAAAAGCCAACATCGAAGTGGTGAAAACCATTTGTGCTTTGCTTGAAGAGCTGCGACCAAACAAACCTGCAGGTGTTGAGTCTTATGAATCTTTGATCACGTATGTGAAAGATCGCCCAGGTCATGATGTGCGTTACGCAATTGATGCCACCAAGATTGCTCAAGAGCTTGGCTGGACGCCAGAAGAAACGTTTGAAAGCGGTATTCGCAAAACCGTGGAATGGTACCTCAATAATCAGCAATGGTGGCAACGCGTGCTTGATGGTTCATACAGTTTAGAGCGATTAGGAGCGGGCGAATAATGAAAGGCATTATTTTAGCAGGTGGCTCGGGCACTCGCCTTTACCCTATTACACGCGGTGTCTCTAAGCAGTTACTGCCGGTTTATGACAAACCAATGATTTACTACCCGTTGTCGGTACTCATGCTAGCTGGTATTCGTGAAATCTTGATCATCACCACGCCAGAAGACCAGGAAGGATTTCAGCGCCTATTGGGTGATGGCTCAGAGTTTGGCATTGAGTTGCAATACGCGATTCAACCAAGCCCAGACGGCTTAGCTCAAGCCTTCATCATTGGTGAAGAATTCATTGGCGATGACTCAGTATGTTTGGTGCTGGGTGACAACATCTTTTATGGGCAAGGGTTCACTCCAAAGTTAAAGAAAGCGGTTGAGACGGCAGAGAGTGGCAATGGGGCTACGGTGTTTGGCTACCAAGTGAAAGACCCTGAGCGATTTGGTGTGGTTGAGTTTGACGCCGACAGAAAAGCTATCTCTATTGAAGAAAAACCAGCTAAGCCAAAGAGCCACTATGCTGTGACGGGGCTGTATTTCTTTGACAACCAAGTCGTGAGTAGAGCTAAGCAAGTCGAACCATCAGAGCGAGGTGAGCTGGAAATTACCACATTAAATCAAATGTACCTAACAGCAAACGAGCTCAATGTTGAAATGTTAGGGCGTGGTTTTGCCTGGTTAGACACAGGTACTTACGAAAGCTTGCTCGAAGCTGCTCAATTTGTTTCGACGATAGAGAAACGACAAGGTTATAAGATTGCATGTTTGGAAGAAATTGCCTTTAACAATGGTTGGATTAGCAAACAGAAGTTAATGGCGGCAGCTGATGCCCTTAAGAAGAACAATTATGGTATCTACCTATCAAGCATTGTGAGCGAAGATGACAATTAAACTTAACAGCCCATTAGCCCCAGACTTAACTAAGCTTTCTAACTATTTATCTCAAGTAAATGAGAGTGGTTGGTATACTAACTTTGGGCCATTGCATGAAAAGCTTACTAGACGACTTGAAACGTTTTTGGGTGTTAAAAACTTATTGTTAGTTTCTAATGGTACGCTGGCACTTCAGGTGGCATGTAAAGTTTTAGGAATTGAATCCGCGATCTCTACACCATTTAGCTTTGTTGCAACTTCATCAGCGTTGATGTGGCAAGGTATTGATGTGAGCTATTGCGATATCGATTCAAAATCTTATAACTTATCTCCAGATGCTTTGAAAGCAGCTCTTGAAGCAAATTCTCAAGTAGATGGTGTTGTTGCAACACATGTATATGGAAATCCTTGTGAAGTTGAGAGTTTCAAAGAAATTGCAGAGCAATATAAGGTCAAAGTTCTATACGACGCTGCTCATGCATTTGGAGTTAAGGTTGGTCAGGAGTCTCTCTTAAACTTTGGCGATGCTAGTACATTGAGTTTTCATGCCACTAAGATATTCCATACAGTCGAAGGTGGTGCAATTGTATTCAAGCGGCATGAAGATTATTTACGTGCGAAAGAGTTCATTAACTTTGGTCTTCAAGCGAATGGACAATTAGGCGAGCCAGGTATTAATGCAAAGTTGAATGAGTACCAATGCGCAGTAGGATTAACACTACTTGATCAGATTGAAGAGGTAATTGAGCATCGATCCAACCTGTTTAGTTTGTACCGGACGCTTTTAGAACCTTATGTTGAATTACCTCTTTGGCTACCCGAAGCGTCGTATAACGGTGCTTACATGCCAATTTTCGTTAGAGATAAAGACAAGCAGGAAAGACTACTTGATGCTTTGTCTGAGCATGATATTGAACATCGACGATATTTTACACCATCTTTAGATGTTGCTTACCCTGATAATCTGAGCTTTGGATGCCCTATAAGTCAGCAGATATCAAAAGGAATTATTTGTCTACCGCTACATGCCAGTATGTCTTCAAATGATGTTGAAGCAGTATGTAAAGTTATAGAATTGATATTAAATTAACCATGTGAGAGTTCTTATAGTATGAAAATTGCTATTATGCAGCCTTATTTTTTACCATATATTGGCTACTGGCAGCTCTTGGCTTCTGTAGATAAATTTATTGTTTATGATGATATTCAGTACACCAAGAAAGGGTGGATAAATCGTAATCGTTACTTAAGTGCTTCAGGGAAAGTAGAGACTTTTACCATTCCTATTAAGAAAGACTCTGATTACCTTGATGTTAGAGAGCGTTTTATATCTCCAACATTCTTGAAAGAAAGAACTAAACTATTAAATAAGATTAGAGAGTCTTATCGAAAGTCACCAAATTTTGATGAAGGATATCAGATTTTTAGTGATATTTTGTTGGATGAAGAAGATAATCTATTTCTTTTCATTCTAAACTCTATAGAAAAAATAAAATCTTATTTAGATATTGATACTGAAATTATAATTTCATCGAGTCTGAATAATAAAAATCTTAAAGGACAAGATAGAGTTATAGATACTTGTGTTAAATTAGCTGGTGACACTTATATCAATCCTCCTGGAGGGCGGGATTTATACAGTGAATCGAACTTTCGATCTCAAGGCTTAACTCTAGAATTCCTAAATGTATCATTAAAACCATATACGCATACTCAGACAAGTGATTTTGAGCCAGGACTTTCAATACTTGATATGATTTTTAATGTACCTAAGACCCAGTTGATGGATTATTTAATATGAAAAGATTTGCAATTCATTCTGTGCCAAGATCCGGTTCATCTTGGTTAGGTGAGATTATTAATAGCTCTCCTGATGTTAACTATCTATATCAGCCGCTTTTTTCCTACGAGTTTAAATCATTTCTAGATGAAAATTCTAAAAAAGATGATATCGATGCATTTTTTAATAACATTGCACAAACCAACTCTTCTTTTATTCGTCAAGATGCTGAACGAAAGGAAGGTCGTAAGCCTATATTCGAAAAGAACAATCATTTGGGTACTATCGTATATAAGGAAGTTAGATACCATCATATTATAGAGAATATGATCAAAAAGTGCCCTGATGTAAAGGTTTTAGGCTTGGTTAGAGACCCGAGAGCTGTAATTAGCAGTTGGTATAATGCAAAGCGAGAATTTAGATCCGATTTAGGCTGGCTTTTGGAAGAAGAGTTGATCTATGCAGGCAAGAAAAACTTAGAGAAAAAAGAAGAATATTTTGGTCTGTCTAAGTGGGTGGAGACTACAAAGTTATTTGAAAAACTTTCTCAGCTGTATCCAGATAACTTTAAACTCGTGCACTATAGTGCGCTACTAGAAGACCCTCTAGAACAAGTTGAAGATATATTCGATTTTCTAGGGCTAGAGCTTACCTCACAAACTAAGTCATTTCTTATATCAAAAAAGAAGGTTGATACTACCTACTCTGTATTCAAAAACAAGGATAAAGACATAAGCTGGCAAAATAGCCTTGATGCAGACATTGTAAGTCGTATAGAGGATTTTGTTAAAGAGAGTAAGTTGGAACACTACTTGTAGGTCGGTAATAATATGTCTGTTAAAGTTTCAATTCTTTGTGTTTGTTATAATCACTCTAAATATATTGAAAAAACAATTAGTAGCTTTCTCAACCAGTTCTGTGATTTCGAATTTGAAGTTATTGTTTATGATGATCTCTCTACGGACAATAGTAGAGAAATTATTGATGAGATATGTGAAAAGCATTCGAACATAGTTCGAATGTATACTGATGAAAATCTTTACTCTAAAGGCATCCGAACTCTAGCATTGTCACACTTATCACCAAAGGCTAAAGGAGAGTACTTAGCTTTTTGCGAAGGTGATGACTATTGGATAGATAATACAAAGCTACAGAAACAATTTGATGCTTTAGAGGGGAACCCAAATATAGACCTTTGCTTTCACCCAGCATACTCAGAGGACCCAGAAGGCAATAGAGAGCTAGTCTCAAATCATTTTGAGGGAACCCATTACGTTTCTACTGATGAAGTTATACTAGGAGATGGTGATTACTGCCCAACAGCATCTTTATTTATCCGTAAGTCTGCTTTATCCCTAGCTTCATCAAGCACTATTAAATTAATGCCATGTGGGGACTATTTTATGCAGATTATGTCTTCTGTAAAGGGAGGCGGAGTCTACTTACCTGAACCAATGTCTGTATATAGAATTAATCAAAAAGATTCTTTTTCAACAAGGATATCCTCGTCCTCTCACGAAAATCAGAGAGACTTTTTGTTAGCAATGGCCAATAGTTTGGAGTCACTAAAACAAGACTTGGATGGAGTGAACTTAAAGTCATTTAACAATCGAATAAGAAAATATAAACAGAGAGCGCGAAAATCTCAAAGGAAGGCGATAAAGGAGAGGATCAGAAATCTAATATTCTCTAACCCTTCCCAATAAAATAGGTGAGCGATATGTTTATGGCTCACCTATTTATTTAGTTTATTTTTACACAGCCCCACTCTGGGAAGTGCTTACATACATAAGCATTGAGCTCTTTCTCTGCTTCTGAGTAAACACGAGCTGGTTCTTCAGTATGGTTTAATTGTATCGATGACACCATACCCGCGCCGACAGTCACGTTACTAATGCGGTCAATAATGATAAAAGCGCCAGTTTGAGGTAGCTGCTGATAAACATCCATTGCAACTTTATCGGTAAGCTTTATTGAGGCGAGTGCAATCTCGTTTAACTCAAGGCGCGTATTTTTATGATCATGCTGCTTAAGTGTATTGACATCAACCTTATGCTCAATTTGAGAAACCTTACCTGTACAGGTTTTAGTCGCAAATTTGAATAGGTATTCTTTATGCGTTTGCATCGGGGATTCATCCATCCAAACGATATGAGCTTGGTAAGCGTCTACAACCTCCGGAATGTTGTTGGAATGGACAAGCATATCGCCGCGTGACACATCGATTTCATCTTCAAGCGTTAGGGTGATGGCTTGACCCGGCATTGCTTCTTTTAGCTCACCATCGAAGGTAAAGATAGATTTGATGCGAGAAACTTTGTTCGATGGAAGAGCAGTAACCTCATCACCAACCTGTACAATGCCTGAAGCAAGGGTGCCACAAAAACCACGGAAGTTTAGGTTTGGGCGATTGACATATTGCACTGGGAAGCGCATGACTTCAGTGTTGATGTCTTGGTTAATCTTAACTGTTTCAAGCAGCTTCATTAATGTAGCGCCAGGGTACCAATCCATGTTCTCACTTGGAGTGACAACATTGTCGCCTTTTAGAGCAGAGATTGGCACAAAGCGGATATCCTTGATGTTGAAGTTCTTTGCCATATCTCGGTAATCGGCTTTGATTTTCTGATACACCTCTTGGCTGTAGTCCATCAGATCCATTTTGTTAACGGCAACGATAACGTGCTGAATTCCAAGTAGACTACAGATATAGCTATGACGACGTGTTTGCGTCTGGATACCGTGGCGAGCATCAACCATTACAATCGCAAGATCACAGGTAGAAGCACCCGTAACCATATTACGAGTGTACTGTTCATGTCCTGGAGTGTCGGCGATGATGAATTTACGCTTGTCGGTTGAGAAGTAGCGGTAGGCAACATCAATCGTGATGCCTTGTTCACGCTCGGACTGTAGACCGTCGACTAGTAGTGCTAAGTCGAACGCTTCATCTGTCGTATTGAACTTTTGAGAATCTTTTTCGATCGCAGCCATTTGATCTTCATAAATCAGCTTGCTGTCGTATAGTAGGCGACCAATCAGTGTAGATTTGCCGTCATCAACGTTACCACAAGTTAAGAAACGAAGTAGGTCTTTGTTTTCATGTACGTTTAGGTACGCTTCAATGTCTTTAGCGATAAGCTCAGAGCTATGAGACATAATGACTTCCTTTTAAATGTATTCTTTTTCAGTGAGCGCTTGAATCACTTGGTCGGCACACGCTTCGACAGACAGCTCAGCTGTCTTGATGTGAATTTCTGGAGATATAGGCGCTTGGTACTCAGAGTCGATGCCAGTGAAGTGTTTAATCTCACCTGCGCGTGCCTTTTTATACAGGCCTTTAGGATCTCTTTGCTCGCAGATTGCGAGTGGAGTATCAACAAACACCTCTAAAAACTCGCCTTGCTGCATTAACTGGCGCACTTGCTTTCTATCTGAGATAAATGGCGAAATAAACGCGGTCAGAACAATGTTCCCGGCATCGACAAATAGTTTAGCCACCTCGCCAATGCGGCGAATGTTCTCAATACGGTCTAGATCACTAAAGCCAAGATCTTTGTTTAGACCGTGGCGCACATTGTCACCATCAAGAAGGTAACTATGTTTACCTAACGCTAATAGCTTGCTTTCTACCGCGTTAGCGACGGTCGATTTTCCTGAGCCACTAAGTCCGGTAAACCAAAGTACAACAGGCTTTTGCTGCTTAAGCGCAACACGATCTTCATGAGTTACGCTGGTGTTATGCCAAACCACATCGTCACTCACAGACTCATTGTGCTTCTTTTGATACGGCGAGGTCATAGTTAGAAGTAACCCTCACGTTTCTTTTTCTCCATGGAGCCAGAGCTATCGTGGTCAATGGCACGGCCTTGGCGCTCAGAAGTGGTTGTAAGCAGCATCTCTTGAATGATCTCTGGTAGCGTTGTTGCTTGAGATTCAACCGCTCCCGTTAATGGGTAGCAGCCTAGTGTACGGAAGCGAACCATGCGTTGTTCTACCGTCTCCCCTTCACGAAGCTCCATGCGATCATCATCTTTCATGATCAACATACCGTCACGCTCAACGACGGGACGCTCTTTTGCAAAGTACAGGCTTGGAATCTCGATGCTCTCTAGGTAGATATATTGCCAGATATCCAGCTCAGTCCAGTTAGAAAGAGGGAATACGCGAATGCTCTCGCCTTGGTTTACTTTGCCGTTGTAGATATTCCAAAGCTCAGGGCGTTGATTTTTAGGATCCCAGCGGTGATGTTCATCACGGAAAGAGTAAACACGCTCTTTCGCGCGAGACTTTTCTTCGTCACGACGAGCACCACCAAAAGCAGCATCAAAGCCATGATTATCTAAGGCTTGTTTTAGGCCTTGTGTCTTCATGATATCAGTATGTTTTGAGCTGCCATGCACAAATGGGCTGATGTTCATCGCAAGCCCTTCTGGATTTTGGTGCACAATCAGCTTCATACCAAGCTTTTTCGCCATGTAGTCACGAAACTCAATCATTTCTTTGAATTTCCATGTGGTATCAACATGCATAAGGGGAAACGGGGGAATGCCAGGCGCAAAGGCTTTCTGCGCAAGGTGTAGCATCACTGAAGAGTCTTTACCAACAGAGTAAAGCATCACTGGGTTATCAAACTCGGCAGCTACCTCACGCATAATATGGATAGATTCTGCCTCAAGCTGCTTAAGGTGAGTCATTCGTTGTGGAGAAAGTTTCATTCCGGTCTCTCTTTGATTTGATGAGGGAGTTAAACGCCATAGATAGTTGTGATAGCCGTTAATACTAAACCGCTATACGTAATACTCATCGGCACCCCAATCTTTATATAATCCTTGATACAGTACTGACCTGCATTGTAAACCATTAAGTTGGTTTGGTATCCATATGGGCTAATAAAGCTTGCACTTGCGCCGAACGCGACAGCTAAAATATAGCTGTGAAGATTTGCATCTAGACTCGTCGCAAGGGCATAAGCAACGGGGAAGACTAAGGCCGCCGCCGCATTGTTGGTGACCAACTCCGTTAGCAATAAAGTGACCAAGTAAACCATGATAAGCCCTGACAATGGGCTCATAAATTCAGCTTGTTCTGTCATTGCGCTCCGCAGGAGGTCGACTGCTGTACTATTATCTAATGCCTGAGACAGCAAAAGTGCAGATGAAATTACTAGCCATATCTGGACTGGTAGCCTTCGTATAATTTCATTCGTTTTCAGTGCTCCAGTTAATAGTAGAACACCAAGCAACAAGATCAGGTTGTGCAGCAGTGGAGCTATCTTCATAGCTGCAAGAGCGATAGCACTAAAAAAGCCAAGAACAGCGATAATTTCTTGCGGTCCTTTGAGTAGCCTATCGGCTTTTAGCGCTTGGAGCTGTATAAAGTTTTTAGCGATGTTATTTCGCTGGTGATAGTCATCACCTACAGCGAGTACCAGATAGTCGCCAGCTCTTAAGGTAACTTCACCGAGCTTTCCGGAAACCGTGTGACCATCGCGTCGGATCGCGACCACTGCAGCGTTGAACATAGCGCGAAAGCCAATTTGTTTTAGGGTCTTATTTACTAAAGCACTTTCAGGGCGTAATACGACCTCTTTGAGATCATGACTTAGCCTTTCGCCTTTATGAGCAAAGAGTGATAAGCCCGTGAATTGATTCAATTGAGTTACTTTTCTAATCTCTCCACAGAATAATAGGCGATCATTTTCCTCTATTAACTCATGTGGTGATACTGGTGAAATAGTTCTTCCTTGGCGATGAATCTCGACTAAAAACAGAGAGTTTAGATTTCTCAGCCCGTTGCGCTGAATAGTTTTACCGATAAGTGGGGAGTTTGGTTCTACCTCAGCATCAATGAAATATTGAGCTTGAGTATCTGCTCGTTCAATGTTGCTAGGTAGCCAATGGCTAAGTAAAAACAGGGTGAGCCCGCACCCAAGTACAGCAATGCCGCCAACAAGTGAAAAATCAAAAAAGGAGAGACTAGGTAGCCCAGCATCGAGCACCATACTATTGACGATTAAATTCGTCGAAGTGCCGATCAGCGTTAGTGTTCCGCCAAGGATGGCAGCAAAAGATAGGGGAAGTAGCAGTTTGCTGGCTGGGTGAAGGGTATTGGCACGTATTGGGGCGATCATGGTGGAGACCACCGCTGTGTTGTTTAGAAATGCTGAAGACAATGTGGTTATCGAGAACAGTCGAACCCAGGTAGATTTATAGCTAGGTTTGATGACTAATTGCGAGATTCTACGAAGTAGTGAGGTCTTTTCTAAAGCTAGCGAGCAGATGATAAGTAGTACCAGCGTAAGTACGCCAGGATTGGCAATACTGCTAATGAGTTGCTCTGTCGATACGGATCTGCTGCTATATAAAACAAGCAAAACTACTCCAAAAACCTTTTCAGGTTTGTTTTGATACCTTGTGACAAGGGCAATTATTGCAATCACAAAAACGGTAATGACAAAGTAGGCTGAATGGGTCTGTGACATTATTTAATTGCTTCAATTGTTTTTTGAGTCGAGTTTAAATAGCCTTGAATAAAATCACTCATTTGCTGAGAGTTACTATGTTGAAAGCGCTCTAGTACTTTACTCGCTAGCTGAGTTTTATCGGTAATGTCTATAATATTCAGAGCAATCATGTCTTCTACAATAGCTTTGAAGTTGAAGTAACTAGGGCCTGATATCACTGGAACGTTGAGTGCGACTGGTTCAAGCACATTATGTCCACCAACTTTATCCCCAAGCAAACTCCCAGCCATAAAGCAAACATCACTGGCACCAAGGAGAATCAGCATTTCACCCATAGTATCAGCAAGGTATACCTGTGTATCGGCGTTAACTATTGCAGCATTGGTTCTTCTGGTGCTATTGAAGCCGGAATTTTGGCAAAGCGCAAACACATCATCAAATCGTTCCGGATGGCGAGGAACCAAAATAAGTAATGCATTTGGATGAGATTTTAAAACTTGTCTATGTGCATCTAATACCTGTTCGTCCTCGCCTTTGTGGGTGCTAGCTGCAATCCAAATTGGACGATCCTTTCCAAGCCGGGCTCGAAGCTGCTGTCCTTGCTGTTTCACTTGCTCTGATATTTGAATATCGAACTTAATCGAGCCAGTAACGGATAGTTTCTTTTTCTCAACGCCTAAGCGTTCGAAGCGCTCTGCATCTGAATCCGTTTGGCAGAGTACTTGAGTTAGGCATGGATGAAGCTGGTTAAAAAGCCGCTGTATTTTGGCGTAGTTCTGACACGATTTTTCAGATAGGCGAGCATTCACGACTGTTATAGGGATACCCGCTTTGTAAACATGGTGAAGCGTGTTTGGCCACAGCTCAGTCTCAATGATCAACATTTGTTTTGGTTGTACTGCTTTAAGAAAACCTTTGATAGCAAACCCAAAGTCAATTGGCATATAGCGGTGTTCAATTAAATCACCCAACTTAGCAATCTGTTCAGCTCCGGTACTTGTTGTTGTTGTAACTAGAATAGATTGTTCGGGGTTTTGTTCCTTAAGGGCTTTAATTAAAGGTGTTGCTGCTATGCTTTCACCAACAGATACGGCATGTATCCAAATAGGTTTGTCGTTGCTTTTTAGCTTGGGAGTGATACCAAAGTGCTCTTTCCAGCGAGAGCCGAACTTAGGCTTATTTGGTTTGCTCTTGTACAAACCAAATAAAAGCAGCGGTGACGCTAGAGCGAGTAGTATGGTATAAACAATACGAACTAACATGAGCTTATCGTAATGGCGTCAAGTTTTTGGATGCTATCTAGCACTTGCTTAGGCGAAAGTTCTGTCAAACACTTAAGGTGTTTGTATTGACATTCACGCTGGAAACAAGGGCGACAATCAATATCGGTATGAACAATCTCCACTTTTTCTGCGAGTGGGGGGGTGTACTTCGGTGAAGTTGAGCCATACACGGCAACAACATTACAACCAACCGCAGCTGCCACATGCATTAAGCCTGAGTCATTCGCGACAACAGTCTTACATGCAGCAAGTAAGTCGACCGCTTCAATTAAGCTGGTTTGGCCTGCTAGAACGTGAATGTCCTCATGGAATTGCGTCGGAACAAGTGCGCGAATATTGTTACAAGTCTCTAAGTCCTTTTGAGAACCAAACAACCAGATTTGATGCCCAGAACGAGCCATTTGCGTCGCAACTTCAGCGTAGTGTGTTTCGGGCCATTTTTTGGCAGGACCAAACTCTGCTCCTGGGCACAGTCCAATAATTGGTTGGTCTTGCGTTAAGTTGAACTTTTTGAGCGTGGCTTGTTGCTCTGCTTCGTTGATTGCAAGGCGTGGGCGAGGTAAAGTTTCAAGCCCGCCAAGAGAGTTAGAATCCACCATTTCTGCTTTTGGATAAGCTAACGCTACATAGCGCTCTACCATGTACTGAAAAGACTTCATGTTAGGGCGTAAGTCATTCAATAAACCATAGCGCATTTCTCCTTTCCAGCCAGTACGAAGAGGAATGTTGGCAAACCATGGGATCAGTGCTGATTTCGCTGATTTAGGCAAGATATAGGCGTGGTCATATTGCTTTTCACGTAATGATTTACCAATTTCCCTGCGGCCTAATAAGTTAAACTCACCATGACCGATAGGCATTTCAATCGCTTGGTGGATTTCTGGCATACGATCAAGAATCGGTTTACACCATCCTGGAGCGATAACGTCAATTTGGCTATCTGGATGGCGTTGCTTTAATACGATATATAACGATTGCGACATTACCATATCGCCGACCCATGCCGGGCCAATGACTAAAATCTTCATGCTTTGTTTTTCCAGTATAGGAATTTCAAAATTGACTCATAAGTTCTAAAAAGTTCAGCGTATATTTTATTCGCAAGAGTCATTTTGGATTTATCTTTTCTTTTACCACCAATCGTCGAAGCAATCTCTGCTCTAGTAAAGAGATCTGGAGACACGCTGTAAACTTGAACACCATGTCTCCATGGTTTTTCCATGTAGTCATCGACTGGTTCAATAAACTCTTGAGCATGCATAACAAACTTTGAGGCTGCTTTAGGTGTGACGA
Organism: Vibrio sp. 947; assembly: GCF_033339115.1. Taxonomy (NCBI): domain Bacteria; kingdom Pseudomonadati; phylum Pseudomonadota; class Gammaproteobacteria; order Vibrionales; family Vibrionaceae; genus Vibrio; species Vibrio sp. 947. The sequence continues at coordinate 227,708 of NZ_JAWOTX010000004.1, read as the reverse complement.
TATAAGCGGTGGTACCACAAGTGCCTGCTGAGTATCCCCCTAGCATATGATTATCATCAATAGGTACGATTGGGGTGAATACACGCTTCTGAGTGGCAGACAACTTGATGTAGTCATAATTAGAAGTCAATGGAAGGGTATGTTCGAGTACTTGCTTCAGCCCTTCGACGGGGTCGACGTTGTCTTCTAAGATGACGATCGGTTCATTAAGCTCAACACAGCGAACCCACAACTCGTAATGGCTTGCAAAACAGGCGACTTCACTGGTTTTTAATTGATACCCTTTGCGGCGTAGAGTAATGGTAGGACGACTTTTTTCTGAATGAAGAAAACGGTCAACAGAGCCATCTATTGCATCAAAAAATTCAAACGTAATGCCTTGTTGTTTTAACTTTTCTTCAATACGTTCTCGGCGATCTAGCGATCGAGCCAAGCTTACGACAAATACTTTCACTGCACTTTCCAGTCGCTGTTATATCTTGGTTTAAACAAATTGTAATAGTTATTGCCGTCTTCTTGAGAGTGCAGCAACTGTAGTACCCACATATATTGTTCGGGTTTATCACCGACAAAATATTCAATGGCTTCATTACAGGTACGAGCGTCTTGCTCTTCGCCTTTATCCAGCTCAAACGCTGGTAAAATCTCAATATCAAACGTACCATCTTCAGTGTTCATCGACGCAAATAGAGGTAGTACTTTTGAGCGTGATAGTTTCGCAATTTTGCCTAAACCAGGTAGCGTTGCTTTACGTGTTGCAAAAAAATCCACAAACACACTATGCTCTGGGCCGTGATCTTGATCGGGTAGGTAATACCCTACATAGCCATCTCGAATGGATTTCAGGAAAGGCTTAATGCCACCTGAGCGTTCATAAACACGGCCACCGTATTGGACTCTTTGCTTGTGCATTAGCCAGTCAGCAACATCATTCTTTTGTTTCTTCGCCATTGCAGAAACTGGCATTCCCATTGACGCGAGCAAGATAGCAGGCACATCAATTGCCCAAGAGTGGGGAACCATTAAAATCACATTTTCGTTGTTATCAATGTGCTGTCGTAAAATGTCTAGGCCGCGAATTTGGCAACGGTTCTGAAGCCATTTTGGTGAGCGTAAACTTAGTAACCCGAAGCGAAAAAAGAACATGGCTGCTGTGTAGAGTGTTTTTTCTATCAAAGTTTCACGTTCTTGGAACGACTTTTCCGGAAAACACAGCTCAAAGTTAACCCTCGCTCGGTGAGCTGGACCTTTGTGGGATTTACACAGTTTTTTGGCTATGGTTTTCGCTAACCACTTTTGTAAACCCAGAGGCATTAATGATAATGGTAAAAATAAGAGAACACCTAACCACGTGCCCCAGTACTTAGGCGACAGAAAGTGGCGCTTAAACTCAGGGTTATATGCTTTAGGGTCGAAGTCATCACGTTTTATGGTCATGGCGTGTCTAGTTACCTACTCGTGTACGGGCGAAGTGGTTTAAATGAGAAAAAGATAGTTAGGAATGATACAGGCTATTGCACTTGAGTAAAGGTGGCAGGTTATGGTTCTACCACCTTGTGGTGCTTAACTGTTTTGGATAGTTAAGTATTCGGCAACGCCTTCTGCAACTGTCTTGAATTCAACATCACAACCTGCGGTGCGCAGTTTGGTCAGATCCGCTTGTGTGAACTCTTGGTAAGCGCCTTTTAGGTGCTCAGGGAATGGGATGGTTTCAATTTGGCCTTTGCCATGATGCTTGATAACTGCTTTTGCTACCTCTTCAAAAGATTCAGCACGGCCAGTACCACAGTTAAAAATGCCTGATACGCCGTTTTCTAAGAACCACAGGTTTACTTTACATACATCACCAACGTAAACGAAGTCGCGTTTGAATGATTCGCTGCCCGCAAACAATTTAGGATTTTCACCTGAGTTAAGTTGGTTGTTTAGGTGGAACGCAACTGATGCCATGCTACCTTTGTGGTCTTCACGTGGGCCATATACGTTGAAGTAGCGGAAGCCGGTGATTTGAGAAAGGGTCTCACCATGTTCTTCAGCGTCTTGCCATAGGCGACGAACGTAGTTATCAAACTGCTGTTTCGAGTAACCGTATACATTCAGTGCGCCTTCGTATTCGCGTTCTTCAACGAAAGTATCGGTATCGCCGTAAGTGGCTGCTGAAGAAGCGTATAGGAATGGAATCTCGCGATCTAAACAGTAATGAAGCAGCTCTTTAGAGTACTCGTAGTTGTTTAGCATCATGTACTTACCATCCCACTCAGTCGTTGCAGAGCAAGCACCTTCGTGGAAAATTGCCTCAATCGGACCAAAATCATCGCCCGCCATAATTTGGGTCAGAAAGTCGTCACGATCCATGTAATCTGTGATGTCCAGATCAACTAAGTTCTTAAACTTTTTGCCATTTTTTAGGTTGTCGACAACCAGGATATCGTTAATGCCAGCTTCGTTTAGTGCTTTAACAATGTTGCTGCCGATCATGCCAGCGCCACCAGTTACGATGATCATAGAACTTCCACCATAGATTAAAATTTTCTCAGGAATTCTAGCAAGAAACGAAAAGTAGCGCTATTGGAAGCAGGAAGATAGGTTTGAGTCTTCTATGACTCTATATAAAAAAGGGAGCCGCAGCTCCCTTGATTACTTTATTATTCCACACCCGAACGGTTAGGCCTTTGATACCAAGGATTTCGCTCATCGGTCAACTCAATCAAGCTGTATTTACGTCCGAGTTTCTGTCCTCCGTCACGAGTAAGAGGCTGCCAACTAAAGTTCGCACGATTGTTGCTTGGCTTAACGGTCATGATGTCAAATGGAATCGACAAGTAGAAACCTTTGGTAAAGCTACCTTCACCAAATTCATCCGCAGACAAGTCTGTAAATGACGCAAAGGCACCAGCAATTACGCCACTCTTGAACTGCTTAGAAACGTTGATTTGTGTACCAACATCACCAGCTAGGAACTGACCAATATCGACTTGGATCATCAAATCTTGTAGGAATTCCCATTGAGGGTAGTAGTAACCAGATACAAAACCAGTGAAGCCTTTATCAATAACTTGGAACGGACGTCCATATTCTGGCACGTTTTGCCATTTCTCATCGTAAACACCGAAGTAACTTTGTGGATCACGTTGAGAAATTACGTTGACGTCAGCGCCAATCGCCCAGTTAGCTCCTTGTGGACGGTAAAGAAACTCGGTACCGACTCCAGCAAACATGCTCTCCAGATAACCCGCGTAGAATTGTTGATCCATGGTATCGGAATACTCTTGGAACCAAGTCAACTGTAGGTTTGACATGGTCACAGCGTGTTCATTTTGGTAAGCACGGAACATGGTGCGAACCCGAGGAACGGTAGTACCATCGGGTGGAGTGACATAATTAAACTTATCGTAGTTGTTATACCAATCCCAGTATAACGAACCGCCAATTTCAAGGTTGTCCGTCAGCCAGTATGAGGCATTCCCGCTTAGCCCTACACTAAAGAGATAGAAATCTTCAGCGTTACCTAGAGTTTGAACAAGCTTCGGTGCAAAGCCCCAATCAAAACGCTTAAAACCATCATAGACAGATTCTCCATTTGGCTTATTGCTAGCCTTTGCGGTTGCATCTTCTATTTTGGGGTTGATGTAATTAACTTGGGCAAAGTCGCGGTACTTTTCTTTGGAAATAATCGTTTGTTCGCCGACCAAGCCTCGGCTACGTTCATTGATCGCATAGGTATCAATGTCTTCAGGCATTTCATTATGAAGTACAGCCGCTGCTTTTTCGTGTGCCTCTGTACGGTCACGATATTTCTTCTGTTCACCAATGACAGTTACGGTGTTGTCATCAACATAAATGCGCGTGTTTTGGTAACCCGCAATTTTGTCTAAATCTTCCGTTACACGTTCCCAGTCAACATCAGATAGTTCTTCTGGTTGGTTATCTTCGAGTTCTGGCGTAGGCTCATCTCGCCAGAATGATGGCATGTCATTGAAGTTAGTGTTGAGCGTTAAACCTGCGACCAAAGTGTCTCCGCGTTCATAATTTAAACGAAAATCGGCCATTCCTACACGGTATAGCATACCAACGTTCCAAGGAGTATGTGGTGTCATGTCCACGCCACCTTTTACCACAGGGAAGTCTTCGCTGTAATCATTGCTATCGTATTCGAGTTTAAAGCGTAATGGTGCATGTAAGGTTTGATATTCAACACCACCAAACAATGCAGTTGGTCCTTTAAATGCTCTATCAAAGTTAGTTGTGCCACCTGTATCTAAATAGTCAGAGGGGCGTTCACAAAATCGATCTGACAATTTACAAGTCGGGTTATAGATGTTGTCACGAGTGCCTAGCGACCCCCAACCAATACCAAAAGTAAAATCAAAGGTCCCTAGCTCAGAGTTGGAATACCGCTTCGTAGCTGCGATGTATTCTCCATCGAATAAGCCGGTACCAGCAAAGTCTCGAACACCCAGTGATAGCTCAGGAATATACTGAGATTCTTTTAGCAATCGAATTTTAAAGTCAATACCTTTATCGGTATAGTTTGTGTCTCCCGAGAAACTAGGATCCTTACTATAAAGCAAATCTCGCACCGAAGTATAACGAATGGTTGTTTCTAACCAAGGCATTAGTTGCAGAGTAACGTTGTAAAAAAGGTACTCATCACTACCGGTAACAGAAAAGTTGAATTCCCCTTCAGGAGCCATACGTCCTGTTGGCATCTGCATCAAGCCAACACCACCAAAATCAGATTGAGAAGGCTGTAACGAGGGAGCCTCAAAGGGTACTTCTTGAGCCCAAACCAATGCTGGGCCCATTAAAGAAAGGGTTAAGCTTTTTCTAATTGGTATCATTACGGTCTCTTTGTAGCATTTGGTATCAATTGAGTGAGTAGGCGGATTATATCTTGATCCATGTCAGACCGTTCAAGATCACCAAACGGTACATATACCAAGGTCAGAGGTGGTAGGTAATATTGTGTTGTTAACCAAGCTCCGTGATGTGGCTTAACTACGTGACCATCTGGGTAGATCAACACTGGTGGTGTTGATAATGCACCAATGTTACTTTTCAAATTCTCTATTTGCTTCTGCAAAGGGATGCCTGCTTGCCCTTTAATAGAATACACGCTATTCAAGTTTCCCAAGAAATACACTTTTTCTTCGCGCAGAGGGCTTGCGAGCAGGAGATTGCCGCGCAACAGTGGGTTGTCGAATTTATTTAGTCGAATTTTATCAACATCGATCGCAGACAGTAAGCGTGGTGCAAAGCTTTGCTTCTGAATGAATTTATAGAATGGATGTGCAACCAAATTATGTTGAATCATTTGATTGAGTACTGTGCTCTTTAAAGCGGTAGAGTTTTTTTCGGCGCGTTCCGATTTGTCAAACAAAGTGGTACCAAGAGAGTATTGCAGAGACACGCTTTGCTCCTTAGCAAGTGCTAACAGGCTTTCTAAACGAGTCGGCTCTTGGAATTGTAGCTGTTTGCCTACTCCTAGCAATTCAACATTTAATGGTTGCATAGCAGAGATTTCTGTTTGAGCGAAGCTAGGCATACTCAAAAGCGGCATGACCAAACCGAGTAATGTTAGTAGTTGCTTGCTCATGATTTGCTATATCCCTTCAAAATGGTTAACTCAACCGGAATCATATTTGGTCCTAAGTATTGTAAGGTTTTGATAACCTGACCTTGCTCGTTTACCCAATAGTAGTTTTCGACTGATTGAGAAAGGCTGCTAAACTCAACAACTTCTTTATATACGTCGGTCATCGTGTTGGATATAGGGGTTGTTAATGTTTTTTGGCCTGAGTAAGAACGCGTTACATTTGCTGGAAAACCATAACGGTATTGTGTTGCCCAGTCGTATGAGAGTGCAAAGTTGACAGAGGCTGAATCAGAAGAAAAATCTGGCACATCACCATAAATACCCGCTAAGTCCCCATTCTGTAGACCTATCGTTTTGACTATATGCCCATTCTCCGTAACGATCATAGCTTTGTCAGCACTTACCCATTTCAGTTGTATTTTTCCATTGAGAGGATTTCGCTCTGCAAAAGCTAAAACAACAAATACCTGTTTTTGATTCCCAAGTTTTAAATAGGCACTGGCATAAGGAACGGCATTTATTTCTTCAGGGGTCATCTCTACATCGATGTAGTTACCGTACGCTTCTTGAACGGTTGCTGAAACATCATTGAACTTTTGTGTACAACCAAAGAGTAAGGCGAATAGCGGAAGAGTGAGAAGTGGGCGTATCCATTTAGACGTTCGGAAGATATTCATTATTCCCTCTTACAAATAAAATCGCCCTGAGTCATTCAGGGCGATTATCTTCTATCTACAAAACGAAATTAGTTAGTAGAAGTAGAAGTAGAAGTAGATGTTGAAGTAGATGTTGAATCGCTATCTGACGCTGCAACTGCCACTACAGTTACTGCTGCAGCTGCACCTACTGCTACGGCTGTTGTACCTGTTGCAGATGCAGACGCTGCGCCTGCTGAACCTGCTTCTTCTGCTGCAAATACAGTTGATGCGCTTAGAGCCATAAGAATAGCTAGAGCTGTATTCTTCATTATTAATCCTTGTGTTAACTAGTTTTAAAACATCGATGTTTGAAACTCTATTTAGAGTTCCAATTCATATTCTAGTTAAAAGTTGGGCAGACTGTAAATAGTTTCTTATAAAAGGTTTTTTTGTTGTATTTATGAAACAGTTGGTTTTTTTACCAAACAATTGCGTGCAGCTAATTAATTGGAAAATTGCGAATATGCTCCATTGAGTATACTCTTCCGCGGGTGTGGACTTGCCTCAAAGGAGAGTTATCTTGTACCCTAGTACGCACTTCAAAGGGGGCATTCACTGTGGGAGAAGCTGATGAGCAAGTCCAGAGTACACCGAGTGCTCAAAGCATCTTATTTGCCAAAATACATACGTGTTATGGATAACGTGTTTAACCATAGGGCGGTAGCGTGCGTAAAAATGACAAAACATCTATTTTTCAGACATAAACATCTCTTCATTTCTCTAGTGTCCATTACAGTGCTGAGTGCATGTGCGAGTAAACCTCGCCACGTTAAGGCAGATCTTCCACTTGTTACGCAAGAGTCATCTTCGATAGAAATGATGGAGGAAGTTCCAGAACAGTATTGGGGATATTTGAACAGACCTGAACTGGTGTCTATATCGCATCCAAATTATCATGTTGCTGTTGGGCCGATTTATTTCTCTGCACTGGGCCTATACTGTCGAGAAGTGAACATTGACTCCACTTCTAATGTAGTGTGCTCGATAAAGTCAGATAAAAACAATACCCCAAATACTTGGTATTGGGTCAATGGGCTTGTTAAAGATAAACTAGAGAAAAAGCTTTAAAAATGATGAAGATGACAAATAAAGCACCTCAATGGCTAGTTGCAATTACAAGCTTTGCTTGTATCAATTCAGCTTTCGCGCTTGATAGTAACAATTTAAACCTCAATGCAGCTAATCCTACGTTTTCTTCCTCTGGAACTTTAAACCAATCTCAGACGCCACCCAACGAGAAACTCTCTGCTGGTTCATTTAATAAAGAGAACAGAAATAATCTTCTTTTGCCAGGTGAGGTGGATGTTAGACAATTACTCCCTTCCTCTGGAGAAGAACTACCACCTCCTTATGCAGCAAATATTTTTGCTGGTGGTTATGAGACTGAAAGAGCTGATGGTTTGAATGATAATTATCTCGTTGCGGCTGGGGATAAGATTAACATCTGGCTGTGGGGAGCTGTAAATTACTCTAATGTTGCTACGGTGGACAATCAAGGAAATATCTTTATACCAGAAGTTGGCCCGATTCATGTCCTTGGAACAAAAGCTAGCCAAATCAACGAGCTTGTGACAAAAAAAATTAAACACGTTTATACCACTAACGTAAACGTGTATGTGAATTTACTTACTGCGACGCCAGTTAGTGTTTTTCTAAGTGGGCCAGTCATTAGACCAGGGCAATACGCTGGGATGGCCTCTGATTCAATACTTTATTTTCTTAAACGTGCTGGCGGTATTGACTCTGAACGTGGCAGTTATCGAGAAATTCAAGTTCTACGAAATGGTAAAATCATAATCAATGTTGATCTCTATGATTTTATGCAATCTGGAGTTATGCCAAAAGTTAGCTTTAAAGATGGTGATGTTATCTTGGTTACACCACAGAAAGCTGCTATCACAGTATCCGGAGGGGCTCGCAATCCCTTTCGCTTTGAACTGGAAAATTCTAGTGAATTAGGAGAAAAGTTAGCGGCTTATGCAAAGCCGCTCGCAAAAGTTTCGCATGTTGGAGTTGTTGGGAATCGAATAGATGGGCCATTCTCACGTTATATGACTTACCAAGATTTCCTGAGGTTTGAATTACGAGACGGGGATAAAGTTATCTTCAATGATGATTTACACGCTCAAGTCATAGATGTTCAGGTTTCTGGTAGCTACTTAGGACCATCTTACTTTGCTGTTACAAAAGGCACTAAGTTACATGATTTGCTGAATAATATTCCCATTGATCCAATGCTTACAGATTACCAATCTATTTATATATTGAGAGATAGCGTTGCGAAAAAGCAAAAAGAAATGATTGATGAGTCTCTTAATCGGCTAGAAAGAAGTATTTTTACTGCACCAGCGTCTTCAGATGGAGAAGCTGTAATCAGAGCAAAAGAAGCAGAAATGGTACTTCAGTTTACTGAGCGAGCTCGTAAAGTTCAGCCGCTAGGGAAAGTCATCGTTTCTGAACATGGTCTTGTAGCTAATATATTATTAGAACAAGGTGACCAAATTGTCATTCCAAACAAAACAGATCTAATTCAAGTGGGGGGTGAGGTTTTGATGCCACAAGCGCTCGTTTATAACCCTAATGCCACTATCGACGACTACATTGCGTGGGCCGGTGGTTTCACTGATAGGGCCGAGGATCAGCGTATAGCAGTTGTGCGAGCAAACGGCCTGGTTGAATTTGATAGTGGGAAACCCATACAAAAAGGTGATCAAATCTTAGTTTTACCTAAAGTTGACACTAAAACAATGCAGGCAGTTAAAGATATTACGCAAATCATTTACCAAATTGCTGTAGCAGCAAATGTAGCGATAAACTAACCTATGAAAACTGATCATATAGTGTTATCGCTAGATCCAATGTACTCGCCACTACACGAGAAAATAGCGGGGATATTGGGAAAGAAAAGGTATGCAGTTACTTCCTGTTTATCAAAAAAAATCTATCTACCTACTTTCAAGCAGTTTCTAGCAGTTAATATGATCGCAGCAGTGAGTAAGGAGCAAGCGCAGCCTTACCAAGAAAAAATATCTTTACTTCGAACATACCATCATGCTTATGTTCAAAAAGTAGAAGGCCGGACTCTCAGTAATGAGGAGTTGAACTATATGGCTAGGTTTTACGTGGCGCTTAAATGTTTTGTTATAGAAAAAGATATCAGTCTCGTTTTACTGCATAATGATGCAAGGTGGTATCACGCTGTGGCAATTGATGTATGCAGGGAGTTGGATATAAATTATTTGGTTACAGAGCAGGGGCTTATTCGACCATTTACAACTGTTATCGATCCCCAAGGTGTTAATGCCAACAGCAAGATAGATTTTAAAATATTTAATAATGATGTTCAACACACCCCAAAAGAGCAGGGGAGTTTTATACCAAAAGATACTCATGACTCAATAAAGTCGATGCTTTTTTTCTTTATTTTTTTATTGGGTTTTGCTTTTGAGCGTATAAATAAGAACCGAACAGTTATCCGCTATATGCATAATAGCTATAGTTTGAAAAAGTATTTCAAACGTATTGCGAACAAACTGATTAAGAGAAAAAAGGGAACATTAGTACCTTCATTAAGTTCTCATGGTTCCATTCTACTACTACTCCAGTTGGAAAATGACTCACAGTTTCTACTGCATAGTCCTTTCAAGTCTAATCAGGAGGTTATCAACTTGGTCGCAGATTTGGCCAAGTTGGCAAAAGTGAAGTTAGCAGTTAAGCGTCATCCCTTGGACGATAAAGAGTATCAACTTGATGACAATACCTATTATGTTGATGGGAAAATAGCAGAGCTGGCAAGTTCTGCTGAAATTGTATTTACTATCAACTCTAGTTCAAGCATTGAAGTTTTAAAGACCGTGACTCCATTAATATTGATGGGCGAGTCAATTTATGCTTATAAAGGGGTGGCCGTAGAATTCGATTCTAACCATCCATCCCAAGTGATGGTGCAAGCAAAGGCAGAGGTCGACTCCGTGACCAGACAAAGGTTTGTCCATTATTTGCATAACGAATACTTGGTACAGGGAGCTGGCTATTCGTTTTGCTCTAAGCACCTTAAGCACAAATTAGAGCAGATTTTAACTTAAAGACGGTATGTACACTGTTAGTTGGAGAGAGCACACTCATGAAAACACTTGATATCAATGACTACTATTCCATTTCGGGTGAGCAAAAGCCGGTGTTGGAGTCGATTGTTGACACGTTTAAGCACCAGGCAAATGCATTGAATGAGATGGCTAATAGTATTGATTTTGAGCAATACCAAAAGGCTATTTCTTATATTATTAACTGCCAAGGTCATGTCATTGTATGTGGAATGGGTAAATCTGGTCACGTAGGTAAGAAAATTTCTGCCACATTAGCGTCGACGGGCACGCCAAGTTTCTTCTTACATCCAAGCGAAGCATTTCATGGTGATTTAGGGATGATCACTAAAGAGGATGTAATTGTTCTAATTTCTAACAGTGGCGAAACGGATGAAGTATTGCAATTGATTCCTTCGTTGAAGTCATTTGGCAATAAGATCATCTCTATTACCGGAAGACTTGATTCTACGATGAGCTGCAACTCAGATGCCACATTGCTACTAGCGCAGATCCAAGAATCTTGCCCTAACAATTTGGCACCAACCACTTCAACAACTCTTACTATTGCCTTAGGTGATGCGTTGGCCGTTGCGTTGATGAAAATGCGCCAGTTTATGCCAAATGACTTTGCTCGCTTTCACCCTGGTGGTTCTTTGGGTCGACGTTTGCTGACTCGAGTTCAAGATGAAATGGGAACAGACAATTTACCGTTAGTTGATGTTAGCGATTTTATGCCGTCAGTCATCATTAAAATGAACGAGAGCCGAAAAGGAGTCGCGATTGTTATTGAGAATGATCAGTTAAAAGGCATTATTACTGACGGTGATTTGCGTAGAGCATTAGCAAAAGAGGCTGAGTTTAATATATTAAAAGCTGGGGATGTAATGAGCCGAGAACCAAAAACATGTTATGACACTGAAATGCTGGCGGATGCAGAAGAAAAGATGCGTCAACACTCTATCTCATCTTTGGTCGTTTTAGACGATGAAAGTAAGGTAGTTGGATTAATTCAGATCTTTAACATGTAAATGAAAGATTTACGCCAAGCTTTGAGGGTTCAAGGGCGTGTAATATATGCTCTTACTTTACGTGAAGCACTTGGTAAATATGGTAAAAGCAAAATAGGTTATTTATGGGCATTACTTGAACCTATTATTCAGATTTTGCTATTAGTAACCATTTTTACCATGCTTGAACGACGCTCTCCCCTAGGTGGGGACTTAGCGGTATTTTTTACGACAGGAATTGTGCCATGGTTAATATATAGTAACTTGGGAAATCGGATGTCTGGTGCGCTGGGGGCTAACCAAGCGTTATTATCTTACCCGCATGTTACTCCATTTGATGTACTGTTTAGTCGTGCATTGTTAGAGTCAATCACCATGATCGTGGTCTTTATCATTATTATATCTGCCTTACAGGCTGTTGGTAGAAGTGCTGTGATATATGATCTTAACAATGTGTTAGTTGGTATTGGTTTGTTAATGCTTTTCGCTATGGGGGTTGGAATGATAAACTCTGCCGTTAGAATGTATTTTGATGGTTGGGATAAAATTTTCAGAGCCAGTAACCGACCTCTTTACTTCTTGTCTGGAATATTTTTTACGTCTGCTAGTTTGCCCCACCAGGCCAGAGATTACTTGCAATGGAACCCGATATTTCAATATGTGGAATGGATTAGGAGCGGTTTTTTTTCCACATATCAAAACATGTATATTAATCACTCTTATGCACTGTTTTGCTCAGCAATTTCTGTTTTTCTAGGATTGTCACTAACCCAATATACTCGGCGCCAGGCTCGTAACTTATGATAGAACTAATTAATGTATCTAAAGTTTACAAAACACCTAATGGGAAAAAACACGTGTTGAAACCGTGCTCTGTTAGTTTTCCCAAAGGTCGTAACATCGGGCTGCTAGGAGTTAACGGTGCGGGTAAATCCACTTTGTTGCGTATGATTGCGGGTTCTGAGCATCCAACGAACGGAGTGATTAAACGAAATGTAAAGATGTCCTGGCCATTAGGTTTTTCTGGTGGGTTTAATGGCTCTTTAACGGGGGCAGAAAACTTACGTTTTGTTAGCCGAATTTACGGGGCGGACATCAATCAAGTTACTAACTTTGTAAGATGTTTTTCTGAATTAGGCGATTATCTGAATATGCCAGTTAAAAGCTACAGTTCAGGTATGAAAGCAAGGTTGGCGTTTGGTTTGTCTATGGCTATTGACTTTGATTGCTATTTGGTTGATGAGATCACTGGAGTTGGCGATAGAAAGTTCCAAAAAAAATGCCGGGATGCTTTTAAAGAGCGTAGCAAAAAATCTAGCATAATTATGGTTTCTCACAATATGCCAACTTTGAAAGAACATTGTGATATGGGGTTGGTATTGACGGAAGGGAAATTATCATTTTATGAAGATATTAATCAAGCAATAGATAAATACTTAACGTTATCGAAATGAACTTAAATAAAAAACATAAAATATTCCTTAATAAATTTTGGAAAAATAGAAATAGCAAGCAGAAAAGTTATATTTTGTTTGTTATTTTACCTACATTATTAGCAGTCATTTACTATGCGTTTATTGCATCTGGAAAATTTGTGGTAGAAACAAGATTTTCTGTAAAAGGCAACGAAATGCAACAACTCGATCTTCTGAGTGGAATAGCTGGTATCCCTTCACAAGGAGGTGCTGTTACAGATTCTTATATTGTACAGGACTATATACATTCACTTGATATGGTAAAAGCAATTAGTAAACGACTCGCTGTTAAAGACATATTTAATCATCCTGATGCGGATTGGATCTCTGCTTTAGGGACTCAAACTACTCAAGTTGATCTGTTAACGTACTGGAATAAGCTTGTTACCGCTTCCTATGATCCAACCACAACTATCATTACTTTAAAAGTCAGAGCATTTTCTCCCGATGATGCGAAAAAACTGTCAGAAGAGATCCTTCATCAAAGTGAGATTCTGGTAAACAATCTATCAGAAAGAGCAAGAAATGATGACTTAACTTTCGCTGAAGCTGAAGTTCAAAGAGCAGAGAAAAGGGTAACTAACGCACGAGCACTTATGCATGATTTCAGAGTTTCAGCGCAGGACCTAGATCCGGCGCAATCAGCTAGTGCGAAAATGATGTTGATCGGTGAGTTAGAAGTACAGCTAGCGAAAACAAAGGCAGAACTAAACGCTTTAACCAGTTACATGGATGCGAAAGCACCTGCCGTTGTAAACCTAAAGCGAGAAGTTATGGCGTTGACTATGCAAATTCAAAACGAGAAAAAAGCAATTGCGGGTGATCCTGATACTCAATCGACCTTAAGCGGTGTCTTTGCCGACTATGAGCCATTGTTGGTTGAAAGAACTTTTGCTGAGAAAGCCTACACTTCTGCGTTGGCATCTTTAGAAGCGGCTAGGGTTGAGGCTTCAAGAAAGCATCGCTACCTGGCTACTTTTGTCGAACCATTGCTGCCGGATGAAGCAACGGAACCTAAGAGGTTGCGCTCTATATTTACGGTGTTTTTTGCGACATCTCTTGCATGGGTGATTGGTTTACTTGGCCTTGGCATTGTTAAAGAACATATTGGTTGGGTGTAACTAAGTAAGTTAATGTACCTAAAATTGTTATGTATTATTTTCTCGGCTGTCCTAACAATATTTAAATATGTTACTTTAAACTGTGAATTGAAGTCGTAATCTTATATTTATTCTGAATGCAATGAGTGGGCAGGGATGTGAAAAGAGATTATTTAATAAAGAAAGCGAAAGATATTATTAATAATTTTGACTTGAATGAAAATAACTTTAATAAGATGGCTGATGATAAGAAAGGAAATTTAGTACTTTCTAAAAGTGTTATTCCAGACAAGGTTAAAATTGAATTTAATAACAGCTGTAACTGTCGAGTTTTTATTGGAAGCAATGTTAGAGGGAGCTTCTCTATAAATATAAATAAAGATAACTCTACAGTTTATATTGGCGATAATTGTCATCTAAAACAGACGATTTTAAAGTCTGAGTGCATAAATGATTTTATAGTTCTAGGAAATCATGTAACAACCTCTGGCGCTGTTGCATTTCGAAGTGGGCTAAGATCTGGCAACTCATCATCAGCGATCATAGTTGGTGATGATTGTATGTTTTCACATGGTATTACAGTAAGAAATACAGATGCTCATCCGATTTGGAGTATAGAAACTATGCAACAAGTTAATAAGCCTAAAGATTTTATCTACATAGAGCCTCACGTTTGGATCGGCCAAGGTGCAATGATTTTGAAAGATGTACATATTGGTGCATGTTCTATAGTAGCTGCTGGTTCAATCGTCACTAAAAGTGCTGAGCGCTTCTCGAAAATCTATGGCAGTCCATCTAAAAATAAAGTTGACGCGACTGTTTTCTGGTCAAGATCATATACGTCTGAGGCAAAGAAAACAGCGCAGTACTTTTATGATAAATATTTTTGTTGTGAGTGATATTAATGAAAAATGTAATTACATATGGAACGTTCGATGTGTTTCATGTTGGTCATTTAAGACTTTTAGAAAGAGCAAAATCTTTAGGGGACAACCTTATTGTGGCATTGTCTACAGATGAATTTAATTTAACACATAAAGGAAAAGTAACAGCGATTCCATATCCAGATAGGGCGGAAATTGTTAATGCAATAAAGCATGTTAATCAAGTCATTCCAGAGACATCATGGGAACAGAAAATTGAAGATGTGAAAAAGTATAACATTGATATTTTTGTTATAGGTGATGATTGGGAGGGTGAATTTGACTTTCTAAAAGAGCACTGCGAAGTTGTATATTTATCTAGAACAGAAAATATTTCTTCTACAGATATTAAAAATCATATTAAGGCTAATGCTAGTACTCAAATCGGTATTCATGAGGAAAACGCGCAATGAGAGTGGCCTTCTTAATTTGGAACAAATTTCAATTTAAACATTTTAGCAAGTTTTACGATATTTTCGATGATATCACATTGATTATTGAAAGACGATTAGCTAATGACTCTATTTTTAGTGTAGATCAACTAGCTGATATGAAGATGAAAAAGCTATTTATTGATAAGTCTAAGATTAAACACTTAGATGGAGTTTTTGATGTTATTTTTTGTCAAACAGTTTTTCCTCAAATAGAGTATATCGAAAAAAGTAAGATTGCTATGCTTCAGTATGGGTTAGCAAAAGAAAATCACAATTACGGAACGTGGAGATCATTTGCCAGTGTAATTTTTTCTTATGGTAATTACTCTACTGAAAAACTATCACATTTTGCCCCTACGTTTAATATTGGACATCCAAAATTTGATAAACTATCGGTGGGTGAGAGTAGTTCTCTTAAAGAGACGCTAAAGTTAGATAATTTAAAGAAAACTATTTTGTATTGCCCTACTTGGGGGGACTTATCATCTTACCCTCATTATATCGATGAGATTTTAAGTAAAGCGGATGATTATAATGTAATACTGAAACTGCATCACAACACGTTAACATTAAGTGATGTTACCAACGACTTCTCTGATAGTCACGTTATTGTAGCAAATGACTATGAATTAAGTGAGTTGATTCAAGTCTCAGATGTCGTTATTTCTGATTACAGTGGTGCGATATTTGACGCGGTTTATTGTGATAAACCGATAGTTTTGTGTCATCATCTGGATTTAGAGTCAATGCAGCATGACAAAGTAGGGCTGGATAGCTTAGAGTTTAAATGCTCTGAAAGGCTAGGCGTTGTTGTAAACGAACCCAAAGAGCTTTCTATTGCTTTAGAAAAAGCTTTACATAATCCTATTGATACACACGAAATTAAAAATGATTTATTCGTAGATCTAACGCGTGATGAGTTTGTATCAACTATCAAGCATACGACACAGGGTTGTGTATTAGGCAATCTAAATAAAACTCAGGGGCAACGATTTGTTTCTGATTTAGTTAGACATGAAAGAAAACAAAAGTTTGCTTTGAAGAAAGCGATGAGATAAATGAGCTATGTTAAGAGCTGCTTTTAAACTTATATCACCTTTGTTACCGTCAAAAATTAACATAAAATTAATTACATTTTGTACAAGACTTGGTTTTGGTGGGAAATATCTTTTTAAATATTATATTAAAAATGCTGAAGTCAAGAATTATGTAATTGAAAACTACTTTTTCGATAGATACCCAGAGCTAAGTGGTTGTGGCTTAGATAAAAAGGGTACTGATAAAGTTTCTAATGAAGCTAGAAAAATAAGTTCATCTAGCGGTAATGGTTCCACTAATTATACAAATTCAAAACTTGATTCCATTTTTGAATCAATGTCTACATCTTTTGAAAATAATGACCATGATTCTGCAATGGGATTTTACAATGTCCTTGTCAGCAGACATTTCAACACCGCACAGGCTCAAAAGGCAATAATAGAGCGGAGTAAAGATGCTTCATTTTACAAAGCGAATAAAGATGTTGTCCACAAGGCGATTTGTAATCTGATTGATTCTCGAAAGGGAAATAAGTTTTTATTGCAATATTTTAAGTTTAAACTTAGTTCGGGCTTAAATGATGAGCTGCTAAGTTTAACTGAGTTCTTCTATTATAAAAATCACACTAATCAAGGTGTTATCACTTTCTTGGGTGATATCTACAAGAATGACGGTAAATATCTTAACGCCCTAAATTATTATTCTGCTTTGAAGGGGGTTAATTATCATTATGGTTCAGCAAAACTTATCTCTCTTCATGCTGATGAAGATAATATTAACGATCTTCATGAAGAATTATGTTCTCTTTTAGATAGCAAAGTACCTAATAAAGAAGCCTTTCGTATAGTTCCAATGCTTTTGAGAGTAGCACCTTTGCTCAAAGGCGAAGAGTTTACTAGTACTAAAATGCGTATATTTGAGTTGAGAGATAAATTTTGCTCTTCGTTCAAAGAAGCCACTTTAAATGAAGCCAGGTCACGAGCGGTAGTAAGATCTAGATATTTACCATTCTTTGATAAGCTATCAGATTCAGTAAAATCTGATTTGGGATATTCTCTAACGAATTCCGAAGTGTCGAGAAATATTTTCCATTTGGCTTATTATAACGATTCGCAAGATAATATTGCTTGTGTCGATAAAGGCGATGTCAAGTACTTAAGTCTTGAAGAAGCAAATGAAAGAAATGATATCTTTGAATTATTTATTCCAACAGTGTTTTTTAATCTAGATACGACCAAAGACATTTATGGATCTATAAGAACATTTTATGTCAATTTACTTGAAGTTCTTTGGGATGGGAATTACGCATTCATTCCAAGAATGCAATATAACTGGCGAGATGTTGATCTAAAATCTACGAGTGATGTAGTTTGCTATCACTCGGTATTAGGTGATCGGGAAGGAAATAATGTTGTTGTTCAAGAGTCTACGTTATCAGGAAGAGTGTCATTGGACTCCAAAGGTTACGCAGGTTTTAGTGCTTTTTCTAGTCTAGATATTCCCAATGACACTACTTGTATTGATGAATCATTAATCTTATCTTTTATCGAAAATTTTAAGGCTCAAAAATCATCAAAATACCATCAAAATAGTACTGAAATGAATTTTGATTTTGATTATGTCTTCATGCCATTGCAGGTTGAAACGGATGCAGTAGCCGTATTGCGCCATTTTGATATAGAGGATGCTCTTAAGGAAATCGTCTCTTTCACACAAGAGAAAGGATTAAAACTGATTCTTAAGAAACACCCTTACTGCAATTCTGTGAGAATTCGAGAGTTATTATCTTGGGCCTTGAGTTTCAAGCACGTAATTGAAAGTAAAAGCTCAATTCATGACTTGATTGATAATAGCAAATTTGTGTTTACAGCTAACTCAGGAGTTGGTTTGGAGGCTGTAATGTACTCTAAATCAGTTGTGACATTTGGCCGTTCTGATTATTCCCAAGTTGCTTTAGAATGTCAGGAAGTTGAACAGCTTGTTAACTATTTTGAAAAAGCGCTTGTTTCAGAAAATAATGATTACTCTAGCTTTATTTATGAATATCTGAACAATTATACGGTAAGCGTTGATGATAAAGCTGCTATAGAAAAGCGTCTTGAGAAACTGCGAAGTTTTGGTTATGAGTAGTGACTATATAATATTTTCATCAGGTATTAAGAAAATAAAGTCATTGACGGGTTTTCTTGAATATGTCCCGAATGTAAAACAGACCAAATCGGTCATCGGCTGGGGCTTTAAACCCACGGCAAAGCGAGCCAGAGATTATGCTGAAAAACATGCTCTCCCTTACGTTGCACTGGAAGATGGTTTTCTTCGTTCTATTGGCTTAGGGGTTGCGGGTGCGCAGCCTCTGAGCCTAGTCGTAGATGATGTCGGCATCTATTACGATGCAAGGCAGCCGTCGAAACTTGAAATTTTGATCAAAGAAAGTGAAGGTTTAGGCTCTGACGAGCTTGTGCGCAGTCGCTTATGTATTGACGCGATTCGCCAGTATCGACTCTCGAAATACAATCAAAACCAGCGAGATGATAGCTTACTAGAAGAAAAACCCAACGTATTGGTGATTGATCAGACCCTAGGTGATGCTTCTGTTGAGGGCGCGCAAGCCTCGCAAGAAACATTTGTTGACATGCTTAAACAGGCAGTTGAGGAAAATCCAGACGAAACAGTTTGGGTGAAAGTTCACCCTGATGTTGTGCATGGAAAGAAGAAAGGTTTTCTTTACCCTCTGCCATTTGAGCACCCGAATATTCGGGTGCACACGGAAAAAGTAAACCCTTGGGACTTTTTAGACAGCGTTAAAAGTGTCTATACCGTTTCCAGCTTGATGGGATTCGAAGCGCTCTTAGCCGGGGCGAGTGTTCATTGTTTTGGTGTGCCGTTTTACGCCGGGTGGGGGTTGACTAACGATAGACAACAATGCCCTCGCAGAAACGTTGATCGTTCACTGGAGCAGTTATTTTATGCAGCATATATACAATATGCACGCTATGTAGATCCTATTCTTGGGGAACGGTGTGATATTGAGCGTATTATCAGTTATATGACGGATACACTCAAAGTTATGGCAAAACCTTCCAGAACAGTTTCTATATCAAAATTGTCGTGGTGGAAACAACGATGGATTGGTGACTACCTGAAAGCCTGGCGGTTTGAGAAGGTGAGTTCCGAAGCGGAAGAAATGCTGCGCTGGGGTCGTGGGTCGTTGGATGAAAACAACTATTGTATTGAAGATGGCTTTATCCGATCTGTAGGGTTAGGGGTGCATTTTAATCGTCCGGTATCTCTTGTGTGCGATTCGCGTGGTATTTACTTTGATGTCCGAGAGCCCAGCGATTTAGAGTACATGTTGGAAAATCAGCAGTATAGCGATTGGGACTGCGTACGTGCGCGTGCGCTGATAACTCAACTGCTGGCGGCTAATCTGACTAAATACAATGTTGGTAGCGATTGCGACGTCTCTTTGCCTCAAAATCGAAAAATCATTTTGGTTCCGGGCCAGGTAGAGTCTGATGCGTCAATCAAGTATGGCTCACCGGAGATCTATCACAACGAGACGCTTCTTAAAGCTGTAAGGACGGCGGAGCCGGATGCCTACATTATTTATAAGCCACATCCCGATGTTTTGGCTGGTCAACGAGATAACGGTAACTGGCAGGGCGATTTCACACGCGCGGCCGATCATGTCGAAACGCAGGCCTCAATGGCAAGCTTATTAGAAATGGTCGATGAGGTTCATACCATGACGTCCTTAACCGGGTTTGAAGCGCTGTTGAGAGGTAAGCGCGTCACCTGTTACGGATTACCATTCTATGCGGGGTGGGGGCTTACCAATGATAAGCTGATTTGCGCAAGAAGAACGCGTTCTCATTCGGTCGAAAGCTTGGCTTACTTTGCCTTGATAGAATACCCGACTTATGTGGACCCTATTACGCGTAAAACGATGACAGCAGAACAGGCGGTGACTCGTGTAGCACAAATGAAAGCTGGAAAAGTGCAAGTCAAAGATACCAAGTTGCAGTTGTTACTTGCGATGAAGAAAGCTAAAAATACGCTCAAGCGATTTATCCGATCTTAGATCTGCTTCTTATCTCTAATCAACGTCACTCACAAAGATGGAACGTTAATGTCTAATATTCATATTGTTATTCCAGCTCGCTTCGGTTCAAGCCGATTGCCTGGCAAACTAATGCTGGATCTGGTGGGTAAGCCAGTGATTGCCCATGTTGTAGAGCGTGCCCTGACCCTGACAGACTCGGTCTACGTAGCGACAGATAATCAAGATATTTTTGATGTTGTCAGTCACGCTGGTGCAACCGCGGTCATGACCTCGGAGAAACACAATTCCGGCACCGATCGCTTAGCTGAGGCGGCGAACAAGCTAAACTTTGCTGATGATGACATCGTGGTAAACCTTCAAGGAGATGAGCCATTGATGCCGATCGCGCTGTTACGACAAGTCTCAGCCCTGCTTGATGCCCATAGTAACGCTGGCATTGCGACACTAATGCAGCGCATTAAGCATGTAAAAGATTTTATCAACCCTAACGTGGTAAAAGTAGCTCAAGGCGAAAGATGCAAAGCTCTTTACTTTAGTCGAGCTCCAATTCCTTACCCGCGTGATGAATTCTCTACTGAAATAGCTGAATTGCCACAAGGCGACTATTTCCGACATATCGGTTTATATGCCTATCGAGTAAAGACGTTAAAAGCGATTACTCAACTTACTGAGCATCCTCTTGAGTCTTTAGAGAAACTGGAGCAGTTACGTCCGTTAGCTCACGGCGTCGAAATCGTCATTGATGAGGCAAGTGAGGAGCCTGAGCACGGTATTGACACTCTTGAAGATTTAGAACGTGTTCGTCATGTTCTACTAGCTAAATAAATATATTCATTAAGATAAAAACGGAAACCCCAATGAACCAGAAAACCGTAAACATCGGTCATATTGAAGTTGCGAATGACAAACCATTCACTCTATTTGGTGGTATGAATGTCCTAGAATCGCGTGACTTAGCGATGCAGATTTGTGAGTACTACGTAAAAGTAACGGAAAAGCTTGGTATTCCGTATGTTTTCAAGGCGTCATTTGATAAAGCGAATCGTAGCTCTGTGCACTCTTATCGTGGTCCAGGTCTTGATGAAGGGATGAAAATTTTCCAAGAGTTGAAAGATACATTTGGTGTGAAAATTATCACTGATGTTCATACCGAAGCTCAAGCACAGCCAGTTGCTGAAGTGGTGGATGTGATTCAGCTACCTGCATTTTTAGCTCGTCAGACAGATCTTGTAGAAGCGATGGCTAAAACTGGTGCGGTGATCAACGTCAAGAAACCCCAGTTTATGAGCCCGGGCCAAGTAGGCAATATTGTAGAAAAGTTTGGTGAGTGTGGTAACGATCGTATCATACTGTGTGAACGTGGTGCTTGTCATGGTTATGATAACCTAGTTGTTGATATGCTTGGCTTTGGAGTAATGAAAAAAGCATCGCAAGGTAGCCCAATCATTTTTGATGTGACGCACTCATTGCAAATGCGAGACCCTTCTGGTGCCGCGTCAGGCGGACGCCGTGAACAAACGGTTGAGTTAGCCCTTTCTGGTATGGCAACCGGGATTGCTGGTTTGTTTATGGAAGCTCACCCTGAACCGAATAAAGCAAAATGTGACGGCCCGTCTGCGTTCCCGTTGGCAAAACTAGAGCAGTTCTTATCTCAGGTTAAGCAAGTCGATGACCTAGTTAAGAGCTTTAGTGCAATTGATATCAAATAATCACTAGTTTTGATTTTTAAACGTTGTCTAATCGTCACATAACTAAGTTTGGCTTTGTTTAAAACTAGCTATTTATAAAAGCAAGCGCATTTGAGCTTGCTTTTTTGTATAAAATCTAATTCAAGAGAATTTATTTGATATACAATTAGTAGGTGATTTTGATAAACGCAGGAACTAATGCCTGTTAGATCACAAATCGCGTGCAAGCAAATCTAGCTCAATCGGCTGATTTAGTGAAAGCCGCAAAATGTTGCTTATAACTATACTTATCACAACGGAACTTGGTTTGATCTCTCTTGTTTTACTTACTGTCAGTGTGTCTTTTATTAGCTTGTTTACTTTCAGGAAGCTTGCTCTTGCCCATGACTTCGTCGATAGACCATCATGTCGTAAAAAGCATATTGGAGATGTACCAGTAATAGGTGGTTTGTCCCTCTTTGTCACGATTACTTTAGCAAGTACGTTTGAAGGACAACTTTTGCCAAATCAGCAGGACTTTCTTGTATGTGGTCTAATACTGACTATTATCGGCACAATAGATGACAAGTTAGACATCAGCGCTTCTTTCAGGCTCTGCGTCATTACCGTCATATCCGTTTGGCTTACCCTTGGTGAAGGGATTGCGCTTACAGAGCTTGGCAATCTATTTGGATTTGGGGTGCTCAACGTAGGTAGTGCAAATGTTTTACTAACAACGATTGCAATCATTGGTTGTATTACAGCATTCAATATGGTCGATGGAATTGATGGTTTATTGGCGTCTTTAGCATCAGTCACATTTTTAGCTTTAGGGTTTATGTTTTACCAAGCCGGAGAAGTAAAGCTAACAATATTCTGTTTTATCTTTGTGCTTTCCATGTTCCCGTACATATTGTGTAACCTAGATCTGATCCCTAAGCGCTCATTTAAGGTATTTATGGGAGACTCAGGAAGCTTTCTGATTGGTTTTACCATTGTTTGGTTACTAATACACAGCTCGCAAAGCATTTCGAATGAGGTGCAAGCTATTTTAATGAAGCCTGTTACGGCATTATGGTTAATTGCTGTTCCTTTAATGGACATGGCAATGGTCATGCTACGTCGTTTAAGGAAGAAACAGTCTCCCTTTAAGGCTGATCGTTTACATCTTCACCACATATGTATGAGGTTGGGTTTGTCATCGCGACAAACTTTAGCATTCATTACCTTCTGGGCGTTATTGTTTGCTGCGTTTGGAACTCTAGGGCAGGTGTTTCAGGTGCATGAGCACGTCATGTTGATACTCTTTTTATTGGCATTTACATGTTATGTCTTCATCATTAGTTACATTTGGCGTATTACCTGCTGGATTAGAAAGCGATTTCAAATTGGTAAGACACATGTAACGGTAAGTAGCTGACGCTTATTTAACAACGGTAGAGCCTTTTGCTGTTAGGCTGGAATGTAGGGCTCTTTTTACTTTATTTTCACCATGAATCAAATGCACTTCTTTTGGCGGCGGATTAATTCCTTCTACAAATCGAATTAGATCAGATTGATCTGCATGAGCAGAATAACCAGACATCGTATGTATTTGAGCTTTCACTTTAATTTTCTTTCCTTCGATATCAACCTCACTCGCCCCTTCTTGAATTTCTCTCCCTAGCGTTCCTTCCGCTTGATAGCCAGCAAACAGCACATCATTACGACTATCTGGTAACAACGCATTGAGGTAATTCACCACTCGACCACCTTCACACATCCCAGAAGCAGCAACCACAATAGCTGGTTCAGACGTGCTCGCCAGACGATTCACCAATCTCATATGTTCAGCATGAGTCTCAATCGTAATACATTGTTCAAACGCTAAAGGGTGACGATGTTGCTCCAAACGCTGCTTCGCTTCTTTACCCCAAAGCTTTTTAAAGCGCCGATAAGTCTTTGTCACCTTTCTTGCTAAAGGCGAATCAAGAATAATCGGTAGGGCTCCATGTAAAGACTCCTGGTATAAAAGCTGTTCAATATCGAATAACAGTTCTTGTGTTCTACCTATACTAAAAGCAGGAATAACAATCACACCACCATCTTCCAGTGCATGTTCGACAATAGAAAGAAGCCGAGCACTTCTACTTTTCACACTTTCATGGTGCTTATCACCATAGGTCGATTCAATAAACAAATAGTCCGCTTTTTCTGGCGGCTTAGGATCAGGAAGTAAAGGCGTATCACTTGGGCCGAGATCGCCGGAGAATACAACTACGTCATTATTTGAGAGTTTAAATTCCAAATAAGCAGAGCCTAAAATATGGCCCGCAGGTTGAAAGCGTAAATAAGCCAACCCCTTAAGAGGAAGCCATGTGTTGTACTGGCACGGCACCAATCGCTGCTTAATTAGATTTAAGATGTGCTGCCGTTGATGCTTGCCTAAACCCAGTTGTAGCTTTAATCCATCCTCTAGCATAAGAGGGACCAACTCAGCAGTAGCTTGTGTGCAGTAGATTTTACCTTTAAAACCCGCAGCGAGTAACCACGGTAATCGGCCTATGTGGTCAATATGAGCATGAGTCAGCACCAGTGCTTTTACCTTGGCTAAGGAAAATTCTATCGCCATCGAACGGTCATGACGGCCTACCAATGCATCCTTACCCTGAAATAGCCCACAATCGATCAAAATGCTCCCGTGCTCGAGTTGCAGTTCGTGACAAGAGCCTGTCACCGTATTCTTCCCACCATGATGAAGTACTTTCATAACGATCTCCTTTTCATAGGCATCAATGTAATGAATCGAAGAAAGAAGAGGGAGGGTAACCGACCAGATAAACACGAAAGTAGGAGTCAAAATGCTAGGGGAGTGTTAAACGACTCTTTAAGTTGCATTAAATTGTGATGCATATTCCACATAGGCAACTTTTTGCATTTTGTAATAAATATAAACGAATAAATGCGTATTATAAAACGCGCTTTAGGTAGGCAGAATTTACGATTTTCTGGTTAAAAAGACACCTTATATCTTGGTTGGTTGTCATAAAAAAGCCATTTTTTTGTCAGTCTTGTACTTTTCGTTGCAACCTGTTTGCTATACAATCCTTTGCCTTGAGCACAAATGATAAAAAACCAAATGCATTGCCTTTAGGAGCCAGACCTAAGGGCGGTAGCGTGCCAAAAAGCAAAGCAAAGCTCTCTAAGTGACATAAAAATGTCACCAGATAAATATAAATACAATTAAGCACACTGTTGCATTTCTGGCAAGGTCGGCTTTTATAAAAAGTGCGCTTAAACAAATAATTAACTAAATGTCCCATAACGTCAGAGGGACAATTCAAAGCTGCGATGGCAGTTTTTGAGTGATAATTGGCTAGGCATAAGGTTTCTCCCTTCTATATACCATTCATGTATCTAGTTCCGTAGCGCGTTCTCGTTGCACATATACTCATGTGCCATATCAACGTGTCTACGGCATGCCTAAAACATCTATATTCGCTATTCGAATACAAATCACTCTAACAAGTATTAAGAGTTTTTAAGGATGCCTTGAGCGTCCTTAGTCTATCTACGTCTTTGGTAACCTTCATGAACCATAACCAAAGACGTTCTAAAATCTAAACTTGCTAGGAACTAAAAATGAACTTTTCATTAGAAAACGCCAGAGTTGGCATTATTGGCTTAGGTTACGTTGGGCTACCACTTGCAGTGGAATTCGGCAAAAAATCACCAACGATTGGCTTCGATATCAATCAAGCCCGTATCGATGAACTCTCTGCCGGACGTGATAGCACATTAGAATGCAGCGATAATGAATTAGCAGAAGCAAAATACCTTTCTTACACTTCCTCTCTTCAAGAACTTAAAGAATGCAATGTTTACATTGTTACTGTTCCTACCCCA
Organism: Vibrio sp. 947; assembly: GCF_033339115.1. NCBI lineage: Bacteria > Pseudomonadati > Pseudomonadota > Gammaproteobacteria > Vibrionales > Vibrionaceae > Vibrio > Vibrio sp. 947. The sequence continues at coordinate 201,737 of NZ_JAWOTX010000004.1, read as the reverse complement.
ATTGACGAACACAAACAACCGGATTTAACCCCTCTTATTAAAGCTTCAGAAGCATTGGGTACAGTAGTCAATCAGGGTGATATCATCGTTTATGAATCAACCGTATACCCAGGTGCAACAGAAGAAGATTGCATTCCGGTTGTTGAGCGTGTTTCTGGCCTTAAGTTTAACCAAGACTTTTTCGCAGGCTACTCTCCAGAGCGAATCAACCCAGGTGATAAAGAACACCGAGTTACGAACATTCTTAAAGTAACAAGTGGCTCAACGCCAGAAGTTGCAGAGTTCGTCGACCAACTTTACAAAAAAATCATCACTGCAGGCACACACAAAGCGTCATCAATTAAAGTAGCTGAAGCTGCCAAAGTCATTGAAAACACTCAGCGTGATGTAAACATTGCATTAATCAACGAGCTATCCATCATCTTCAACAAGCTGGGTATCGATACGCTAGAAGTGTTAGAAGCGGCAGGCACCAAATGGAACTTCTTACCATTCCGCCCAGGCTTGGTAGGCGGTCACTGTATTGGTGTTGACCCTTACTACCTAACGCATAAAGCGCAAGCAGTAGGCTACCATCCTGAAATGATTTTGGCTGGCCGACGCCTAAACGATGGTATGGGGCAATACGTTGTTTCTCAGCTGGTGAAAAAAATGCTGAAAAAACGTATTCACGTAGAAGGCGCAAACGTACTTGTTATGGGCCTAACATTTAAAGAAAACTGCCCAGACCTACGCAATACCAAAGTGGTGGATATTATCTCTGAGCTAAAAGAGTACAACATCAACGTCGATGTTATGGACCCTTGGTGTTCAAATGATGAAGCGCAGCATGAATATGGCTTAACGCTTTGCGAAAAAGAAAAGCAAGGTCATTACGACGCGATCATCATGGCGGTATCTCATAACGAATTTAAAGAAATGGGTGTTGAGAAAATTCGTACTTTGGGTAAACCAGAACACGTATTGTACGACCTGAAATACGTTCTAGATAAAGAAAGCGTAGATATGCGTCTATAAGGACCTAGAATCTAGAGCTTCAGAGCCGAACCATGAAATTCGAACAGTTAGAAGTTTGGAAGTGGTCATCACGCTTGGCGAACCTCGTTTATGCATTCATGCGAGATTGCTAAGGTTATGGATTTAAAGACCAAATAACACACTCGGCTCTGTCTGTTCCTTCAAATATCGCTGAAGGCTTTCAAAGAGAAACCGCGAAAGAAGAAGCGCGGTTTCTTTATTACGCTAAAGGCGCTTTAGGGGAACGCCTTACGCAAACCTATATTGGCATCGATATAGGTTACATCGATAAAGAAAGTGGCTTATTCATTGTTGCAGAATGCAAAGAGATAGCAGCAATGATCGCCGCTTTGATTAAAATCCGGAAAGGTTTTGTTAGGGAAGAAAAGGGAGGTTATGTTTCCTAGACCCTAGACCCTAGACCCTAGACCCTAGACCCTAGACCCTAGACCTTCCCCACACGGAAAAACACAATGACCAAATACGAACAAATCCAACAAGAACTAGTTGAATCACCAAAGACGTGGTTAGTAACGGGTGTTGCGGGCTTTATTGGCTCAAACCTACTGGAAAAGTTACTCAAGCTTGACCAAACCGTAGTGGGCTTAGATAACTTCGCAACAGGCCATCAACACAACTTAGATGAAGTAAAAAGCCTAGTAAGTGAAGCACAGTGGGATCGTTTTACCTTTATTGAAGGAGACATCCGAGAGCCGAAAACATGCCAACAAGCCGTAAAAGGTGTTGATTACGTACTACACCAAGCAGCACTCGGTTCTGTACCTCGCTCTATCGCTGATCCACTAACGACAAACGCAGCGAACATCACCGGCTTCTTAAATATGCTGGATGCAGCAAAAGAAGAAGGGGTAAGCAGCTTTACTTATGCTGCAAGCAGCTCGACATACGGTGACCATCCAGCACTGCCGAAAGTGGAAGAAAACATCGGTAACCCACTTTCTCCTTATGCGGTAACTAAATACGTAAACGAGCTTTATGCCGGTGTATACGCCCGTACTTACGGTTTTAAAACGATAGGGCTTCGTTATTTCAATGTATTTGGCCGTCGACAAGATCCAAACGGCGCTTACGCTGCAGTAATTCCGAAATGGACAGCGGCAATGATCAATGGCGAAGACGTCTACATTAACGGTGATGGCGAAACAAGCCGAGACTTTTGCTATATCGATAACGTAGTACAAATGAACCTGCTAGCAGCAACGGCAAAAGAAGACGCAAAAGACGAAGTCTATAACGTCGCCGTTGGTGATAGAACTACATTGAATGAGCTCTACAACGTAATAAAACATGAGCTAAATAACAATAATGTTAATGTGGATGCTGCGCCTAAATATCGTGATTTTCGTTCAGGTGATGTAAGACATTCACAAGCAAATATCGCAAAAGCGGTAGACAAACTAAATTATAGTCCCAAGTTTAACCTTTATCTGGGTGTAAAAATTACAATGAGTTGGTATGTTTAATTATGAAAAATGTTAAAGAAGTCCTAATTGAAATTATTAATCTTAAAAGCAGAGTTAAATATTTTCCCAATAGAGGGAATGCAGGTGATTCATTAATAAATGTTGGTTTTTATATGCTTGCTGAATCTATTGGTTTGGATTATGAGATAATAAATTACAATGAAGTCGAGAAGATTTCAAAAGATGATGTTGTCATTACTGGCGGTGGTGGGGCTTTGGTTCCTGAACAACTAACAGTTCTGAAATGTTATGAGTACATTATTGAAAATAGCGCTAAATTGATTATCTTACCACAGTCAATATATGGCGTTGATGATTTGGTTAAAAGAATAAGAAAGCAAGATGTTCTATTTTGTCGTGAGATGCACTCATTAAATTATTGTCAAAGTATAACTCATGATTTTGAGCTTTATATTGATGATGATATGGCCTTTCATGTTGATTTTGAGAAGCTTAAAGGTATAAAGATAAATTATAGTCCTGAATTGAGTTTATATAATTCATTTAGATTTTTAATCTTTAACTATCACAAATTAGTGGGCTCCAAGATAAATAGTAAAATATTAGCTTTTAGATGTGATAGAGAAATTAACTCTAATATTTTAGTAAGTCGAAAAAAGCATAATGATATTTCAGCGGTAGCTAGATTTGCAGCAGGAGGTGTGGATGAATCGTTTTATAGTGCTAAGAAATTTTTAGAGTTAATTGACTTATACGAAGAGATTTTTACCGATCGTTTGCATGTCGTTATAGCTGCTGGCATTCTCGGTAAAAGAGTTTTTGCATACAGCAATAGTTATTATAAAGTCGAAGGTATTATTGAATATTCTATGAGTGGCTTTGCCAATGTGGTTAAAATTTGATGTAAAGATACCTAAAACAATAGTTGTTTTTTTTATAAAATGTACAGGGGCGCTCTTAACAGTTTTTTCGACAATATTAATGTCTCGTTATATGGGAGATGAATTCTTAGGAGAATATTCATTAAGTTTGACAGTTGCATCACTATTGTCTGTGATAATATGTTTTGGTCAGAATGTGCCAATTATGAATTATGCGGTTAACAGTGAAGGAAATAGAATTAGTGGTATATATCATTCATATTTAATTTGTTTTTTTGTTTTCATAATTTTCTCACCAATATCAATTGTTTTACTCAGTACCATAAGCAGTGAGTTAGCTCCTGTTTTTTTTAGCTTATTAATTATACTTTCTCTCATGCCCTTAAAAACACCACTGCTTACGGTGAAGGGAAAATATTTAACAAATGCAATTATTGATGACTTTATTCGTCCGCTCTATTTGCTAGTTTTTGTGATTTTAATATATCATAATGATAAAAATTTAACTTTAAATCAATCAATAGTTTCTCTTTCATATATGAGCTTTGGTTTGCTGTTAACCTTGTTTCTTATTATTTATGTTATCAAAAGTCTTTCTCCTTTTAACATCATGGAGGGGGTTAAAGTTAGTTTAATAATTAAGTCTGTAAAAATGGGAGCAGGGGCACTATTAATCACTGTTGCTCAACTTGCTACAAGTCAATTCGATAGGTTTTTTATTGGATTTAGTTTGAGTGTTTCAGAAGTTGGCGTGTATTTTAAAGCTCAAACTATAGTTTTTTTGATAAATTATTTTGTTCAATCGATTATTTTAAGGATTAACCCTCAACTAGTAAAACTCAATAATAATAAAAATTACTCTTCATTAGCTAAAGTGACAAGAAAGTATTCATTTTTTTCTTTTCTATTTTCTTTATTAGTTGCATCTTTTCTTTTTTTGTTTATGCCTGTAATAGAAAGTGTTTTTGATGTTACTGAGCCTGATTTTTCTAAATCTATATATATCTTAATATTGGCTCAAGCGGCAAGTATGGTTTTTGGCTTTGGTTCTACAATAATGCTTTATTCAAACGGTAAAGAAAGAACTAGATTGTTGATGTTTCTTGTTTTTTCATTTTTAGTGGCTTCGTTATGTTGGGTTGTTCTTATTCCATTGTATGGCATAACTGGGGCTGCATTAGGTACATCCATTGCTTACATTATGAATAGGTTTTTACCTAGCTTATATTATAGGAAAAAAGGCATTCGAGTCGGTTTGATATGAAAAGTATATACATTTATGCCAATGCGAAAGCGTTTCACCCAGAGACCGAGGCATATAAAAAATATCTACATAAAAGAGGTATTTCTGTTTCAAGTGGGAATGATTTAAATGAAGCTGAAAAGCACGATGCAATAATAGTTTATTTTGGTTTTATTCCATTCTGGAAATTTAGGAAAATACACAGATCTAAAATTATTGGAGAGTATCATTCATTGTCAACAGGACGTTTCCCACGCATGAAAAATATATTAAAAAGAATTCTTAATGTAAAATGCTCAAAATATATATTTTTAAATGAATTTGTTAGGAAAGGTTATTTTTTTTCAAATAGTTGTAATTATATATACAGACCTATGGGGTATGACTCTGATTTGATAGTGCATGGAATGGGGAAGGAATATCAGTATGACTTTGTTTACTGTGGTTCTTTGAATAGAACTGGTGTGATTGATATTATAAATAGATTGACAGATCTTGGTTATTCCATCCTTATTATTGGAAATACAAAAGAAGAACAGAAGAAAATATATAGCCCATTGGCAGAATTTGCTGGTAAGGTTGGACGAGAGGAGTGTTATAGGCTTATGGCTCTAGCGAGAATAGGCTTGAATTATACACCTGACATCTACCCGTATTTCATGCAAGACAGTACAAAAGTAAAAGAGTATTTGGGGGCTGGCTTGATTGTCGCTACAAATAGTTATCATTGGGTTAATAATTTTCTTTTAGAGCATGAGTGTGAGTATTTTTTCTTAGAGGATTTTTTTGAATTTCATAAGAGAAAACCTGAAAAAATCAAAATTAATATTTTAGATTCTAATATGGTTAAATTAAACTCAGGTATTTCAATTTGCAAAAACCAGTGGGAGGAAGTTTTAAATAAATCAGAATTCACAAGGTTTATAAATGACTGATCTAGATATTCTTGGTACAGAGGTCGATGTTGTTTATTCTTTCTTTATCTTTATATCTGGCCTTTTAATAGCGATTAAATCTCCGACTTTGCTAAGGTTTTATAGCGCTCGAACTGCGGTGGCATTATATTTCTGGCATACATTGTTCTGCATTGTTTATTGCTTTTATGTGGTACATAATGGCGGTGATGCCATTATGTATTACGAAAAAAGTATTTCTCATGATTATGATATAAATATTGGAACAAGGTTTGTCATTTTCTTTACTTCATTGTTTACCAATACAGTAGCTAGTTCGTTTTTAGGTGTTTCGCTTGTATATAATATATTTGGTTTTATAGGGCTGATTGCAATATATTCTTCTATCGAGCCTTATATTATTTCTAATAGTTATATCAAAAAAATGCTAGTCAAAGCTTTGATATTTTTACCGTCTATTAGTTATTGGACATCAGGAATTGGCAAAGATTCGCTATCTTTCTTTATTGTAGGGTTGTTAATTTGGATTTTTTCTAATAGAAAATATAATTTTTTCTTAATCTTTTTTCTTTTGGTTTTTATGTTTTTAATTAGGCCACATATTGGCGTAGTCTTAATTGTTGCTTTGTTTTTTCATTTCTCAATAGTATCAAAGGTTAAGATGCACACTCGTGTGTTTTTGTTTTTAATTATGATTCTTGGTTCTATTGTTTCATTTCCACTCCTTCTTGACTTTCTTAAGTTTGATTCGGTTATGTCTGTTGACTCCGTTTCTAATTATATTGACAAAAGACAGGGCTATAATTTGGATTCGGGATCTAGTATTGATATATCTACGATGAATCCTATTTTTGTTCTGGTTTCATATATGTTTAGGCCTTTTGTTTGGGAGGCTAGAAGTTTTTCTCAAGTGGTGAGCGCTGTTGATAATTTATATTTAATGTGTTTCTTTTTGGCTAACGTTTATGTTCTAGCAAAGATAAAAAATATCATAATAAATGATATGTTTTATCTTTGTTTTTTCATGATCTGTCTTTTGATGCTTTCTCTAACAACTTCAAATTTAGGCATTGCAGTAAGACAGAAGTGGATATTTATGCCATTTATTATTTATATTTATGTGAAGTATTCTGATGGAAAAAGAAGGTAATATGCGAAAGATTGTTATTGTAAGCTCTTTGCCTAAGTCTCTGATTAATTTTAGAGGAGACCTTATAAAAAGTTTTTGCCATTTTGGTTGTGATGTTATTTCTTGTTCTAACTCTGCTAATAATGAAGAGATTAATAAGATAGAAACTTTAGGATCTAGGTATGAAAATATACCAATTGAACGCAGTGGTTTAAATCCTATAAAAGACCTTTCTACGCTTTTATCGCTATCTTTTCTTTTTGTCAAGGAGGGTGAGTTCACTTTGTTTTGCTATACGATAAAACCTATAGTCTGGGGGGGCATCGCAGCACGTTTCGCTAAGGTTCCATCTTTTTATGCAATGATAACTGGTCTTGGTTATGCCTTTCAAAAAGGTGGGGTGGCAAAGAACTTACTCAATACTCTGGTTAAATTTTTGTACCGTTCAGCATTGAAGAAGTCTAAAGGCGTTATTTTTCAGAATAGAGATAACATGCAAGTCTTTATTGATGAAGGCATTGTCCCAAAAGAAAAATGTTTTCTCGTAAATGGTTCGGGGGTCGATCTAAGCCATTACAGCTTATCTCCTTTACCTTCTACTCCACATTTTTTGTTAATTGCCAGGTTACTCGGCGATAAAGGGATAAGAGAATACGCTCAAGCTGCTAAGTTAGTTAAGCAGAAGTATCCTGAAGCCGTATTTGAGCTAGTTGGCCCTGAAGACCCATCTCCCGATGGTATCAAGCTTGATGAGGTTCAGCAATGGACTGAGTCGGGAGCAATTAAATACAGCGGCTCGACAACAGATGTTCGTCCCTTTATTGGAAGCTGTTCGATCTATGTGTTGCCTTCTTACCATGAAGGAATGCCTCGTACTGTATTAGAGGCCATGGCAATGGGGCGCCCAATTCTAACAACTGATGTTCCTGGTTGTCGTGAAACCGTTGTCAATGGAGAAAATGGTTGGTTAGTTGAGAAGGCGAATGTAGAGCAACTCGCGGAACGTATGATTTGGTTTATTGAAAACCAAGAACAGTGGTCAGTGATGGGAAATAAAAGTCACACCATGGCAAATGAAAAATTCGACGTTCACAAAGTGAATGCTGAGATTCTAAAAGTTATGGGGCTTTCCGATGAAAAGACTGTTTGATTTTCTCGCGTCTCTTATTGCGCTTATTTTGTTATCTCCCATTATTGCCCTAGTCGCTTGGAAGATTCGCAAAAACCTTGGTTCTCCAGTTCTGTTTCGTCAAACGCGTCCGGGCTTAAACGGAAAACCTTTTGAGATGATGAAGTTTCGCACTATGAAGGATGCGGTGGATCAGCAAGGTAATGCGCTACCTGATTCGGAGCGCATGACTCCTTTTGGCGATAAGCTAAGAAATAGCAGTCTCGATGAGCTGCCTGGTCTTTGGAACGTATTAAAAGGTGACATAAGTTTAGTCGGACCACGACCTTTATTAATGCAGTATCTTCCTCTCTACAGTAAAGAGCAATCAAGGCGCCATGATGTTCGACCTGGTGTTACTGGTTGGGCGCAAATTAATGGTCGAAATGCCATCAGCTGGGAAGAAAAGTTTGCTTTAGATGTTTGGTACGTAGATAACAGAACATTTTGGTTAGACATTAAGATATTGTTTCTAACAGTCAAAAAGGTATTTGTTAAGGAAGGAATATCTGCTGACGATCATGTAACGATGCCGGAGTTTCAAGGAAATAAATATGACAAATAATATTCTTATCTGTTCTGCCGGGCGAAGAGTCGAGCTTGTTCAAGCATTTAAAGACTCTATGGAACAATATCTACCTGATAGCAAAGTTTTTTGTACAGATATGTATCCAGAGTTGTCTTCTGCTTGTCATGTTGCAGATGATTTTTTCAAGGTGCCTCGCGTTACAGATACAGGTTATATCGACTTTTTATTATCAGTCTGTATTGAAAACAGAGTTGGTTTAGTTGTTCCCACTATAGATACAGAGTTATTAATTCTCGCCCAAAATCGTGAACGTTTCGAAGGGTATGGAATTGCACTTGTAGTGTCTGATGTCGATCTTATAAAACTTTGTCGTGACAAGAGAAAAACAGCAAGGTTGTTTAGTCTTTTAAATATTGACCAACCATCAACCTTTGATAAAGATAATCTAACTTTCCCGTGTTTTTGTAAGCCTTATGATGGAAGTTGTAGCGTTGGTGCTGTGGCAATTCAGAGCCGCTCCGAGCTGACTAATGAGCTATTGTCAAATCCCAAAAATATGTTCATGGAACTTATTCCCAAGTCTTACTGTGAATACACAATAGATGCATATTACACAAGAGATAATAATCTTAAATGTTTGGTACCGAGGAAACGTTTAGAGGTCCGAGGGGGAGAGGTCAGCAAAGGGGTTACAAGAAAAAACTTTGTTTACGACTACTTATTGAAGCGAGCGAGTACGCTTCATGGAGCTCGAGGATGCATCACTTTTCAGCTGTTTGTAAATGAAGAAACGAACTCCATTAAAGGGCTTGAAATTAATCCTCGTTTTGGTGGAGGGTATCCATTGTCAAATGATGCTGGGGCTTGCTTTACTGATTGGCTTATCAAAGAATATCTTTGTGATGACCACATACACTTCTTTGATTCTTGGGAAGACGATTTAATTATGCTTCGCTACGACGCTAAGGTATTAGTCCGTGGAAATAAATAAATCTGCAGTTTGGGTCTTTGACCTAGATGATACTCTCTATTCTGAGAAGGACTATCAACGCTCAGGTTATCTACACATAGCCAACCACCTAAAGAAACTATATCAACAAGATGTCTCAGGTATTATTGAAAAGGCTGATGCCCAGAATAAAGATGTTCTTCAGGAGATCTGTTATGCCCTATCGTTACCTGATTCAGTGAAGCAAAGTTTACTTTGGATGTATCGATTGCACATACCAACTATTGAGCTTACTTCTGATGTAAAGTGCACGTTGGCAGTAATAAAATCATGTTGCTCAGCCATTGCGGTTATAACGGATGGTCGTAGTGTTTCTCAAAGAAACAAATTACTTTCTTTAGGCCTAGAGAAAATAGATAGCTTAGTTTCGGAAGAATGGGGTGAGTCAAAGCCTGGAGATATACGTTTTAAAGAAATAGAAAGGCGTTATCCAAATGAAAGTCAATACATTTATGTAGGTGACAATGTAAAAAAGGACTTCATTACACCCAAGAAGATGAACTGGCTAACTATTGGGATTAGGGATGCTGGTAATAATATTCACTCTCAAGATTTATCTGAAATTTCGGAAGAATACCTTCCCCATTTCTGGATTAACTCTCTATCTGAACTTCAGGATTATGTATGTTAAATACTCCATTTTCTCCATGGCCTTCTTTTACTCAAGAAGAAGCCGACGCAGTTAGTCGTGTACTACTGTCAAACAAAGTAAACTACTGGACGGGTAGTGAGTGCCGTGAGTTCGAAAAAGAATTCGCAGCTTGGGTTGGATGTGATCATGCTGTTGCACTAAGCAACGGTACCCTTGCACTCGATGTCGCGCTTAAAGCGTTAGCGATTGGTGAAGGGGACGAGGTTATTACGACGCCTAGAACGTTTCTGGCTTCTGCGTCTTCTATTGTTACGGCTGGCGCCAACCCTGTGTTCGCGGATGTAGATCTAAACAGCCAAGCCATTACGGCAGCGTCGATTGAAGCGGTCCTAACTCCTAAGACTAAAGCGGTCATCGTTGTTCATTTGGCTGGTATGCCGGCAGAAATGGATGCCATCATGGCGCTTTCAGAAAAACATGGTTTTTATGTTATTGAAGATTGTGCTCAAGCACATGGCGCAAGATACAAAGACCGCAGTGTCGGCACAATTGGTCACATTGGTGCTTGGTCATTCTGTCAAGATAAGATCATGACGACAGGCGGTGAAGGCGGCATGGTGACCACGAATGATAAAGATTTGTGGTCAAAAATGTGGTCTTACAAAGATCATGGTAAAAACTATGACGCGATTTATAACCGTCAGCATCCACCGGGCTTTCGCTGGTTGCACGACAGCTTTGGAACCAACTGGCGTATGACTGAGCTACAAGCCGTGGTTGGTCGTATTCAATTGATTCGCATGTCAGAATGGACGGCAAAACGTCAATCCAATGCGGCACAAATCGATGAGGCTGTTGCAGATCTCAATATCGTTCGACGCGTTCACGTGCCTGAGCATTCGCAGCACGCTGAATACAAACATTACCTTTTTGTTGAGCCTAAACATTTGGCAGAGGGCTGGACGAGAGATCGCATTGTGGAAGCCATTGTGGAACGTGGTGTTCCGGCTTATCAAGGTAGCTGCTCTGAGGTGTATTTAGAAAAAGCATTTGATAATACGCCATGGCGACCAGAAAAACGTTTGCCGAATGCAGTGCAGTTAGGTGAAACCAGTTTAATGTTTTTGGTTCATCCAACATTATCGTCAGAAGAAGTCGCTAAAACGTGCGGTGTGATCCGTGAAGTGTTGTTAGAAGCGCAGAAGTAAACCAGTTCAGTCTAAGTGGGACGCATAAATAATAGTGCTTTAATATGTCGTTATTTATGTTTTCCTGTAACAGCGTCCCACCACTTGATGAAAATGTAAAATGTCTGCTACGCAGATTGCTTAAAAGATGCGATGCAGTGAGATAATATGCAATTAATGGTTCTATACATAATCATCAGGTTGTATAATCTTTGCTCAGGCTATCTCATAATATTAACTAGCATTACCACCAAACTCTAAAAATAAACTTGGGGTAATGAGGCTTACATACTGTCATGATTGAAAATAATTCCAAACTTAACGTCATTTGGTCTTTACCGAGATATCAAAAGCGCCTTATTAGTATCGGAGTGGATTTCTTTATTATCTCTGCTGCTTTTATGTTTGCTTATTGGTCTCGCATTGGTGAATTCCGCCCACTTCCAGATATAAGCAGTAACTATGTATTGTTGGCAACCATTGTCTGTACGCTTGCTGTTTTTGTCTCGTTTGGCCTCTACCGAGCGGTGCTACGCTATTTAGGCTTTCATGTTCTGGCAGTCGTCGGGTTGGGTACGATTCTATCTGCGCTTTGTGTGGCCAGTTTTGCTTTCGCATTTGATGCCCAACTACCACGCTCGATTCCTTTTATTTATGCCGCTTTTCTTGCGATCGGAGTAGGGACTAGCCGTCTGCTGGTAAGGAGCTTGGTTGCTCAATCGGTACACAAAGCTGGAGCGCCGGTTCTTATTTATGGTGCTGGTAGTGCCGGTCGTGAGCTTGCGTTTGCGCTGCGACAATCAGAAACCTACCGAGTTATTGGCTTTGTCGACGAAGACAAAACGCTTCAAAACACAATGCTAATGGGTTACCGAGTCTATACAGCGGATAACGCGATGAAGGCGATTAGAAAGTATGAAGTAAAAAAAATCTTACTTGCTATTCCTAGCGCTTCAAACAAACGTCGTAAGGAAGTCTTAGATAGAATTTCTAAACTGCCTGTTGAAATCCAAACCGTTCCAGATATGAAAGATATCCTTACGGGTAAGGCGAAAATTGATGAACTGAAAGAGGTTCCGATTGGTGATTTGTTAGGTCGAGACCCTGTTCAGCCGCAACAAGTATTAATGGAAGCGAACATCAAGAATCAAGTGGTGATGGTGACGGGAGCTGGTGGTTCAATTGGCTCTGAGTTATGTCGTCAGATTTTAAACTACTCGCCAAAATCATTGATCTTATTTGAACTGTCTGAATTTGCGTTGTATCAGGTGCACAGTGAATTGAGTCAAATCATTAAAGCTAACAATCTGAGCATTGTCGTCGTTCCATTGGTTGGCTCTGTGCAGAGACAAAATCGCTTAGAAACTACCATGAAAGCCTTTGAAGTGGACACGGTTTACCATGCTGCGGCGTACAAACATGTTCCGCTGGTGGAGTACAACGTTGTTGAAGGTGTAAGAAACAATGTGTTTGGCACTTACTATACAGCGCAAGCGGCGATTGATGCAGGTGTGAAGAATTTTGTTCTTATTTCTACTGATAAGGCTGTTAGACCAACGAACGTGATGGGTGCGACTAAACGTATGGCTGAGTTAGGCCTACAGGCGTTGGCGGAGCAACAAAACCGAATTCGTGAGAGCAACCCTAATCTGGGTACGCGTTTCTGCATGGTGCGCTTTGGTAATGTTTTGGGTTCGTCTGGCTCGGTAATTCCTGTATTCAAAAAACAGATTGAGAAGCGAGAACCTATTACGGTCACCCACAAAGACATTACTCGATACTTTATGACAATTCCAGAGGCTGCCCAGTTGGTTATTCAAGCTGGGGCGATGGGTAAAGGTGGCGATGTATTTGTTCTCGATATGGGGGAGCCCGTTAAGATTGTCGATCTAGCGAAGAACTTGGTTTACCTGTCAGGACTTGAAGTTAAAGACGAAAACAATCCTCATGGCGATATAGAAATTCTCTTCACTGGTTTGAGGCCTGGTGAGAAGTTATATGAAGAGCTGTTGATTGGGGATGATAATGTTTCCGAAACGGCACATGCTCGCATTATGACAGCCCAAGAAAGTTACTTGCCATTGAAAGAGTATGAGACCTTGATCGACAAGCTCGATGTTGCTTGCCACAACTTCCAACACGAAGTGATTCGTCGTTTACTGCTCGAGGCCCCTACAGGTTTTAACCCAGTAGATGGCATTGAAGATCTTGTATGGAAGCAAAATACTCGCACTGCGGAGTTATATACTTTTGAACCAAAGCAAAGTAATGCAAGTGAAACTTGATGCTTTTATTTGATTGGTAAATAATAGAAAAATTAATAAGATATGCTTTCGTGATGCTCGCTGTGGAGATTTACCTATGACGAGCCCAGTATCGGCATATTGCAATCTCAAAAAGGCACTTCTGAGTGCCTTTTTCTGTATTCAATACATTAACAGTGGCTAAAACTGATGGCACAGAAAACGATAAAAACAGGGATAGCAGCATTATCGCTGCCGCTACTGGTAAGTACCTCCCTTACCGCTCACGAGTTGGAAACGTTACCTTCCAACCAAAGCTTTACAGGTTTAACTTTTACGCCTAATGCGCAGTCGTTAAACTATGGTGACTTTTCATTTACGTATGCGCAAGGCTTGCCATTTCGAACGGCAGTTCAAGATTTGGATTCTCTTAAGTTTTCGTTTGGCATGCTTGAGGGGTTAGAGGCCCACGGAAGAATTGTCACTGATGATTACACCTCAAACTGTTTTTACGATTGTGGAGACATTCGTGATTTATCGATGTCTTTCAAATATCAGGTTCCTAACTTTTGGGGGGCGGAGAATCTAGACTTTGCTTTGGGTATTCAGGACTTGGGAGGGGCTGGTAACCAGTTCAGTACTAAATATGCGGTCGCGGACTACTCTTTCGACTTTGCTCCAGTTCGAGTGTCGGCAGGCTACGGGCTTTCTGATATCGAATTGGGTGTAATGGATGGCCCATTCGGTGGTATTGAGTATCAACCATTGAGCTTTTTACAGGTCAGTGGGGAATACGATGCTGTGGAGTTCAACTCATCGGTGAAACTTTTTACCCCACAAGGCACACTGCCTTATGATGTGACAGCTTCGCTCAGTTATCAGCTATATTCAGGCCACAATACAGATGAGCAAAATATCTGGAATGCGGCACTTTCAGTACCGTTAGTCACCGGGTACACACGTTCTCGCGATTACTCTCGTAATAATGTCACGTCGATGGAAAGGTTGTCTTTGGAGCAGAAGAAAGCCAAAGAGGCTTCTATCTCTACTTTGGTGAGCACGCTTCGTAATGAAGGCTTCGTGAATATTCAAATTGGTCTGTTGAACCAAACGACGGTAGTTGCGCTAGAGAACCGTCGTTATAACCATAACCAAGTTGACGGTTTAGGTGTTGCTATGGGGATCATTTCTAGTCACCTAGGTCAAAATGCCGTATCAGAAGTGGGCGGTGAGTCGGAGCGCATTGAGCTAATTATGCTCGCAAACCAAAAGCCTGTTGTTAGTGTGCAAGCGAATTCAACGTGCTATCAGAGTTTTATCAATGGTTCTGCTGCGTGCGAGGATATTAAGTTCACGACACGAGATTTAGCCGAAAAACTTGAGTTGGTTAACTGGAAAACAGAGCGCGTAAATAGCGGCGCACTAGACTCTCAACTTGTCTTTTCACCAATGGTTCGTCATGCCGTTGCGACCGAGTTTGGTGTTTATGACTACTCTTTTGCGATGTCGAGTAACTTATATACCTACCTTTGGTCTGGCGCGGCTGTCGATGTTCGCCATATTTTGCCGTTAGCGGAAACTGACGATTATGAAAAATGGGGATACTTTGAGGATAGTGCTTACGAAAATGATATCGAACGCGCAATGTTGCACCAATTCTTCCGTTTACCTTATGTCGATATTGCGAACCAAGTATCCGTCGGTCTGGCGAAAACAGATTATATTGGCGCGAGAAGTGAGTCTACATGGTTTTCTCAGTCTGGTGCGCACGCTTTGAGTTTGGAAATGAGCTACTTCCAGCACGTCGATGAGAAAGATGAAAATGGCTATGAAACTCTCGATCGTCAAACTTCGCTAGCTCGCTATACTTTTTCAATGCCCGAATGGGATTGGCAGTTTAACGCGACAGCGGGTGAGTTTTGGCGGGGCGATGTTGGTGCTAAGCTAACAACATCGCATTGGTTTGAGGATATTGAGGTTTCTGCTACTTATCAGGTTACTAAGTACAAAGATACTGATGAAGAGCAGTTTGTCGCTGTGTCAGTCAAGCTACCACTAACACCTTGGCGTGATATGTCTCCTAGCTTATTGCAGGTTCGAGGTAACGAAGCTTATGACTTTAATGTGATGACGCGAGTAGGCAATGACGTCAATTTCTTAAGTGATGGACAAGGTGATGAGCTTATCATGGACAACAGCATGCTACGTCGTTACTTCAACCGTGGTCGTTATGGTAGCGATTACTTTGAAGAGAATAAGATTCGCTTACGTAACGCCTACCTGCGTTACTTATCAACTCAGTTAGACTAAACCCATAGAACAGTACGATGTATAAAAGCGGCCAATGTGCCGCTTTTTTATTTTCTAATGTATGAAGCTTAGGTTGCACAATATTGTTTCACTATCCAAAAATTAAAACTATTGATATTCTGATATAAGAACTAAAAATTAGGGTATTGGAATGAAAATAGCGGTTGCCGGTACGGGGTATGTCGGGCTCTCTAATGCGATGTTGTTAGCCCAAAACCACCAAGTTGTTGCACTTGATATTGTAGAAAAAAAAGTTGAGTTGCTTAACAACAAGTGTTCACCCATTGTAGATAAAGAAATTGAAGATTTTCTGTCTAATCGAGAACTAGACTTTACTGCTACCACGGACAAAGAGCTCGCCTACAAAGGTGCTGATTTTGTTGTTATAGCAACGCCAACGGATTATGACCCACAAACCAATTACTTTAATACGGCTTCCGTCGAAGCGGTGATAAAAGATGTAATGGCGATTAATCCAAATGCTGTAATGGTAATTAAGTCTACAGTGCCTGTGGGTTATACTGCACGCATTAAGCAAGAGTTAGGTTGTGAAAATATTATTTTCTCGCCAGAGTTTCTTCGCGAAGGCAAAGCACTTTACGATAACCTTCACCCATCTCGCATCATTGTTGGTGAGCGCAGTGCACGTGCTGAGACATTCGCCAATCTTCTAGTTGAAGGGGCGGTAAAAGAAGACATCCCAGTTTTGTTTACTGATTCTACAGAAGCTGAAGCGGTTAAGTTGTTCTCAAATACTTACCTTGCAATGCGCGTAGCTTATTTCAATGAGTTAGATTCTTACGCTGAGGCGCATAATCTTGATTCTCGCCAAATTATCGAAGGTGTTGGTTTGGACCCCCGTATTGGTAACCACTACAACAATCCTTCATTTGGATATGGTGGTTATTGTTTACCAAAAGATACCAAGCAACTTCGTGCAAACTATCAAGATGTCCCAAACAGTATTATTGGGGCCATAGTGGAAGCCAATCGAACTCGTAAAGACTTTATTGCTGAGTCTATTCTCAAACGAGAACCTAAAGTTGTTGGGATCTACCGTTTGATAATGAAAGCCGGCTCGGATAATTTCCGAGCTTCTTCAATCCAAGGCATCATGAAGCGCATTAAGGCAAAAGGTATTGAAGTCGTGGTGTATGAGCCAGTACTTCAGGAGGATGAATTCTTTAACTCACGTGTAATCAACGATCTGAATGAGTTTAAACACAGTGCCGATGTGATTGTCTCTAACCGTATGGTTGAAGAACTTACTGATGTGGCTGATAAGGTGTACACGCGAGACCTATTTGGTAGTGATTAGACTTTAGTTAAGATGATCGTGTGTAATCTAGTACACAAACAAAAAGGGATGCATGATGCATCCCTTTGTTATTTTTACTGAGAGTAAAAACGAGATTAAGCTTTTGCTTTAGCCGCTGCTTTAGCGATTGCTGCGAAGCTCTTAGCGTCTAGAGAAGCGCCGCCAACAAGAGCGCCGTCGATGTCTGGTTGTGAGAAGTAAGCTTCAGCGTTTTCTGGTTTAACAGAGCCACCGTATTGGATGATTACTTGTGCTGCAACTGCTTCGTCTTTCGCTGCGATTAGTGCGCGGATAGAAGCGTGGATGCGTTGTGCATCTTCAGCAGTTGCTGCTTTACCAGTACCGATAGCCCAGATTGGTTCGTAAGCGATGATTGCGCCGTTTAGAGCTTCAACACCGTAAGTGTCGATAACTGCGTTGATTTGACGTGCACATACTGCTTCAGTTTCGCCAGCTTCGTTTTGCGCTTCAGATTCACCGATACAGAAAACAGGTGTTAGACCGTTTTCTTTTAGGAAGTTGAATTTCTTAGCGATGAACTCGTCAGATTCGTTGTGGTATTCACGACGCTCTGAGTGACCGATGATGATGTGAGTAGCACCGAAATCTTTCAGCATTTCTGGAGACATATCGCCAGTGAACGCACCGCTGTTGTTTAGGTCAGTGTTTTGAGCACCTAGGATGATCTTGTTACCGCCTTCAGCGATTACGCGCTCTGCTAGGTCGATGTAAAGTGCTGGTGGAGCGACTGCTACGTCAACACCTTCAACGCCTTCAAGTTCAGCGTTAAGACCAGTTAGCAGCTCAGTTACCATTGCTTTGCTGCCGTTTAGTTTCCAGTTACCCATCACTACAGGACGACGCATAGGAATATCTCCCTTATCTTTAATGTAAATAGTCAATTAATGTAAAAAATCTACGTAGGAATATAACAGAATAATGTGAACAGATCATGATTGGCGTCATGTCTTGTCCGGCTTTCTTTACTGATTCGACCAAGCATCGATCCTGTTATTTTTGTCAAAAGCAACCGATTGGTGATCGCGTAGACAGAATGATAGTTCATTCCTCGGAAATTGCTGCTGAGATTGGTATTACTACGCGCTGGAATTAATTGTTGTAGAAAGGAATCAAAATGCCAAATCTCGTTTTAGAGTATTCAAACTCGGTGGAAGAACGCGTCAATGTTCAGGGGTTGCTGGAGGATTTACATAAAACGGCGTTAGAAAGTGGCCTCTTTGAACTCGCGTCAGTGAAATCTAGAACGCTCCGGTGCCACAATTGGTTAATAGGAGAGGAGGGTGATAGCCTCGACTTTATCCATATCAACTTTGATTTGTTATCTGGTCGCTCCCAAGAACAAAAGCGAGAACTGTCACGAGCCTTGATGGCGACACTTCAAGAGCAAGCCAGTCACGTGCACAGTTTAACAGTCAATATCCGAGACATAGATATAGATAGCTTCCAAAAGGTCGTGAACTAGGTTGCGCTGAATTGCCCGAGAATAGCGAGGGGTTATTGCTACGAATTCTCAGCCTGGCTCTGCTTATTGTAAGGTCGTTGTGGGCACCCAAGCTATCG
This sequence comes from Vibrio sp. 947, assembly GCF_033339115.1. Taxonomy (NCBI): domain Bacteria; kingdom Pseudomonadati; phylum Pseudomonadota; class Gammaproteobacteria; order Vibrionales; family Vibrionaceae; genus Vibrio; species Vibrio sp. 947. Next base: position 183,171 of record NZ_JAWOTX010000004.1, on the reverse strand, counting down.
GTGTCCTTTCCAAACTATATCGACTCGGCTAATCTATAACCTTTCTACTTTGGGGTAAAATTTGATGTCGACTAAAGAGTTACTGTTTTCTTTTCAAGGACGTATAGACCGTAAAACCTACTGGATTTGGAACGTCATTTACTATGTGTCCATTCTAGGCTTTGGTGCAGGTATCAGCCAGCTGCTTCCTACTCTCTCCTATGTGCTTCTTCCTATTTTCTTGGTGGTTCTGATGATCCCTGATTTGGCGATCACCACCAAGCGTTGGCACGACCGCAACAAATCGATCTATTGGCTAGCACTGAATATTCCGTTGATTATCGGACGAATTGCCACGCCAATGACCAGCCCTGCCGCGCAAGAGCCGTCGACCCCACAGATGTTCGTCGCTTCCATTTCTCTGATTTGTGGTTTATGGATTCTAATTGAATGTGGTCTCTTAAAGGGGACATCAGGACCAAACCAATATGGCCCTGAGCCGGAGTAATTGCCTCAAGTATCGTGCGTGCTGAAAGTAGATTCTTAGTCTCGCTAAGGCTCGCTAGAATGACGAACTCTTTTTATTTAGAGGCTCTTAAACTCACCGTCACTCTAAACAGCGAGGAACGAGGTGACTCAGAATCTATCATCCGATTGAACAGTGGCCAAGGTGAGCGGGAAAGAATAGGAGTTTACTGTTGGCAGGTTCTTAGCCTTGCGAGGCTCGCTAGAATGACGAACTTCTCTGGCTTAGATACTGTTAAAGCCACTGTCATTCTGAACAGCGAGGGACGAGCGTGATTCAGAATCTACGCATAGAGCGCTCCGAGTTCGAAATAAACTGACTGAGCTTGCGAATTACAATGGAAAAGTAACAGCGAATAATGAAGGAGAATGAATCATCGATAAGACACCTTGCGTTTATATCCTAACGTCAAATAACAACGCCGTTCTCTACATAGGTGTTACCAGTCAGCTGCCCCAAAGAATATGGCAACATAAAAATGGAGTAGTGGAAGGATTTACTAAGAAATACAACGTTCATAAGCTCGTTTACTTTGAGTTATTCGACGATATGGCTAATGCTATAAACCGAGAAAAGCAGCTCAAGCAGTGGAAGCGTGAGTGGAAGTTAGCCTTGGTAAGAGAAACGAACCCTAACTTTCTCGATCTATCTACTGAGTATCAGTAAAAATCATCCCTATCTTTAAACGCATTTAAGCTAACCACATCCGCTTTTTGTGTCGGTGCCGCTTCCCCTTCTAGCGCTGCTTTGAACTTTACGACCTGTTTTCGCAACTCGTTCATCAATACCACATTGGTGTGATGAGGGTTTTTACACGTGCTGATGACTCTATCAATGTGGCTTTGTTGAGCCCACAATCTTTCTTTCATATCTTCTGATGCGCTTTCGATCATCTCTTTCGCCATCTCATGACGAAATTGCTCAAAAGCTTCTGGGTCTCGCTCTGCCATTCGAACCATTTCATCGAATGGAGGAAGCGTTTGGGGTGGGATATGACGTAGAGTAGACATCGATGCTCTCCAAATCCTTATGGAAATTGCCTTTAGTTACTAAAAGCCTATACCACGAGAAAGAGGAGAGAGGATGAATTCTTCAGCCGTCTCACTTATAAGAGAAGCTTTCAAGCTTGAGATTGAATAAGTGCGGCATGTCGATGTTTGGTTGTGGTGGTTACTGCAGTTGTTGGATGCGGTAAACGCAGCGTCTTTGGCCACTAATGATGTGTTCGGTACGCTCTACTTTGGTGTCACGTCCAAGTAAAGACTGAAAGACACTTAATTCTGATTGGCACAAGCTAGGGCAGCGAGTTGCGGCTTTACAAATCGGACAGTGATTTTCGATCAAGATGAATCCGTTCTCATCTTTCTCGAGCTCGGCCATATAGCCTTCTTGCTCTCTTAATGTGACAAGTGTTTCTAGTTTGCTTTGCAGAGAGTCGCATTGCTCAAGATGCTGACGATAACTTTGTAACGTGAGTTTTTCCCTTTCTGATGTGACTTTTTCCAGTCCATCTTTGCCAAAGATATGTTCGACAGCTTCTATAAACTGAATGGTCAACTCACCGTGACGGTCAGCAAATTGCTCATGACCTTTTTGAGTGAGAGACCAATGACGAGCAGGGCGACCAACTTTTACTTTTACGTCATGGATAGACAGGATGCCATCATCTTCTAAACTCTGCAGGTGCTGACGCGCCCCCATGGTTGTCATACCTAGCTCAGAAGAGAGTTGTTTTGCAGTGACGGAGCCATCACGCTTAACGATTTGCAATATCCTATCTACGGTCTTCATATACCCACCATTTATACGTCAGTACATATTATGCGCGATAGGGTTAGTAAAGAAAAGTGTTGACTTAATTTGAGTGTGGATTTGTAGGGGCTATGTTCATATGAGCCAATATATGTCGTCATTCTGAACGGCGAGGGATAAGGTGATTCAGAATCTATCGTCCGATTGTGCAGCGGTTAAGGTGACCAGGAAAGAATAGGAGTCTGCTGTTACCAGATTCTTAGTCTCGCTGGGGCTCGCTAGAATGACGAGTTCTTTTGATTTAGAGCTTGCTATGGTAACCGTCACTCTGAACGGCGAGGGACGAGGTGATTCAGAATCTATTTTTTGGTTGAGTAGTGGTTAAGGTGACCAGGAAAGAATAGGAGCTTGTTACAACTAGATTCTTAGTCTCGCTGGAGTTCGCTAGAATGACGAGTTCTTTCGATTTAGAGCTTATTAAAGTCACCGTCATTCTGAACAACGAGGAACGAGTGTGATTCAGAATCTATTGCCCGTTGTGCGGAAAGAAAGGCTCAAGCTCAGACTGAGCGAGAGCCTCGAGAAATGCTTAAAGAATAATATCGCGTACTTCTGGATCCTTACGATCTAGGTAGTGAGTCGACTTAATGCGGCGAATAGTTCGGCATCGACCGCGCACGAGCAGCGTTTCTGTGGTTGCAATATTGCCTTGACGAGAGATACCTTCCAGCAAGTCACCTTTAGTGATGCCTGTAGCTGAAAATACCACATTGTCGCTACGAGCCATGTCTTCCATTTTGAGGACAACATTCGCTTTTACGCCCATTTCATCGCAGCGTTTTAGTTCATCTGCACCGTAAATGCGGTTTTCTTCAGTATTGCCTTTTACTTCGTGACGAGGAAGCAGGCGACCGTGCATATCACCGTCTAGCGCTCGAATTACCGCTGCTGATACTACCCCTTCTGGCGCGCCACCAATACAGTACATCATGTCCACTTCACTGTCTGGCATACAAGTCAGAATAGAGGCAGCCACGTCACCATCAGGCACCGCAAAGACACGTACGCCCATTGCTTGCATTTCTGCAATAACGTTATCGTGGCGAGGTTTCGCAAGGGTAATAACGACTAGGGTATCAAGTGGCTTGTTCAGGGCTTTTGCTACGTTCTCTAGGTTTTCTTTTAACGGCTTTTCTAAGTCAATTACGCCTTTTGCACCAGGGCCAACAACCAGTTTTTCCATGTACATATCTGGCGCTTTAAGAAAGCTGCCTTTCTCACCTGCGGCAAGTACGGCTAGTGCGTTCGATTGTCCCATTGCCGTCATACGCGTTCCTTCAATCGGGTCGACTGCAATATCTACTTCATCACCACCAATACCCACTTGCTCACCAATGTACAGCATTGGCGCATCATCGATTTCACCCTCACCAATGACAATTTCACCACTGATATCTGTTTTGTTCAGTAGCGTGCGCATAACTTCAACAGCTGCGCCATCGGCTGCGTTTTTATCGCCACGGCCAAGCCATTTGTAACCAGCCAGAGCTGCACCTTCAGTCACACGGGAAAATGCCATTGCTAAATCGCGTTTCATGATGTCTCCAAGTAAGCAAGAGGGAAGAAGAATTTGCGCGGCGATTCTATCACAAGGTCGAGTAAACGTTTGCCTTTTTGCGAGGCTTTTACTTTATCTAACTTGAATTTGATCAATACTTAGGGCGATTTTCAGCGTAGCGAGACGCAAAATCCTTGCTCAAAAATGCTTCGGCGACAAGAAAAGTCAGCGTTTAGTGAGATTGCGCTGATTTTTTGACCGAATGATGCAAAATATCGAATATAGTGAGTGTTTCTCATCGCGACGCTGAGTAGAATGAACCTTATATAGGTTAGGTGTGCATCAATCTCGCACATCGTCCCAACGGAATAACATAGGTAGGCCAAGATGTCTTTTGAAGTACTAGAACAACTAGAATCTAAAATTCAAACTGCAGTTGACACAATCACTCTTCTTCAGATGGAAGTCGAAGAGCTGAAAGAAGATAAAGCTAAACTTGCGGAAGAAGCGAACGAGCTTCGCTCTCAACGTGAAGAGCTAGAGCAAAAAGCACAACAAGCACAGCAAGAGCACGCACAATGGCAAGAGCGCATTCGTGCACTACTTGGCAAAATGGACGAAGTGGAATAATTCGGCTTCTTCATTCCAAATTAAAAACACCCGCGTTAAGCGGGTGTTTGTGTTTTAGGGAAGTAGAAAATGTTAAGACAAGGCTAGGCGCTAAGAGCCAAGAGAAGACCCTATAACTTAGGCGCCTAAGACTCGTTATGCTTCTTCATCCAACTCTAAATCAATATTCAATGGTTCTGGCGACAGGATAATTCCGGTGCTATCAGCGTAAATGTAATCTTCTGGAAGGAAGCTAACGCCGCCAAAGTTGACTGGTATATCCAATTCGCCAATACCCTGGCTGGTCGCTCCAACAGGAATAGAGGCGAGGGCTTGAATGCCTAAGTTCATATCTTCAAGTTCATCTACTTCACGAACACAGCCGTAAACGACAATGCCTTCCCACTCGTTTTCTTCCGCAATGGTTGCGATTTCTGCATCGATAAGGGCTTTACGTAGGGAACCGCCACCGTCAATTAACAAAACGCGACCAAGTCCATCTTGCTCTAATGTCTCGCGGATCAACGAATTATCTTCAAAACACTTGATGGTGGTGATTTGCCCGGCAAATGAAGCGCGACCGCCAAAGTTACTGAACATTGGTTCAACCACATCTACCTGATCGAGGTAGATATCACAGAGTGCTGAGGTATTGTATTCCATAGCGTACCTTTCTAAACAGAAATTGGTTGTCTTTGAGTATATCTAGGCATTAAGTCAATGCAATGACAATCCTTTTTTAACTTACTAGAGTTTGAGCTACCACAATTGTTGCAAACAAAACGTTGGTGACTAGAGAGCATTTCACGATGACTGGCATCATTGGTGCTATCTGAGCGGGCTTTTGTGTATGCCAAACTGCTTTACCATGATCGGCCACGAAATAAATACTAAGTAAAAATGGCAAGCTAATCCAAACGGGTTTGTCTTGAATTAACAAGTAAGCCGCAAAGGCAAGGATAGCTCCGCCAAGTAAGATAAAGTGGTACTGCTTGGCTTTACGTTGACCTAAGCGTACCGCCACCGTGCGTTTACCACACTCTCGGTCGTTCTCTATATCACGCATATTGTTGATGTTGAGTACTGCAACGGCGAGTAAACCGCAGCCTAAAGCAGGTAAGAATAGCGTGGTGTCTACGTGACCGGTATGCAAGAAGTAGGTACCGGATACGCCGAGTAAACCAAAAAACAAGAACACTGATATATCGCCAAGCCCCACGTAACCGTATGGTTTGCTACCCATGGTATAAGCAATGGCTGCGAGAATGGCCAAAATTCCCAGCCCGATAAAAGTAACAATGCTTTCCAGTGAACTTAGTGAATAGAAAACTAACACCAAGCCTGAGATTGCGGTCAGAACGATGTTAAAGATAATCGCTTGTTTCATCTGTTTAGCACTTACCGCGCCAGACTGCATCGCTCGTAATGGGCCAAGGCGTTTGTCGTTATCTGTACCTTGAACGGCATCGCCGTAGTCGTTCGCAAGATTGGATAGAATTTGCAGCAACGTCGCGGTTACGAAAGCCATGATGGCAATTGTCGGTGAAAAATGACCCGCCGAGTAGGCGAGTACACTACCCGTTAAGATAGAGACTAATGCCAGAGGTAGTGTTTTTGGGCGAGCGGCTTCAAGCCAGATCTGTAAAGATTGTTTCATGGAAATTTCGTGCTAGTAACCAATGTGCCCAGTATAAGCACAAAGAGGCAGATACGCTATTGACCTAAAACAACTCAACTAGAAGTCAAAGGGTTATTCAGAATCTATCGTCCGGTTGTGCGGTGGTGAAGGCGAGTGAGGAAAGAAAGGCGTTTGCTGTTAGCAGATTCTTAGTCTCGCTTGAGCTCGCCAGAATGACGAGATCTTTTTGATTTAGGTGTTGTCAAAGTCACCGCCATTCTGAACAACGAGTGTGATTCAGAATCGATCATCCGATTGTGCGGTGGTGAAGGGGAGTGGGAAAGAATAGGCGTCTGCTGTTGCCAGATTCTTAGTCTCGCTTGAGCTCGCTAGAATGACCAGGTCTTTTGATTTAGATGTTGTCAAAGTCACCGTCATTCTGAACAGCGAGGAACGAGTGTGATTCAGAATCTATCATCCGATTGTGCGGTGGTGAAGGCGAGTGGGGAAAGAAAGGCGTTTGCTGTTAGCAGATTCTTAGTCTCGCTTAAGCTCGCTAGAATGACGAGCTCTTTTGATTTAGATGTTGTCTAAGTCACCGTCATTCTGAACAGCGAGGAACGAGGTGATTCAGAATCTATCGTCCCAATAGTGCCGTGGTTAAGGTGAGTTGGAAAGAATAGGCGTCTGCTGTTAGCAGATTCTTAGTCTCGCTTGAGCTCTTAGAATGACGAGATCCTTGATTTGGGTGTTGTCTAAGTCACCGTCATTCTAAACAAAAAGCCCAGAAACAAGGTTCTGGGCTTTGGTAAAATAGATTGCGTTTAAAGAATAAAGCGGCTTAGATCTTCATCTTCAATTGTGTCGCCTAGGCGCGCTTTCACGTAAGCGGAATCAATAACGAATTTAGCGCCAGATTGCTCCGCTGCGTCGTAAGAGATTTCATCCATCAAGCGTTCCATTACGGTGTGTAAGCGACGAGCACCGATGTTTTCGGTGCTTTCGTTGACCGTCCATGCCGCTTCCGCGATTTGCGTGATGCCGTCTTCTGTGAATTCGATGTCCACATCTTCCGTTTTCATCAACGCAACGTACTGCTCTGTTAGAGAGGCTTTTGGCTCTGTCAGAATACGTTTGAAGTCGTTGCTGCTTAGTGCTTCTAGCTCAACACGAATTGGTAGACGACCTTGCAATTCTGGGATCAAGTCAGATGGTTTTGCCACTTGGAATGCACCAGATGCAACAAACAGAATATGGTCTGTTTTTACCATGCCGTGCTTGGTTGATACCGTGCTGCCTTCAATCAATGGAAGTAGGTCGCGCTGAACACCTTCGCGTGAAACGTCTGGGCCTGAGCTCTCGCCGCGTTTACAGATCTTGTCGATCTCATCGATAAATACGATGCCGTTGTTTTCAACGTTGAAAATCGCTGCTTCTTTTAGCTCTTCTTGGTTTACCAGTTTCGCCGCTTCTTCTTCCGCTAACGCTTTCATTGCGTCTTTGATTTTCAGCTTACGTTTTTTCTTAGTGTCGCCTGCCAGGTTTTGGAACATGCCTTGCAGCTGGTTAGTCATCTCTTCCATACCAGGAGGCGCCATGATCTCTACGCCCATCTGCGGTGCGGCTACGTCGATTTCAATTTCTTTATCGTCTAGTTGGCCTTCACGCAGTTTCTTACGGAAGATCTGGCGAGTGTGAGAAGACTCTTCCGTTTGCTCTGCTTGACCCCAGCTATCACGTGCTGGTGGCAGTAGCGCATCAAGAATGCGTTCTTCCGCTTGCTCTTCTGCTCGGAATTTCACTTTCTCCATCGCTTGTTGATGCGTCATTTTCACAGCGACATCTGTTAGGTCACGGATGATGGTTTCAACTTCTTTACCAACGTAACCCACTTCGGTGAATTTTGTCGCTTCAACTTTGATGAAAGGGGCATTTGCCAGTTTTGCGAGGCGTCGTGCGATTTCAGTCTTACCAACACCAGTAGGGCCAATCATCAAGATGTTTTTTGGCGTCACTTCGGCACGCAAGCTTTCTTCAAGCTGCATGCGGCGCCAGCGGTTACGAAGTGCAATCGCAACCGAACGCTTGGCTTTTTCTTGACCGATAATGTGGCGGTTCAATTCATGAACGATTTCGCGAGGCGTCATTTCAGACATATTCTTTCCTTACTTCGTTACGATTACGCGGTTGGTTTTTCAGGCTCTACTGTTGAGTCTAGCTCTTCTACCGTGTGGTGATGGTTAGTGAAGACACAAATATCACCCGCGATATTGAGAGCTTTTTCCGCGATCTCACGAGCATCTAGATCTGTGTTTTCTAGTAGGGCGGTTGCGGCAGCTTGTGCGTAAGCACCACCAGAGCCAATCGCAATCAGGTCGTGTTCTGGCTGTACGACATCACCATTACCGGTAATGATTAACGATGCGGTTTCGTCGGCAACGGCAAGTAAGGCTTCGAGCTTGCGCAGAGCACGATCGCTACGCCAGTCTTTGGCTAGCTCAACTGCCGCTTTGGTTAGGTGACCTTGGTGCATTTGCAGTTTGCTTTCGAAGCGCTCAAAAAGGGTGAAGGCATCCGCAGTACCGCCGGCAAAGCCCGCTAGTACTTGGTTGTTGTATAGGCGGCGAACTTTGCGCGCATTACCTTTCATTACGGTATTGCCTAGAGATACTTGGCCATCACCCGCGATGACGACTTTATTATTTCGACGTACAGATACAATGGTAGTCACAGTCGACCTCTTGATTATTTCTCTTTGGATTTAATTCAGTATATGGGGGAGGAGAAATGGGGATTCAAGGGGGCAAAAAGAAAGGCCCTAGGATCTTAGCTCCTAGGGCCTGAGTTTAAAGATTTTCTTTCCAAATCGCGCACGGCTCGATTTTCGCGCGTTGCAGTTTATGACGGTCACGTTCTGCATCACGTTTGAACTTATACGGACCTAGCACCACACGATACCATGAACTGCCTTCTTTCTTACGAATCTTGCTCGACATCCCTTGGAACGCGATTGCAAGCTTGCGCTCTTCCGCTTGTGCCTGAGTTTTGTACGCGCCACACTGCATGATGTAAGGAATTTTAGAAACTTCAATTTCTTTAGCCACAACTTCAACTTCACGTTTCGGTAGTGACTCAACATATTCCCATTTTTCTTCTGGTGGTGGCGGCAAGTCTTTTTTCGGCTTTGGTTTGCTGACAGTGGTTGTTGGCTGCTTCACGACTGGTTGTTTAGGTTCTGGGTCGCTACTCAAAAGGTAAAGACCATAGCCAAAACCGCCCACGAGCAAGATAGCGAGCAGGCCACTGCGCCAAGGTTTTTTTCTTCTCGGCGGCTGTTTTTTTGTCGACTTTTTTGGGGCGCCTCGCCCCCGTCTTACATAATCTCTATTTGCCACGGTTATTTCTGGTCATCAAGGATTCTTGCAAATATGTTAATCCAGAACGAGTTGAGAAAACACCCTATTGATAGAATCTTGATAGCTAAAGCGCGACAACGCCCGAGTGTAGGAGTGTGTTTCCGTTCTCACTTACATTTATTCAGGGATACACAAAAAGCAGGAGGGGTAAATAAAAAAGCGGCGCCTTAGCACCGCTTTGGGGATGAATACCTAATCTTTAGGTTAAGGGCGCTGTGGTGGCGCTGCACTTCCACGAATGACGAGATTAGTTTCAAGCAGACGCGAGCCTGAATGCACGTCGTGGCCTTTTAACATCTCGAGCATCATTAGCATCGCTTGTCGACCAATCTCATAGCGAGGTTGAGATATGGTGGTCAACGGTGGATCGCAGTACTGAGCGAAGTTAATGTCATCAAAGCCCACAACAGAGAGATCTTGCGGTACTCGTAAGCCAAGCTTTTTCGCTTCTTGAATTGCGCCGATGGCCATTGTGTCACAGTGACAGAAAATAGCCGTTGGTGGTTCTGGCAATTCGAGCAGTTTACGAACGGCTTTTGCTCCGCCATCAAAAGAGAACTCAGTAATGACACTATATTGTGGATCTTTATTGATGCCGGCACGGCGCAGGGCTTGTTGGTAGCCTTGCTGGCGGAACTGACACAATATTGCTGTATCTGGTCCAGAGATTTGAGCAATGCGTTTATGACCTAATTGGGTCAGGTAATTCACCGCTTCAAATGCTGAGGTCAGGTTATCAATATGTACTGTCGGAAGCTCGAGCTCTGGCGCAAATTCACACGCCATTACCATCGGAGGTAAGTTCTTTTGCTCTGGCTTACTGACATCGAATGGTAGATCTGTACCAAGCAGTAGCATTCCATCTGCCTGCTTAGTAAATACGAGGTTTACGAAAGAGCTTTCGCGTTTCTTCTGTTGTCCGCTATCGCCCAGCAGGACTAGATAGCCATGTTCCATGGCTGCATCTTCAATACCGCGAATAATTTCAGAAAAATAAGGATCACAGATGTCGGGAACGATAGTAACAATGGTTTTTGATTCGTTTCTACGTAAGTTACGCGCTAATGAGTTTGGAGAATAACCCGCTTCAAGTACGGCATCTTCTACTCTCTTTCTTGTAGAAGAAGAGACTTTCTCTGGATTCATTAAGGCTCGAGATACCGTAGCCGTAGACACTCCCGCAAGCTGGGCAACATCCTTCATTGTCGCCATAGTTTTTAACCTCTCATTTATTTTTTGCCAAGATGACGTTATTCCGGTTTGAAATCAGGGTAATCAAACCGAGTGAGAGCTGTATTTGCTCTTCGCTCAGTTCGTGTTAACGAGTGGGAAAATGGATTCTTCACCGCGATATCAATTTGTGGGAATAGTCATTGTTTTAATCTAAGCCTGTGCAAACAAGTCACTTTAGACTTTTCTAATTTGGATAGTCTATTCATTTCTAAAGTGAAAGTTACGGTCTGTTTAACAAAAATTGTAATCTTGGTGTGATTCTGGTCACATTAAATGGTAATTCATTACATAGTTAAACGTTTGCTAGCTGAGATCTTGTGGTTCTATGTCTAAATTCCAGCGTACTTTCTTAGCATTTGGCAACAACTCAATAGCAGGTTTGGCACTGGTTAATAACTTTTGCATCAATGAACGATGCTGAGTTTGCAGTAATAGTTGCCAGCGGTATTTACCAGCCCGCTTAGCCAAAGGTGAAGGAGTAGGGCCTAACACCATGCAGGAATCATCGAACAGAGGGTGTGACTCTAACGTAAAGCGAACCTGACGCAGGAAGTCTTCAACTATCTCACTTTGGTTCGCCTCTGCTTTATACAGAGTCAAGAAACTATAAGGCGGAAGCTGAGCCAGTTTGCGTTCTTCCAGAGCAGTCATAGCAAAGTGGCGATAGTCTTTTTGAAGCAGGGCCTGCAGCAAGCTGTGCTCAGGATGGTGGGTTTGTAGGATAACCTCGCCAGGTTTACTTGCGCGGCCGGCACGACCTGCGACCTGAATAAACAACTGCGCTAGTCGCTCGGAAGCGCGGAAGTCACTACTATAGAGAGAGCCATCAACATCCAAAAGAGCAACGAGTGTTACATTTGGAAAATGGTGCCCCTTAGCCAGCATTTGGGTGCCAATCAGAATTTGATGTTCACCTTTACGAATCGATTCAAGGGCATCTTCCAAACTACCTTTGCGACGTGTGCTGTCTCTGTCGATGCGAATGGCGTTGTATTCTGGAAATAACTGAGCCAATTGTTGTTCGAGTTGTTCCGTTCCTACGCCGACGGTAACCAGTTGAGTTGAACCACACCCCTGACATTGATGAATCACCGGTTGTTGTGAGCCGCAGTGATGGCAGCGTATTTCGTTGCTGTAATGGTGGAACGTATAGTACGCATCACAACGTTTACATTCTGCAATCCAACCGCATTCATGGCACATCAAAGCGGGCGAAAAGCCTCGGCGGTTAAGAAACAACATTACTTGATTGCCCGCTTTTAAATGCTTGCGCATCTCGGCAATCAGTTGGGCAGATAAGCCACTTTCTAAATACTGACCTTTTACATCTAACACTTTATTAGTGGTTGGCACGGCAGAGCCAGCTCGTTGGGTTAGTGTTAAATGGTGATATTTGCCTGACAAGGCATTGTGCAATGTCTCCAGTGCAGGTGTGGCTGAGCCCAGAACAATCGGAACTTGTTCTTTATGAGCGCGCATTACAGCAACATCGCGTGCATGATAACGCAAGCTATCTTGCTGTTTGTAAGAGGTGTCATGTTCCTCGTCCACAATGATAATCCCGAGATCAGCAAAAGGCGCGAGTAGGGCAGAGCGTGTGCCGATAATGATTCCGGCCGCTTTGTCGCGTGCAGAAAGCCACGCATTCAGACGCTCCGTCTCGTTTAACCCGGAGTGGATGACGTCAACTGGCACATTAAAACGGCGTTTAAAGCGGTTGATGGTTTGGGGCGTTAAGCCAATCTCTGGTACTAAAACCAAGGCTTGTTTCCCTTGCTCTAAAACTGGCTTGATAAGGTTTAAGTAAACTTCGGTTTTACCAGAGCCAGTTACTCCCTCTAATAAATAGCAAGCAAAGCCTGTTTGGCTATTTACACTTGCAATAGCCAGCGCTTGTTCGTGGTTGAGCTTTGGCTTCTCGACGTCGCATTCAACGTGCTGTCCCCACTGGGTGATTACAGGCTTCTTCTCGATACGTTCAATCCAGCCTTTCTCTTCTAAAGACTTTAGTACTGTTGAGGCTATCTCTTGGTCGACAAATTCCTGGTGAGGCAAAGCGCCGTTAACCAACATTTGCAAGACCTTCTGTTGTTTGACCGCTCGACGATCAAGCCCTTGCATCAGCTTGTCTTTACCGGATTCGGTAATTTGCCACTCTTGTAGCGTCGCAAAATCTGCAGGCTTTCCTTTACGTAGAGCTGCTGGCATCGCATTGTGTAGCGTATCTCCAAGTGGGTATTGGTAGAACTGGCTGCACCAAGTCAGCAACGAATAAAGCTTTTCAGACCATATCGGCTGAGAATCAAGAACTGCTTTGATTGGCTTGAGTTGATCTTTGGGAAAGTCCGAGTGATTAACCATTGCGGTGACGATGCCGACTAAGGTTTGGCGTCCAAAAGGCACGGAAACGCGTCCACCAATGATCGGAAACAGGTGCCCCGGAATGGCGTAATCAAATTGTTTGTCGAGCGGAACGGGTAATGCCACTCTAGCAATGGTTGGACGCATAAATTCTTAGCTATTAAAAAGAGGGAAAGGAAATGAGAGTCTATTAAAATCGGTATGGAAATTCGAGTAAAGCTATGTGATTCAGCGTGAATCGTGCCTCTATGATTAGTCTGGCTAAAAAAGTGGCGAAAAAGTTGCCAAATGTGTTGATCCGAACAATGTGATTCTTTACTATATCGCGCCTTGAGATATGGCTTCGGCAATTAGTTGATGCGGTATCCCATTTTATTATTAATTGCGTGTGGTGTGCGGCTTAGATTCGTATAGCGACACGGCCTACTATTGAGGTTATCCCATGAAAGCTGGTATCCACCCAGAATACAAAGCAGTAAAAGCGACTTGTTCTTGCGGCAACTCTTTTGAGTTCAACTCTACTCTAGGTAAAGAGTCTATCCACCTAGACGTATGTGACAAGTGTCACCCATTCTACACTGGTAAGCAACGTATCGTTGATACAGGCGGCCGTGTTGATCGCTTCAACAAGCGTTTCGGTGCACTATCAAGCGGTAAGAAATAATAGCAGCCGCTATTACGATTACAGTTTAGAAAAGGACGCTTCGGCGTCCTTTTTGTTTAATGGCTACCAAGCGAAGAGGAATGTATGGGGTTTGGAATATTCCCGATTATTTTTCACTCAGCGCTTGCAACCTAAAGTGTGATCTGTATAATGCAGCGCACTGGTTAAGCCAGTTGTGAACCAATGAGCAGTGAGGAGCGAGCAAATCTAAGGATTTGCGAGGTAATGTATACTCAGCTTATGTTCGCGGTTAATACAATTAGCTATCTTTTCTTCGGAAAAACTATCCTCAAAGGTGACTTTGGCATATAGGGATAGTTAATCGAAAATTAACTGACAATGCGTCCTAATCTTGGATGCTACGGTTTCACATAAATCAATCGGCATTCTCTCGTCTTGACGAGTTTGAGTGGCGATATTGTTTGTGTAATTTATTAAATTTGGAGCTCTGTCTCATGCAGAACCAACGTATCCGTATCCGCCTAAAAGCTTTCGATTACAAACTAATCGATGCTTCTACAGCGGAAATCGTTGAAACAGCTAAGCGCACTGGCGCACAGGTTCGTGGTCCAATCCCACTGCCAACTCGTAAAGAGCGTTTCACAGTTCTTATCTCTCCACACGTTAACAAGAAAGCACGTGACCAGTACGAAATCCGTACTCACAAGCGTCTAATCGACATCGTTGAGCCAACAGACAAGACTGTTGATGCTCTAATGCGTCTAGACCTTGCTGCGGGCGTTGACGTTCAAATTAGCCTAGGTTAAGGGAGATTAGAAGTATGATTGGTCTAATCGGTCGTAAAGTGGGCATGACCCGCGTATTTACTGAAGAAGGCGTTTCTATCCCAGTAACAGTTGTTGAGGTTGAAGCTAACCGTGTTTCTCAAGTGAAAACTCTTGAAACTGACGGCTACGCAGCAATCCAGGTTACAGCTGGTTCTAAGAAAGCTAACCGTGTAAACAAAGCTGAAGCAGGTCACTTTGCTAAAGCTGGCGTTGAAGCTGGTCGCGGTCTTTGGGAATTCCGTTTAGAAAACGGCGAAGAGTTCGAAGTTGGTTCAGAACTAACTGTTGAACTATTCAACGAAACTAAGAAAGTAGACGTTACTGGTACATCTAAGGGTAAAGGTTTCCAAGGCGCTGTTAAGCGTTGGAACTTCCGTACTCAAGATATGACTCACGGTAACTCATTGTCTCACCGTGCTCCTGGTTCTATCGGTCAATGTCAGACTCCAGGTCGCGTATTTAAAGGCAAGAAAATGGCAGGTCACATGGGTGCTGAGCGTGTAACGACTCAAAACCTAGAGATCGTACGTGTTGACGCTGAGCGCAACCTGCTTCTTATTAAAGGTGCAGTCCCAGGCGCAACTGGCGGCAACGTGATCGTTAAACCAGCTGTTAAAGCATAACGTCTCAGGAGTAAGTAATGGAACTAATGGTTAAAGGTGCCGATGCACTAACTGTTTCCGAAACTACTTTCGGACGTGAGTTTAACGAAGCTCTTGTACACCAAGTAGTTGTTGCGTACGCAGCAGGTGCTCGTCAAGGTACTCGTGCTCAAAAAACACGTTCAGAAGTTTCTGGCGGTGGCGCTAAGCCATGGCGTCAAAAAGGTACTGGCCGTGCGCGTGCTGGTACAATCCGTAGCCCAATCTGGCGTACAGGTGGTGTTACTTTTGCTGCGAAACCACAAGATCACAGCCAAAAAGTAAACAAAAAAATGTACCGTGGTGCTATGAAGAGCATTCTTTCTGAGCTTGTTCGTCAAGAGCGTCTAATCGTTGTTGATAACTTCTCAGTTGAAGCACCAAAGACTAAAGAGCTAGTTGCTAAGCTTAAAGAGCTTGAGCTAACTGACGCTCTAATCGTGACTAGCGAAGTAGATGAGAATCTATTCCTAGCTGCTCGTAACCTATACAAAGTTGACGCACGTGATGTTGCTGGTATCGATCCAGTATCTCTAATCGCGTTTGACAAAGTTGTAATGACTGCAGAAGCAGTTAAGCAAGTAGAGGAAATGCTAGCATGATCACTGAAGAGCGTATCCTAAAAGTTCTACGTGCACCGCACATCTCTGAAAAAGCAACTATGGCAGCTGAGAAAGCGAACACTATCGTTTTCAAAGTAGCTAAAGATGCGACTAAAAAAGAGATCAAAGCAGCTGTAGAAAAGCTATTTGAAGTTGAAGTTAAGTCTGTAAATACTCTTATCACTAAGGGTAAGACCAAACGTCAAGGTCTACGCCAAGGTCGCCGCAGCGACGTTAAGAAAGCGTACGTTACTTTGAAAGAAGGTCAAGATCTTGACTTCGTTGGCGGCGCGGAATAACAGGAGTAGTTAAAAATGGCTATTGTTAAATGTAAGCCGACTTCCCCTGGTCGTCGTCACGTTGTTAAAGTTGTTAACGCTGACCTACACAAGGGCAAGCCATACGCACCTCTTCTAGAGAAAAACTCTAAGAACGGTGGTCGTAACAACAAGGGTCGTATCACAGTACGTCACATCGGCGGTGGTCACAAGCACCACTACCGTGTAGTTGACTTCAAACGTACTAAAGATGGTATTCCAGCGACAGTTGAGCGTCTTGAATACGATCCAAACCGTAGCGCAAACATTGCTCTAGTTCTTTACAAAGACGGTGAGCGTCGCTACATCCTAGCACCTAAAGGTGTTGTAGCTGGTGATGTTATTCAGTCTGGTGTTGATGCACCAATCAAAGCTGGTAACACTCTACCAATGCGTAATATCCCAGTAGGTTCAACAGTACATAACGTTGAACTTAAGCCTGGTAAAGGTGGTCAGCTAGCTCGTTCGGCTGGTGCTTACGCTCAAATCGTTGCTCGCGACGGTGCGTACGTAACTATCCGTCTACGTTCTGGCGAGATGCGCAAAGTTCTTTCTGAAGGCCGTGCAACAATCGGTGAAGTTGGTAACTCTGAGCACATGCTACGTGAACTTGGTAAAGCAGGTGCATCACGTCATCGCGGTATCCGTCCAACGGTTCGTGGTGTTGTAATGAACCCGATTGACCACCCACATGGTGGTGGTGAAGGCCGTACTTCTGGTGGTCGTCACCCAGTATCTCCTTGGGGTATGCCTACTAAAGGCTTCAAGACTCGTAAGAACAAACGCACTGACAAGTACATCGTACGTCGTCGTAACAAGTAATCTATATAAAGAGGAATCGCCATGCCACGTTCTCTCAAGAAAGGTCCTTTTATTGACCTACACTTGCTGAAGAAGGTAGAGAAAGCGGTGGAAAGCGGAGACAAAAAGCCTATTAAGACTTGGTCCCGTCGTTCAATGATCATCCCTACGATGATCGGTTTGACCATCGCTGTCCATAATGGTCGTCAGCACGTACCAGTATTTGTAACTGATGAAATGATCGGTCACAAACTAGGTGAATTCGCACCAACACGCACTTACCGCGGTCACGCTGCGGATAAGAAAGCTAAGAAGCGCTAAGGAGTAGATAATGGAAGCAATTGCTAAACATAACTTTGCTCGCATTTCGCCTCAGAAAGCTCGCTTAGTTGCGGATCTAATCCGTGGTAAATCTGTTGACCAAGCTCTAGAAATCCTAACGTTCAGCAACAAAAAAGCTGCTGCACTAGTTAAGAAAGTTCTAGAGTCTGCTATCGCTAACGCGGAGCACAACGAAGGTGCAGATATTGACGATCTGAATGTCGCAAAAATCTTTGTAGATGAAGGCCCAACCATGAAGCGTATTATGCCTCGTGCTAAAGGTCGTGCGGATCGTATCTTGAAGCGTTCAAGCCACATCACTGTTGTTGTAGCAGATCGCTAGAGACTAGGAGAGTAAGCAATGGGTCAAAAAGTACATCCAAATGGTATTCGTCTAGGCATCGTTAAGCCTTGGAATGCTACATGGTTTGCTAACACCAAAGATTTCGCTGACAACCTAGACGGCGACTTCAAGGTACGTCAGTTCCTTACAAGTGAACTGAAAAAAGCGTCTCTATCACGTATCGTTATCGAGCGTCCTGCTAAGAGCATCCGTGTGACTATTCACACTGCTCGTCCAGGCGTTGTTATCGGTAAGAAAGGTGAAGACGTTGAGAAGCTACGCGCAGCTGTAGCTAAAATTGCAGGTGTACCAGCGCAAATTAACATCGCTGAAGTACGTAAGCCTGAACTAGATGCGCAACTTGTTGGTGACAGCATCGCGTCTCAGCTAGAGCGTCGTGTTATGTTCCGTCGTGCTATGAAGCGCGCAGTACAAAACGCAATGCGCCTAGGCGCTAAAGGTATCAAAGTGGAAGTAAGCGGTCGTCTAGGCGGCGCTGAAATCGCACGTTCAGAGTGGTACCGTGAAGGCCGTGTGCCTCTACACACTCTACGTGCTGACATTGATTACGCAACTTCTTCGGCTCACACTCAATACGGTGTGATCGGCATTAAAACTTGGATCTTCAAAGGTGAAATCCTAGGTGGTATGCCAGCAGCTAACGCTGTAGAGCCTAAAGGCGACAAGCCTAAGAAGCAGCGTAAAGGCCGTAAGTAAGGAGTCGACAGATGCTACAACCTAAACGTACTAAGTTCCGTAAGGTTCAGACTGGTCGTAACCGTGGTCTAGCTAAAGGTACTGATGTAAGCTTCGGCGAATTCGGTCTTAAAGCTGTTGGCCGTGGTCGTCTAACTGCTCGTCAAATCGAAGCGGCACGTCGTGCAATGACACGTCACGTTAAGCGTCAAGGTAAAATCTGGATCCGTGTGTTCCCAGACAAACCAATCACAGAAAAACCACTTGAAGTTCGTCAAGGTAAGGGTAAAGGTAACGTTGAGTACTGGGTAGCCCAAATCCAACCTGGTAAGGTTATGTACGAAATGGGTGGTGTACCTGAAGAATTGGCACGTGAAGCGTTCCGTCTTGCGGCACGTAAACTGCCTTTCAAAACTACATTTGTAACTAAGCAGGTGATGTGATGAAAGCACAAGATCTACGCGAGAAAAGCGTTGAAGAGCTTAACGCTGAGCTAATGAATTTGCTACGTGAACAGTTCAACTTGCGCATGCAAGCTGCGACTGGTCAACTACAGCAAACTCATACTCTGAAAGCTGTACGCCGTGATATCGCACGTGTGAAAACTGTTTTGACTGAGAAGGCAGGCGCATAATGAGCGAAGTAAAACGTACTCAACAAGGTCGTGTTGTTAGCGACAAGATGGACAAGTCTATCACTGTTGCTATCGAACGTTTCGTAAAACACCCAATCTACGGTAAATACGTAAAACGTACGACTAAAGTACACGCACATGACGAGAACAACGAGTGTGGCCTAGGCGACACAGTTGAAATCGCAGAGTGTCGTCCACTGTCTAAGACTAAGTCTTGGACTTTGGTAAAAGTTCTAGAAAAGGCGAAGATTTAATCTCGTTAATTCTATGAAACTAAAGCGGCTCCAAAATATTTTTGGAGCCGTTTATTTTTTGACTACCCAATCACAAAAAAGGGTGGTACAATTCGCGTCCCTTTTAAAGAGGCAGCCCGACCCGTGATGGGTCTAGTTATTAATATTTAGCGGAGCACTAACATGATCCAAATGCAAAGTATGCTGGACGCAGCTGATAACTCAGGCGCACGCAGCGTAATGTGTATTAAGGTTCTGGGTGGCTCTCACCGCCGTTATGCACATATCGGTGACGTCATCAAAGTTACTGTGAAGGAAGCAATCCCTCGCGGTAAAGTTAAAAAAGGTGATGTTCTGAAGGCGGTGGTAGTGCGCACCCGTAAAGGCGTACGTCGTCCTGACGGTTCTGTCATTCGCTTCGACCGAAATGCTTGCGTATTGCTAAACGACAATACTGAGCAACCAATCGGTACACGTATCTTTGGTCCTGTGACACGCGAACTTCGTGGCGATAAGTTCATGAAGATCGTTTCACTGGCTCCAGAAGTTCTGTAAGGAGCACGTAGAAATGGCAGCTAAAATCCGTCGTAATGACGAAGTAATCGTTCTTGCTGGTAAAGACAAAGGCAAGAAAGGTAAAGTAACTAAGGTTCTAGCAACTGGTAAAGTTATCGTTGAAGGTATCAACCTAGTTAAGAAACATCAGAAACCTGTTCCAGCTATGGGTATCCAAGGCGGTATCGTAGAGCAAGAAGCAGCTATCGACGTTTCTAACGTGGCTATCTTTAACGCAGCTACTGGTAAAGCTGACCGTATCGGTTTCCGTTTTGAAGACGGCAAAAAAGTTCGTTTCTTCAAGTCTAACGGCGAAACCGTTTCTAACTAATAGAAGTAATTTGGAGTTCTACTATGGCGAAACTGCATGATTACTACAAGTCGTCTGTAGTCGCTGAACTGACCAAACAGTTCGGTTACACAAGCGTCATGCAAGTCCCTAGAATCGAGAAAATCACCCTAAACATGGGTGTTGGTGAAGCAATCAACGATAAGAAACTGCTAGAAAATGCAGCGTCTGATATGGCAACGATCTCTGGTCAAAAGCCACTTATCACAAAAGCGCGCAAATCTGTTGCAGGTTTCAAAATCCGTGAAGGCTACCCTATCGGTTGTAAAGTAACCTTGCGTGGCGAACGTATGTGGGATTTTCTTGAGCGTTTAATTAACATCGCTCTTCCACGTGTACGTGACTTCCGTGGTGTTAGCGCTAAGTCTTTTGACGGTCGCGGTAACTACAGCATGGGCGTTCGCGAGCAAATCATCTTCCCGGAAATCGACTTTGATAAAGTTGATCGAGTACGCGGTCTAGACATCACTATTACGACGTCTGCTGGTACTGATGAGGAAGGCCGTGCTCTGCTGGCTGCCTTTAACTTCCCATTCCGTAAGTAAGGTGAAGGGTTACTGTTATGGCTAAAAATTCAATGAAAGCACGTGAAGCAAAACGTGCGAAGCTAGTAGCTAAGTTCGCTGAAAAGCGTGCAGCGCTAAAAGCTATCATCAGCGATGTAAACGCATCTGAAGAAGATCGTTGGAACGCGGTTCTTACACTGCAATCTCTTCCACGTGATTCAAGTGCATCACGTCAGCGCAACCGTTGCAACCAAACTGGTCGTCCACACGGTTACCTACGTAAGTTCGGTCTAAGCCGTATTAAGGTTCGTGAAGCTTGCATGAAAGGCGAGATTCCGGGTCTTCGTAAGGCTAGCTGGTAATTGCCACTTAATCATTTGGAGTAAATCATATGAGCATGCAAGATCCGATTTCGGATATGCTGACCCGCGTTCGTAACGGTCAGGCAGCAAACAAAGTTGCTGTAAAAATGCCTTCTTCAAAGCTTAAAGTTGCAATTGCTGCACTACTAAAAGCTGAAGGTTACATCGTTGACTTCGCTGTTGAAGGCGAAGCAAAACCTGAGCTAGAAGTTACACTTAAGTACTTCCAAGCTAAACCAGTAATCGAGCAACTTAAACGTGTTTCTCGTCCAGGTCTACGTGTTTACAAGAAGAAAGATGAACTTCCTTCTGTAATGGGTGGTCTTGGTATTGCTATCGTTTCTACTTCCAAGGGTCTTATGTCAGACCGCGCTGCACGTAAAGCAGGTCTTGGTGGTGAAATCATCGCTTACGTAGCTTAATAAGGAGTAGACTATGTCTCGTGTTGCAAAAGCACCTGTCGCTATTCCAGCTGGCGTAGAGGTGAAACTAAACGGCCAAGAAATCACTGTAAAAGGTGCGAAAGGCGAACTAACTCGCGTTCTTAACAACGCAGTTGTAATCGCTCAGGAAGAAAATAACCTGACTTTCGGTCCTAAAGAAGGTGTTGCTAACGCATGGGCTCAAGCAGGTACTGCTCGCGCTCTAGTTAACAACATGGTTGTTGGTGTTACTGAAGGCTTTACTAAGAAGCTAACTCTTAAAGGTGTAGGTTACCGTGCTGCTATCAAAGGCAACGCTGTAGGTCTAACACTAGGCTTCTCACACCCAGTTGAGCACGAGTTGCCAGCGGGTATTAAAGCTGAATGTCCAAGCCAAACTGAAATCGTGATCACTGGTGCTGACAAGCAACTAGTTGGTCAAGTTGCGGCTGACATTCGTTCTTACCGTGAGCCTGAGCCATACAAAGGCAAAGGTGTTCGTTACGCAGATGAAAATGTGCGTACTAAAGAAGCTAAGAAGAAGTAAGGTAACACTATGGATAAGAAAGCATCTCGCATCCGTCGTGCTACACGTGCACGTCGTAAGATTGCAGAACTGGGTGCGACTCGCCTAGTTGTACACCGTACTCCTCGTCACGTGTACGCACAGGTTATCGCGGCTAACGGCTCTGAGGTTATCGCAGCAGCTTCTACTGTAGAAAAAGCGATCCGTGAGCAAGTGAAATACACTGGTAACGTTGATGCAGCTAAAGCAGTGGGTAAAGCTATTGCTGAGCGCGCTCTAGAGAAGGGCGTAACTGCAGTTGCATTTGATCGTTCTGGTTTCCAATACCACGGTCGAGTAGCGGCGCTAGCAGAATCTGCTCGCGAAGCTGGTCTGAAATTCTAAGGTAGGGTTGGAAGATGGCTAAAGAACAACAAGTTCAAGCGAATGATTTGCAAGAAAAGCTAATCGCAGTTAACCGTGTTTCTAAAACGGTTAAAGGTGGTCGAATCATGAGCTTCACTGCACTAACAGTAGTTGGTGACGGTAACGGTCGTGTAGGTTTCGGTTACGGCAAAGCTCGTGAAGTACCTGCAGCGATTCAAAAAGCAATGGAAAAAGCGCGTCGTAACATGACTACGATCGCTCTAAACGAAGGCACTCTTCACCACCCAGTGAAAGGTCGCCATTCGGGCTCTAAAGTTTACATGCAGCCTGCTGCAGAAGGTACTGGTGTTATCGCAGGTGGTGCGATGCGTGCAGTACTAGAAGTTGCTGGTGTACACAACGTACTATCTAAAGCGTACGGTTCTACGAACCCTATCAACATCGTTCGTGCAACGATCGATGCACTAGGTAGCATGAAGTCACCAGAAATGGTTGCTGCTAAACGTGGTCTAACTGTTGAATCTATTTCGGAGTAAGAACACCATGGCAACTATTAAAGTAACTCAAACTAAAAGCTCAATTGGTCGTCTGCCAAAGCACAAAGCTACTTTGCGCGGTCTAGGTCTTCGTAAAATCAACCACACAGTAGAACTTGAAGATACTCCGTGTATTCGCGGTATGATCAACAAGGTTTACTACATGGTTAAAGTTGAGGAGTAATCAGAATGCGTTTGAATACTCTAGCACCGGCTGCTGGCGCGAAAACTTCTGCGAAGCGAGTAGGTCGTGGTATCGGTTCAGGCCTAGGTAAAACTGGTGGCCGTGGTCACAAAGGTCAAAAATCACGTTCTGGCGGCAGTGTTCGTCCAGGTTTCGAAGGCGGTCAGATGCCTCTGAAACAACGTCTACCAAAATTCGGTTTCACTTCTCGTAAGAGCCTAGTGTCTGCTGAAGTTCGTCTAGCTGAGCTAGCGAAAGTTTCTGGTGACGTAGTTGATCTAAACAGTCTTAAAGCTGCTAACATCATCACTAAGAACATCGAATTTGTAAAAGTTGTTCTTTCTGGTGAAATCAATAAAGCAGTGACTGTTAAAGGTCTACGTGTGACTAAAGGCGCTAAAGCTGCAATCGAAGCTGCAGGCGGTAAAATCGAGGAATAATCTCGAGAAACGAGGTACAGATGGCTAAGAAACCAGGACAAGATTTTCGTAGTGCTCAGAGCGGCTTAAGTGAACTAAAGTCGCGCTTGTTATTCGTAATTGGTGCACTTTTAGTATTCCGAGCCGGCTCTTTTGTGCCGATTCCTGGTATTGACGCTGCTGTACTTGCCGATTTGTTCGAACAGCAAAAAGGTACCATCGTTGAAATGTTTAACATGTTCTCCGGTGGTGCTCTTGAGCGTGCATCTATATTAGCATTGGGCATCATGCCGTATATTTCGGCATCTATTGTTGTCCAATTGCTAACTGTAGTTCATCCAGCGTTAGCTGAACTCAAAAAAGAGGGTGAAGCAGGCCGTCGTAAGATAAGCCAATACACACGCTACGGCACGCTTGTACTTGCAACCTTCCAAG
This sequence comes from Vibrio sp. 947, assembly GCF_033339115.1. NCBI lineage: Bacteria > Pseudomonadati > Pseudomonadota > Gammaproteobacteria > Vibrionales > Vibrionaceae > Vibrio > Vibrio sp. 947. The sequence goes on along the minus strand of NZ_JAWOTX010000004.1, from coordinate 159,419 downwards.
CTATAGGTATTGCAACTGGCCTACCAAACATGGTCGACAATCTGGTTGTTATCAACCAAACCATGTTTACGCTAATTGCTACCGTAAGTTTAGTAACCGGTACCATGTTCTTGATGTGGTTAGGTGAACAAATTACAGAGCGCGGAATTGGTAACGGTATTTCGATACTGATTTTTGCAGGTATTGTTGCTGGATTGCCTTCTGCAATCGGTCAAACAATCGAGCAAGCGCGTCAAGGTGAATTGCATGTACTTCTTCTGTTGCTAATCGCGGTATTAGCTTTTGCAGTAATTTACTTCGTTGTTTTCATGGAACGTGGTCAGCGCCGAATCGTCGTTAACTATGCGAAACGTCAACAAGGTCGTAAAGTATTTGCTGCGCAAAGCTCGCACTTGCCTCTTAAAATTAACATGGCAGGTGTAATTCCAGCGATTTTTGCATCAAGTATTATCTTGTTCCCAGGAACATTGGCTCAGTGGTTTGGTCAAAACGGTGAGAGCAGCGCGTTCGGTTGGTTAACTGACGTGTCTTTGGCTCTTAGCCCAGGTCAACCGTTGTATGTAATGCTTTATGCAGCAGCAATTATCTTCTTCTGTTTCTTCTACACGGCGTTGGTTTTCAACCCGCGTGAAACAGCAGATAACTTGAAGAAGTCTGGTGCATTCGTACCCGGTATCCGCCCAGGTGAGCAGACAGCGAAATACATTGATAAAGTAATGACACGTTTAACCCTTGCTGGTGCACTGTACATTACCTTTATCTGTCTGATTCCCGAGTTCATGATGGTCGCGTGGAACGTACGTTTCTACTTCGGCGGTACATCGCTACTAATCGTAGTTGTTGTAATTATGGACTTTATGGCACAGGTACAGACTCATCTGATGTCTCAACAGTATGATTCTGTGTTGAAGAAAGCGAATCTGAAAGGCTACGGCCGTTAATCCGGCGGTAGACTCAGTTTCATTTACGGAGTTTAGCAATGAAAGTTCGTGCTTCCGTTAAAAAAATCTGCCGTAACTGTAAAGTAATCAAGCGTAACGGTGTCGTTCGCGTGATTTGCAGTGAGCCAAAGCACAAACAGCGCCAAGGCTAATTAGCAGAAATTTTTACTTGAAAATGAAGGTTGGGTCGAGTATATTCCTCGGCCTACCTTTTGCGTGCAAAAGAAGTAGTATTCCGCAGCGTATCCATAACGGGCTTTGCTGCGGCTAATTCTTTTATAGAAACACTTAGGAGTGAATAATGGCCCGTATAGCAGGCATTAACATTCCTGATCAGAAACATGCAGTAATCGCTCTAACAGCGATCTACGGCATCGGTAAAACTCGCTCTCAAGCTATCCTAGCTGAAGTGGGTATTGCTGAAAATGTTAAGATCAGTGAACTAACTGAAGAGCAGATCGATCAACTGCGTGATGGTGTAGCTAAGTACACTGTAGAAGGTGATCTACGTCGTGAAGTATCTATGAACATCAAGCGTCTTATGGACCTTGGCTGTTACCGTGGTCTTCGTCATCGTCGCAGTCTACCACTACGTGGACAGCGTACTAAAACCAACGCTCGCACCCGTAAGGGTCCGCGTAAGCCGATCAAGAAATAATCGGGAAGGTAGAGTACAATGGCTAAACAACCAACTCGCGCTCGTAAGCGCGTACGCAAGCAAGTTGCAGATGGCGTTGCGCACATCCATGCTTCTTTCAATAACACAATCGTAACCATTACTGACCGTCAAGGTAACGCTCTTGCATGGGCTACTGCAGGTGGTTCTGGTTTCCGTGGTTCTCGTAAGTCTACTCCGTTCGCTGCACAGGTTGCTGCTGAGCGTTGTGCTGAAATGGCTAAAGAATACGGCCTAAAGAACTTGGAAGTTATGGTTAAGGGTCCTGGTCCAGGTCGCGAATCTACTGTTCGTGCACTAAACGCCGCTGGTTTCCGCATCACAAACATCGTTGATGCTACACCAATCCCTCATAACGGTTGTCGTCCACCTAAGAAACGTCGCGTATAACGTTTCTAGGACAATTGGAGAAGAATCATGGCAAGATATTTGGGTCCTAAGCTGAAGCTTAGCCGTCGTGAAGGCACTGACTTATTCCTTAAGTCTGGTGTTCGCGCGATCGATACCAAGTGTAAAATTGATAACGCACCAGGTGTACACGGCGCTCGTCGCGGTCGTCTATCTGAGTATGGCGTTCAGCTTCGTGAGAAGCAAAAAGTACGTCGTATGTACGGCGTTCTAGAAAAACAATTCCGTAACTACTACAAAGAAGCTGCTCGCCTAAAAGGCAACACTGGTGAAAACCTACTTCAGCTTCTTGAAGGTCGTCTTGATAACGTAGTTTACCGCATGGGCTTTGGCGCAACTCGCGCAGAAGCACGTCAGCTAGTTAGCCACAAAGCTATCCTAGTAAACGGTAAAGTTGTAAACGTTCCTTCTTTCAAAGTAGCGGCTAATGACGTTGTTTCTATTCGCGAGAAAGCTAAACAGCAAGCTCGTATCAAAGCAGCTCTAGAAGTTGCTGAACAACGTGAAAAACCAACTTGGATTGAAGTAGATGGTGGCAAGATGGAAGGTACATTCAAGCGTATGCCTGAGCGTTCTGATCTATCAGCTGACATCAACGAACAATTGATCGTCGAGCTTTACTCTAAGTAAGGTTTAAACTAAAGAGAGGACACAATGCAGGGTTCTGTAACAGAATTTCTTAAGCCACGTCTAGTTGACATCGAACAAATCAGCTCGACTCACGCAAAAGTAACTCTTGAGCCATTAGAGCGTGGCTTTGGTCATACTCTGGGTAATGCACTTCGCCGCATCCTTCTATCTTCTATGCCAGGTTGTGCTGTAACAGAAGTAGAAATTGAAGGCGTACTTCATGAGTACAGCACGAAAGAAGGCGTTCAAGAAGATATTCTTGAAATTCTTCTAAACCTTAAAGGTTTGGCTGTGCGCGTTGCCGAAGGCAAAGATGAAGTGTTCATTACTTTGAACAAATCAGGCTCGGGCCCTGTGGTTGCAGGTGACATCACCCATGATGGTGATGTAGAGATCGCTAACCCTGAACACGTAATTTGTCACCTAACGGATGACAACGCTGAGATCGCAATGCGTATCAAAGTTGAACGTGGTCGTGGTTATGTTCCAGCTTCTGCGCGTATCCATAACGAAGAAGACGAGCGTCCTATCGGTCGCCTACTAGTAGATGCTACTTACAGCCCAGTAGACAAAATTGCCTACGCTGTAGAAGCAGCTCGTGTAGAACAGCGTACTGATCTAGACAAGCTTGTTATCGATATGGAAACAAACGGTACTCTAGAACCTGAGGAAGCAATCCGTCGTGCAGCTACAATCCTAGCTGAACAATTGGATGCATTCGTAGATCTTCGTGATGTACGAGTTCCTGAGGAGAAGGAAGAGAAGCCAGAATTCGATCCGATCCTACTGCGTCCTGTAGACGATCTTGAACTAACAGTTCGCTCTGCTAACTGTCTGAAAGCAGAAGCGATTCACTACATCGGTGATCTAGTACAACGTACCGAGGTTGAGCTACTTAAAACGCCTAACCTTGGTAAAAAGTCTCTTACTGAGATTAAAGACGTACTTGCGTCACGTGGTTTGTCTCTGGGCATGCGCCTAGAAAACTGGCCACCTGCATCAATCGCTGAAGATTAATCGATACTAGTTAGAAGGATTAGGTCATGCGCCATCGTAAGAGTGGTCGTCAACTCAACCGCAACAGCTCACATCGCAAAGCGATGTTCAGCAACATGGCTAGCTCTCTAGTACGTCATGAAGTTATCAAGACTACTTTGCCAAAAGCAAAAGAGCTACGTCGCGTAGTTGAGCCTTTGATTACACTAGCTAAGACTGACAGTGTTGCTAACCGTCGTCTAGCATTTGCACGTACTCGTGACAACGAAGTAGTTGCAAAACTATTTAACGAACTAGGTCCACGTTTTGCTGCTCGTCAGGGCGGTTACACTCGTATCCTAAAAGCTGGCTTCCGTGCTGGTGATAAAGCTCCAATGGCTTACATTGAGCTTGTAGATCGCCCAGCTGCTGAAGAAGCTGCTGAGTAATCAGTTCGTAAGAACGAGAAAGCCGAGCATTAGCTCGGCTTTTTTGTATCTGTAATTCAGTAAACCTTTATATCCAGCCTGCATTTATTTCAACCCATGCCGACTGGCAATTTAAAAAGTGATTATCACTTACGCTTATTTACTAGTATTCCACAACCCGCCCAACGAACTTAGAAGCCCTTCGCTAGCGCCTTGCTTGTTCAAGTAATCCAAGATGACTGGAGCAAACTGACTGATCATAGATGGGTCTAAACCTAACGTATCGAATGCACTTTTGACTGCACTGATATTCTCAATATTTCCTAGTAAGCTTTGTGCTCCTTGCAAGTTTGAAAGTCCAGGAATCAAAGACTGTAATTCACTACTATTTTCTTGCGAAAGCTGGCTTTGAGCCAAAGCAAGTAGCGCACCACTGCCTCCGGCTGCTTGCTCAGTGGATACTGGTAATTGGCTAGTTAGCATGTCTGTTAATGGAGATGACTCGGTGTTCAAGCTGCTGCCGACCATGTCCATCAGGCCACTTTCTTTACTTTTTTGAGTGACTGAATCTAAGAATGCGTGCGCACTACCAATGTTGATTGATAGGAGTGCTAGAGTTAGGAGTGTTTTACGCATAGTACCTCCAAAGGTTGAGCGTTTTTTAAAAGTGATTTTATTTTTAAAGGCTATCAGAGTGAAAGGTTCAGAGGTGAGAAAGTCTATTCAGTTTAGACAAAAAAACGGCGCTAGTGCGCCGTTTTATTTAATCATAATTGAAAATGGTTTCAATTAGATAATATCTAATAGTTCTACTTCGAAAACTAAAGCTGCAAATGGAGGGATAGCCGCACCAGCGCCACGCTCACCGTACGCAAGATCTTGTGGTACGTATAGCTTCCACTTAGAGCCAACAGGCATTAGTTGTAGTGCCTCTACCCAACCTTTGATTACACCTGTAACAGGGAATTCAGCAGGTTGACCGCGAGATACAGAGCTATCGAATACAGTACCGTCAGTTAGCTCACCGTGGTAGTGAACGCGAACTGAGCTTTCTGCTGTAGGAACTGCACCAGTACCTTCAGAAATGATTTCGTACTGAAGACCAGAGTCTAGAACGTTAACTTCAGGTCGTAGAGCGTTGTCTTTTAGGAACGCTTCGCCTTCTGCTGCCGCAATTTTTGCTGCTTCTTGGCGAGCTGTTTCTGCACGAGTGTGAAGTTCTTGTAGTGCTTTGTTGATTTCATCAATTTCGATTGATGGCATGTCACCAGTTAGTGCTGTTGCAATACCTGCTGCGATAGCATCAACGCTAAGACCTTCAAGACCAGAGCCTGCAAGTTGCTGACCCATTTGCAGACCAATGCCGTAGCTTGCTTTTTGTTCTGCAGTTTCAAATTTAATTTCAGACATGAATGTCGCTCTTATTAGGAGTGATAAAGGTAACAGGATATCAGTTTCGAGCTTAGGTTTAAATGATTGCGACTGAATGCTTAATTGAGGCGACCAGGTTGTGACTTATCTCTTACTCCAAGTGAAATTTCTGCTAATTTAATCCCAATTCCATTTTAGTTTGGTGAAAAACATATACTCTCCGCGTCGGTATTTTTATACTGGCCGTAGAAGTATTAAGGGACTCATTACAATGAATCGTCGCAGAAAGAAAAAGCAGCAAGTCGACTATGTCGAATTGGTTAAACAAAAATTCGCTGCTATCGACTGGAAGCAGCCGTTCAACAAAGAGCAATGGTTGGAGCGTATACAGCCTGTTAAGCAGTTTTGGTTGCGTCTGCCTAAATTTCACCAGCGTGCTTTGATGGTCTTAGTGCCATTGATTCTGGTACTCCTTGTTATTCCTTTGCCTAATAAAGCAGACCAGCCAGTTGAGCAGACTGAGGTCGATCATCAACGCGTAGCGATTGAGCTGAACGCGCAGAGTTTAAGCCAGCAGAGAACCTCTCAGAACTCTGGACCGAAATCTGAAGACTGGAAAGAGTACACGGTTAAAAATGGTGATACATTAGCGCAGGTTTTCAGAAGTAATCAGCTCTCTATGGCGGATCTTAGCGATCTGGTCAACATAGAAGGCAGTGATAAGCCGCTAAGCCAAATAAAGCAGGGACAATTGATTCGCTTTAAGCTTAGTGACGAAGGTGAGTTAGATATGCTACAGCTGGAAAAAAGCGGGCGGTCCGTTATGTTTTTCCGTTTATCGGATGGGACCTTTGGACGTAACAAGTAAACGCTTCAAATGAAAAGACGCGAAGATATCGCGTCTTTTTAGTTAGTCTTTCATAGCGATTAGTTTTCATAGTAACCAATCGAATTGAAGCTTATTGCGCTACGGATTCTTTCCGCATATCCACATGAGGGATACCATCTTCAAGGTAGCACTCTGAGATAACCTTGAATCCATGACTTGCATAAAACGGGATGAGGTGTTCTTGAGCACCTATATCGATTGTCTGCCCTGGCCATAATGTTTCGCATTGTGCCAAGGCCTTGTCCAATAACTTATGACCTAAGCCACCGCCTCGCGCGATCTGCTTTGTCACCACTCGACCAATACTCACATTGTCATACGTAGTGCCTGCGGGCAGTAATCTTGCGCAAGCAACCAGTTCATCACCGTGATAGCCTATTAGATGATAAACGCCTTCCAGCGTGTCCTTACCATCAAGTTCAGGGTAAGGGCAGGTTTGTTCAACAACGAATACATCCACACGCAATTTCATCATTTCATACAGCTGCGTGGTTGTTAGCTGAGCAAAGGGCAAAGTAATCCAAGTGAGCATGTTGTTATCCGTAATGAGAATAGAGTGACTGACTTTACTTTGTTTTGAGCTCATACTCATTAACAAAGGTTAATTAGCACTGGTTTTCCCACCAAATCTGGTGATAATGTGCCCTCTTTCCATCTCACCTGAGGATATCCCCGTGAGCAAACAAACATTCGATCAAGTTGGGCTTAACCCAGCGTTACTTGCCACACTTGATTCCCTGAACTATACCCACATGACGCCAATTCAAGCTTTGAGCTTGCCTGCAATCCTAAAACATCGTGATGTCATCGGGCAGGGTAAAACGGGCTCAGGTAAAACCGCTGCATTTGGTTTAGGGGTTTTATCGAACCTCAACGTCAAACGCTTTCGTGTCCAGTCATTAGTATTGTGTCCAACACGTGAGCTTGCAGATCAAGTAGCGAAGGAAATTCGTACTTTAGGTCGCGGCATTCATAATATTAAAGTGCTTACTCTCTGCGGTGGGATGCCTATGGGGCCACAAATTGGTTCGTTAGAGCATGGTGCGCATATCCTAGTTGGTACTCCTGGTCGTATTTTGGATCACCTTGAAAAAGGCCGAATTGATCTTAGCGAACTGAATACCTTGGTGCTAGATGAAGCTGATCGCATGTTGGACATGGGTTTCCAAGACGCATTAGATGCAATCATCGATGCAGCGCCAAAGCAGCGTCAAACTCTACTTTTCAGTGCTACTTTTCCAGAAAAAATTGAGCAAATTGCGCAGCGTATAATGCAGACACCGGAAGTGATTAAGGTGGAATCGACGCATGATACTTCAAGCATTGCGCAGTACTTCTATAAAGTTGAAGGCTCGGAAGCGCGTGATGAAGCATTGGCGAATTTGCTGCTGACTCACCAACCAGAGTCCGCGGTGGTTTTTTGTAATACCAAAAAAGAAGTACAAAGTGTCGCAGATGAGTTGCATCACAAAGGATTCAGCGTTATCGATATCCATGGGGACTTAGAGCAGCGTGAACGCGACCAAGCATTGGTGCAGTTTGCTAACAAGAGTGTGTCTATCCTTGTTGCAACAGACGTTGCAGCGCGTGGTTTGGACGTTGATAATCTTGATGCTGTCTTTAACTTTGAGCTATCGCGCGATCCTGAGGTTCATGTGCACCGTATTGGTCGTACAGGTCGTGCGGGTAGTAAAGGTTTAGCGTTCAGCTTTTTTGGTGAGAAAGACGGTTTACGTGTAGCTCGTATTGAAGAATACCTAGAGATGGACGTGGTACCAGCAACATTGCCTGCCAAATCAAATCAGCAGCCATACCAAGCGAAGATGGTTACGATTAACATTGATGGCGGTAAGAAACAGAAAGTACGACCGGGTGATATTTTAGGTTGTTTGACAGGAAAAAATGGTATTCCAGGCTCTCAAGTCGGAAAGATCCACCTATTCCCTGTGCGCGCTTATGTTGCCGTCGAAAAGTCTGTGGCTAAAAAGGCTCTACAGACCATTAGTAACGGCAAGATGAAAGGGCGCCAGTTCCGGGCGCGAATTCTTAAATAGCTCAAATAGCAGAGAAAAAGCTCTTCGTTTGAAGAGCTTTTTTCTTTTTGGAGTTTATTTGAGAGTGTGATCTTTGGTTAAGCGTGCTTTGATTCGACTCAAACTGATTGGCGTAATGCCCAGGTAGGCCGCAATTTGACTATCGGTAATACGTTGCTTTAAATCTGGGTAATGAGCGCAAAATAATTGATATCGTTCCTCTGGAGAGTAGAGCAACATAAAGCGTTCTTTATTCTCTTTATTAACCAGTTGGTTTTCGAGTAGCTTTAAGTAAATGGCGTGCTTTTCTGCTCGCCAGTGATGCAACGTTTCAATTGGCAAGCAAAATAGCTGACAAGCGCTCAGCGTTTCCAATAAGTAAGGCGAAGGTTGGTCCTTTATTATGCTCTCAAACCCGATAACCCAGTCCTTCTCCCAATAAAATTCTTTACTGAATTCTTTGCCGTGCTCAGTAAGATAGCTTGCGTGGCATAACCCCTCAATGATGAAGTAAAGGTGTGAGCTCAACTCCCCTTGGTGATTAAGAATGTGGCGTGTAGGCAGTTCGAGTAACTCACCATTTTCAATAAGTTGGTTTGCTTCTGTCTCTAAAAAGCCATGTTTGACTAAGTCTGAAAAAAGATCGCTGTGCATGTGATAACTCGGAAACGGTTTTCTTTATTTTAACGGGTTTTATTGATAACAAAAAAGCGGCTCATGAGAGCCGCTTAGTGTTGTTGTCAAATCAACCTTATTTATTCAGATCGATTTGATAAATTGCGAAACCAATGTCGTCTGTTGACACGCGTTTCATTGGGTATTGTCCTTTCTCTTTGATGAACTGCGCTGCTTTATCGCTAGGGGAGGTTTCGAAACGAATATCTAGCTTTTTATCGGACTTAATCGGTGCGAAAGACCAGTTGTTGTCAGCGCTTGGTGTCACTTCTCCTTTTTCTTCACTCACGCGAGAAATATAAGTGGCGACGACAGAGCGGTTTTCATCTGGTGCGTCAAATGCAATGAAATCTGGGCCTGTACCAGGAAAAGTATTGCTATAAGCACGGTAGTTATTGGTTGCGATGATGAAATCTTGCTTCGAATTGACAGGCTTACCATTAAACGTCAGATTCACAATGCGCTGAGAATCTGGATTAATCACTTTACAATCCGCATCGTACTTCGGCGGTTGGGTAACGTCGATTTGGTAGTTAACCCCATCAATAACATCGAAGTTGTAAGTACGGAAATTATCCCAATCAATCAAAGATTGCGGTTTAGGATTGTTGATGTCGATGTGGTTGAATTGACCCGCACTGCACTCTAGCCATTCGCGAACTTCTTTACCTTTCACTTTCATCGCAACCAAGGTGTTTGGGTATAAGTAAAGATCGGCCGCATTACGAAAGGTGAGCTGACCGGATTCTACTTCTGTAAAGTTATTCGGATCGTTCTTACGACCGCCGACTTTAAATGGTGCTGCCGCACTCAGTACTGGAATGTCAGAAAGGTCTGGGTCGCCTTGAATAAAGCGTTCTACGTAGTCTTTCTGAGCAAGGTTAACGATTTGAATGGTGGGGTCGTCCTGCACTAATGCCAAGAAGCTGTACATGACATCATTTGCTTTGCCGATTGGTTGGTTTACAAATTCACGAGTGCCTTTGTGATCTTCTTCTAACGCTTTCACAATATCTTCATCGGCTTTAGCTAATGACTTCTTATTTACTTTATCGAAGATAGGGCGTGCTTCTGCTTGGCCTTCGATGACTTGCCATCTGCCGTCTTTCTCTTTCAGCATCAAATCCATCACACCTACGTGACTTCCCCAGCGACCCGGCATCACGGACGTTACACCATTGATGGTCCCTTTATCTATATCAACACCAGGTAGGTTTGCGAAGTCTTTCCCTGGGAAGACTGCGTGAGAGTGGCCAAAAGCAATTGCATCAATACCTTCAACTTCTGTGAGGTAGTAAACAGAGTTTTCAGCTCCTAGCTTGTATGGATCAGTAGAAATGCCCGAGTGTGGAATCGCCACAATCACGTCTGCGCCTTCTTTCTTCATTTGAGGAATCAGTTTCTCTGCTGTTTCCTTAATGTCTTTAGCAAAGACTTTGCCTTCTAAGTTCTTCTTATCCCACACCATAATTTGTGGTGGTACAAAGCCGATGTAACCCACTTTTATTTGATGCGCTTCGCCGTTTGTGTCTTTAAAAGTGTGAGTTTTGATGAGGTAAGGCTTGAAGTAATGCTCACCGGTTTGTTTATCAAATACGTTTGCGTTGATGTAAGGGAAGTTTGCCCCCTTCAACGTCTTTTGTAGAAAATCTAAGCCATAGTTGAACTCATGATTGCCAATGTTGCCCACATCGTAGTCTAGCTGGTTCATCGCTTTGTAGACTGGGTGCACGTCGCCGGGATTAATCCCCTTTGCTGCCATGTAATCGCCCATTGGGCTGCCCTGAATTAAATCACCGTTATCTACTAGTACCGTGTTTTCTGCCTCGGACTTAGCTTGTTTCACTATTGTCGCAGCGCGACTTAAACCGATTTGCTGTGATGGTTGGTCTTTGTAGTAATCGTAATCCATCACGTTGGTGTGAATGTCGGTGGTTTCGATAATACGAAGCTTGATGGTATCGGCCATTGCTGGGCCAGCAAGCGTTAGCATGCCACTTAAAACTGCGAGGGAAATAGGATGAACTGCCACTTTCATTTGGTGCTCCAATTCAATGATAAGGGGAAATCGTACTGCGTAATGTATCAAATACAGGTGCAACTCGATGATAAAGATACAGAAAACTGTGAACATTAATCAGTTTACTGAACCTTATTCATATTAACCGCCGACTTTTTCACGCTTTTGAATGAGACCAAACAAAAACTTCTTAGCAGATTTTTGAATAAAAAATGAAATTTTAGAATTTCAGGTAATATAAACGCCCCGCCATAATGCTTGCATAACGATATCAATGGACGATGAGCAAGCACATGGCAACGAACGATTCAGTCACTTCTTTCCCTAAACCAAAGCCCCGGTTAGTTTCTGACAACCCAGTCGCTGGTGTTACTCGTTTTGCAAAGCAATCGCTACAGCCTGGTGAAGTCGCCTTAGTCGGTGCAGGACCAGGCGATCCTGAACTTCTGACGGTGAAAGCACTGAACTGCTTGCAGCAAGCTGATGTGGTTTTGTACGACTACTTGGTGTCTGAAGAAATCATGGCATTGATTCCAAGCGATACGATTTTGGTGTGCGTTGGGAAGCGAGCTGGGCATCACAGTGTGCCGCAGGAGAAGACGAATCAGCTTTTGGTGGATTTTGCCAAGCAGGGCTACAAAGTAGTGCGCATTAAAGGTGGGGATCCGTTTGTATTCGGTCGTGGTGGTGAAGAGTTAGAAGTGCTTGCTGATGCCGGCGTTCGTTTTCAAGTTGTCCCTGGCATTACCGCAGCAGCTGGCGCAACCGCTTATGCTGGTATTCCACTGACTCATCGTGATTATGCGCAATCGGCCATCTTTGTGACTGGCCACTTGAAAGAAGAAAGTGATGAGATGGATTGGTCCACGTTGGCGCGTGGGAATCAGACTTTAGTGATCTACATGGGGCTGATGAAATCACACTATATTCAGAATCAACTCATTAAGCATGGTCGTTCAGCGTCGACTCCGATTGCCATTATTGAGCGTGGCACGCAGATTCAACAAAAAGTATTTACGGGAGAACTCTCCCAACTCTCTGATTTATCGAAGGAAGCACAGTCGCCATCTTTGATTGTTGTCGGAGAGGTAGTGCGACTGTCTCAAAAGTTAGACTGGTTTTTGTCTAGTACTGAATTCAACAAAAGTGCTATTGCCAACTCCATATAATTTCAGACCAAAGATTAGAGACGTAATGCGCCTTCAAGCTTAAAAAGGAAATACAAAACATGGACCAACAACGTTTAACTCACCTTAAACAACTCGAAGCGGAGAGTATCCACATCATCCGTGAAGTTGCGGCTGAGTTTGATAACCCAGTCATGATGTATTCGATTGGTAAAGACTCATCAGTGATGCTGCACCTAGCGCGTAAAGCTTTTTACCCAGGTAAGATTCCATTTCCATTGCTGCATGTCGACACCGATTGGAAGTTCCGCGAGATGATTGAATTTCGTGATCGCACCGCGGCCAAATACGGTTTTGAGCTTTTGGTACATAAGAATCCAGAAGGTCTAGCCATGGGCTGTAGTCCGTTTGTTCATGGTTCTTCTAAGCACACTGACATCATGAAGACTCAAGGCTTAAAACAAGCGCTGAACAAGTACGGTTTTGATGCGGCCTTTGGTGGCGCGCGCCGCGATGAAGAGAAATCACGGGCGAAAGAGCGCGTGTATTCATTCCGCGATAAGAACCATACATGGGACCCTAAAAACCAACGTCCTGAGCTATGGAAGACGTACAACGGTCAGGTTAATAAGGGTGAGAGCATTCGTGTATTCCCACTGTCTAACTGGACTGAGCTTGATATCTGGCAATACATCTATTTAGAAAACATCGAGATCGTGCCGCTTTACCTCGCGGACAAACGCCCAGTTGTTGAACGCGATGGCATGCTGATCATGGTTGATGATGATCGTATGGAGCTTCAACCGGGTGAAGTGATTGAAGAGAAGAGTGTGCGCTTCCGTACCCTTGGTTGTTATCCATTGACTGGGGCTATCGAGTCTGAAGCAAACACTTTAACTGGCATTATCGAAGAGATGCTGGTGGCAACGTCGAGTGAGCGCCAAGGCCGAGCGATCGACCACGATCAGTCAGGATCGATGGAGCTTAAGAAACGTCAAGGTTACTTCTAAAGGATCTAAGGAAAGATAATGAACAGTGCAGTTGAAGCTCAATTAGCCGAGCTTGGTATCGAAGGCTATTTAACACAACACCAGTACAAGTCGTTACTTAGATTCTTGACTTGTGGCTCGGTGGATGACGGTAAAAGTACATTAATCGGTCGCTTACTCCATGACTCAAAACAAATTTATGAAGATCAGCTAGCGGCAGTGCATTCAGACAGCCAACGTGTGGGTACCACGGGTGAAAAGCCCGACCTTGCGTTGTTGGTCGATGGCTTACAAGCTGAGCGAGAGCAGGGGATCACGATTGATGTGGCTTACCGCTATTTCTCGACGCAGAAACGTAAATTCATCATTGCAGATACTCCTGGACACGAGCAGTACACACGTAACATGGCTACAGGCGCATCGACATGTGACTTAGCTGTGATTCTGGTTGATGCACGTAAGGGCATTCTCGATCAAACTCGTCGTCACTCTTTCATTTCCAACCTGTTGGGTTTGAAGCACTTTGTTGTGGCGATCAACAAGATGGACTTAGTGGATTACTCCCAAGAGCGCTTTGAAGAGATCCGCGATGAGTATCTGAAGTTCTCTGAGAATCTGACAGGGGATATTGATATTCAAATCATCCCGATCTCAGCGCTTGAAGGGGACAATGTGGTGGATAAAGGCCAAAACCTGACTTGGTTTAAAGGCCCATCATTGCTTGAGCTTCTTGAAACGGTCGATGTGGATCAAGAAAAAGGCGCGGGTGAATTCCGCTTCCCTGTGCAATACGTTAATCGTCCTAACCTCGATTTCCGTGGTTTTGCGGGGACCATTTCTTCTGGTTCGATCAAAGTCGGTGATGCCATTAAAGCTTTGCCATCGGGTAAAACGTCAACTGTGGCACGTATTGTGACCTTTGATGGTGATATCGAAGAAGCTCGTGCCGGATTAGCTGTCACTCTGACGCTAAGCGATGAGATCGATATTAGCCGTGGCGATTTGATTGTTCTAGATAATGCTCAAGTGGAAACCACAAACCATTTGCTTGCCGATGTGGTGTGGATGACAGAGCAACCCCTGCAACCGGGTCGTGACTATGACATCAAAATCGCAGGTAAGAAAACCGTAGGTCATGTTGAAGCGATTCGTCATCAATATGACATTAATAATCTCTCGACTCATAGCTCGGCAGAGCTGCCATTGAATGGTATTGGTTTGTGTGAATGGTCTCTTAATGAGTCAGTCGCGCTGGACAATTATCAAGACTGTGCAGATACCGGTGGCTTTATCATTATCGATCGTCTGACAAACGTGACGGTTGGTGCTGGCATGGTTAAAGAGAGCCTCGCCGTGGTTGAGCGCGATTTGACGGACATCTCTGCGTTTGAAGTTGAGCTTAATGCGCTTGTCCGTAAACACTTCCCACACTGGGAAGCAAAAGACGTCAGCCAGTTTCTGAAAAAGTAACTGGCTCACCCAAGTACGATAATTTCAGGCACTGTTTGCTGTTGTACTTGGGGTGTCGCTACCTAACTGAATTGCGAAATGTCGTTAGGTATTCTCCTAATACCAGAATGCTTCGGTGGAGCCCAAGAAACCGAGCATTCTGATGTTCTTTTCGCTTGCGCTGATTTTTGTCTGTTTGCTCGTTTGTCGGTGATTCATGGATAAATGAGTCGTTGTTGTGCCCTTTAGGGCTATTTGGTAAGGAAAGGCTATGTGGGAACAAGGGTTTGTGTTAGCGATTTTGCTTGGCATTATCACTTGCTTGCTTGTCACGAAAATTAAGCCTAGTTATGTCTTTGCGGGTGCCGCTTTTATTGCATTCATGGCTGGGATGATGGATTCAGCCACTATCGCATCCAATTTTACCAACTCTTCATTGTTAACCCTGGTTCTATTGATTCTTGCATCCTGTGCTCTAGAAAAAACACTGCTGATCAGTTGGGTGAGCCGAAGTATCTCTGAGGGCCAGTTAGGCAGCGTGATTGCTAAGCTCGGTGTATCGACAGCCTTGCTCTCTTCATTTACGAATAATACCGCTGTGGTTGTCTCATTGATTGGGGCGATTAAGCGTAATCAGCAGCATGCACCTTCGAAATTACTTATCCCATTGTCTTACGCCGCCATTTTTGGTGGCACGTTAACTTTGATTGGTACGTCGACTAACTTAATCATCAACAGCTTTGTTGAAGACGCAGGCTTACCGAGCCTGAGCTTTTTTACACCTACGATGATAGGTTTGGCTGTGCTGGTGGGAGGGATGCTGATTCTTATCCCGCTCAGCTACTTGCTACCGAATTATGATGATCAAAACCAAGAAGATTTACCTTACTTTCTTGAGTCTCGCGTTGAGCCTGGATCACCGCTAGTTGGGCGTACGATCAGCGAGAATAATTTACGTGCGCTGCGCAAACTGTTTCTTGCAGAAGTGGTGCGCGATGGTGTTACTGTTTCTTCTGTGGGACCGGATTTTGTGCTCAATGCAAAAGACCGCCTGTTATTTTGTGGCGATGTTGAGAGCGTCGCGACCCTGCAAGAAATTCCGGGCCTCAAGTTGTTTGGTCAGCAGCACTTAAATGGGCAAAACTTTATCGAAGTTGTGGTGAGCTCGTCGGCGACATTTTGCTACAAAACCCTCAAAGAGAGCCGATTCCGCGACCGATTCGATGCCGTTGTTGTGGCGATTCGCCGAGGCCACGAACGCCTAGAAGGTGGCTTGGGTAGCATTACCTTAGCGCCTGGGGACACGTTAGTTCTGGTTCCAGGAAAGCGTTTTGAGTCTGAACGCCGAGCTCATCGTAAAGAGTTTGTTTTAGTGCATGACTTGGACTCTAGCGCTCGGCTTGATACGAATAAGTCTTCCATTGTATTACTGGGCTTTGCAGCCGTAATTGGATGCGCTCTATTAGAGTTAGTGCCAATTATTAAAGGTCTAGCTGCGTACCTTATCGCGCTTATTGCGTTTGGTATTGTGCAGATTTCAGAACTGCGCCGCCGTTTTCCGATCGATATCGTCGTGATTGTCGGTTCCGCTTTGTCTATTGCTCAACTGATGATCTCTTCTGGATTGTCAGAAAGAATGGGAGTGATGTTTATTGAAGCGTTTAATGGCTGGGGAGTATTTGGTGCCTTGGTGGCGACTTATATCATGACATTGGTACTCACTGAATTGGTGACAAACAATGCCGCGGCTGCGCTTTCTTTTCCTATCGGCTATAGCATGGCGGTGGGTTATGGCGTGGATCCGATGCCATTCATCATGGCGGTTTTGTTCGGCGCGAGTGCGAGCTTTATCTCTCCCTACGGTTACCAAACTAACCTGCTGGTGTACAGCGTAGGAAATTACAAATTGACCGACTACGTGAGAATTGGAGTGCCAATTTCGATTGTGTACTCTGTATTAGTACTTACTTTGATCCCGGTCTTTTTCCCGTTTTAATTCCGATATTTACAAGGATACGTTATGACTGCCGAAACGACGGTAAAAGATGAAAACATTGTTTGGCACCAGCATTCGGTTGATAAACAGTTTCGTGCTGAATTAAAGAAGCAAAAACCTGCCGTATTGTGGTTCACTGGTTTATCTGGAGCGGGTAAATCAACCGTAGCGGGGGCGTTGGAAAATCGCCTTGCAGCATTGGGTTACCACACCTATTTATTGGATGGTGACAATGTACGGCATGGTTTGTGTAGCGATTTAGGTTTTTCTGAACAGGACCGTCGCGAGAACATTCGTCGCATTGGTGAACTGGCGAAGTTGATGGCAGATGCGGGTTTAATTGTTCTGTCGGCGTTTATTTCACCGCATCGTGCAGAGCGGAAGTTAGTGCGCGATTTATTGCCAGAAGGCGAGTTTATCGAAGTGTATGTCAATGCATCTCTAGAGGTTTGCGAAGGTCGAGATCCTAAGGGTTTATACCGTAAAGCCCGTGCGGGAGAGATTCCTAATTTCACTGGTATTGATTCGGAATATCAAGCGCCAGAGAACCCTGAAATCGATTTGCCCGCGGGAGAAAAGAGTGTCGATGAGCTGGTAGATTTGTGCTTAATCGATCTTAAACAACGCGGTGTGATCCGATAAAAAAGCATTTAGATCATAGGTGACCTAAAGCTCTTTGAGCTGCTTGAGAAGTATTTGGATCATAGGTGATCAAATGCTTCTCAAGCTGGCTAGACGGTATGATGAACCGTACTTTTAGCTTCACTATGGACACTAAATCTATGATTTAACAGTGCAAGCATTTGATCGTAGTATTCGGCATGTGGTTTGTTTCCGAGCAAGGTACAGAGCTCATTACCTGTGGGTGTGAAGCGGTAATATAAAAGGCGGACACCTTTGCTGTTTACGTTCAGTGACAAGTTTTTACCTTGGTAGGTGAGGGCCAACGGTGTCTCGATACTAATTTCGCCAGATTCAAGTTCGGCACTGTGCAGCAGCCCTAATTCAATTAAGAGCAACAAGCTTGAATACGGCAGTTGAAAACTTCCCATATTTAGGCTGTTGGCGACGTCTCGCTTGCCGAAGCTAAATATTCCTCCTTGCGCTTTGTAACCAATCAGCAGTTTTCTGCTGTGATCCCCTCCAAAACTGCACGCTAAAGAGGCGGCTCTTTGCAGAGTTTGTGCTTCCTTTGGTGACATGTCTTTGAGGGTTTTCAACGCTTTCATGGACGTTGAACCCGGATTGGTCACTTCACGCTTCATCACTTGAGCCCATAGCTTTTGCATCGCGCTGTTATGGATGTCTTGAGCCATCTCAAAAAATCGATGCAACCAATCTTGGTCTGGCTCTCCCGCTGTCTCATCTCGGCATGAACTGTGCGCTAATTTTAAAATCTGTTCTAAGTTTTTTTGTCGCTGTTCTTGGCGTCTTTGCTCTCGCAATTGGGCTCTTTCAAACGCAGATTTGGCTGGCGGTTCGGTTTGCAGTAAGGCGTCAAGACCGTGTATTTGGGCAATGGTTTTTACCTTACTAGCACTGTCTTTTATGTAGCCTTGTTTCTTTTCTTGTTGCGTATTTTTTTTTGTGTCTGACTGATGTTCGATGACAACAGGTTGCTTTGTCGGGTCTGCCATTCGTTTTTCTACCAAGAACTGCGCGGTTCGCACGTTTAAATTTACACCTTATCTGACCAAGCGACCAGACAGGAGTTCTCAGTTTTTGAACGAATAGGGCTATTCAAAATGATAATGAGTTGTTAAAATTGTTATCGTTATTTTGGAGGGGCTATGAAGTTCTCAGAAGCAGGTAAACTCAAAAAGCACCTGTCGATAGCGTTTCTTTTGGTTATTTATGTGGGCGTGTTAGCGTATTTATCTCGTTATATCGTGTAGCACAAAGCTAAAAAAGGCGCCAGTGTGACGCCTTAGGTGTAGCGAGGCTTATCGACGACTTAAATTACATATCGTCGTAGGCTTCTATTTCTGATCCCTCAATAACGTAAGCCGTTTCTGCCAGTTCGTGGTTTATCGTCTCGGTTTTCAACGTTCCAACCACATATATAACATCCCACAACTCTTGAACAGGAGCGCCTTTCGGAAACTTCACGTAAATGATCTGGTTTGGAGGCGGTGGTGGCACGTGAATACAAGCTCCAAAGTATGGCACTAATAAAAACTCGGTGACGGTATTGGCATCACCTTCAAGTGGGATAACAAACCCTGGAATTTTAACTTGGCTTCCGTTCAGTTCTGGTCGAACATTACCAATCTTGGACTGCTGCGCTGCGCCACCACTGTGATCAGATGCAGGCATGCCTATACTGTCGAACAATTTACGCTCTTTTTCTGGAACAAGGTCAATCCAGTCAAGCTTCAATGGTTCTTCGCTGGCCATAACAGGCGCTGTGAATGCGACGACCAGCAAGCAACTTGCGAGTATTTTTTTCCACATTTTATTAAATCCTTATTGTCATTCCGTCACTCAGTGACTGTCGGTAGGCGCGGAGTGCGGGAATGAAACCAATCACAATACCAGCGCATTGTACGAAACCTAATAGCATCCACTCATAAGTAGATAAGATGCTTAAGGTGAGATGTATTCCATAGTGCTGTTGGATGATCGGCTGCGCGATAGCAAGAATGGCATACAGCCCAGTAACGCCAGTAATAATACCAGCAGCAGTAAGCAAGCTAGCTTCACTAATTAAGAGTGAGAAAACATGACGAGGCCTTGCTCCCATGGCACGCAAAATCGCCATTTCACGGCGGCGTTCCTGTAGGCTAGTTAATAGACTGCTTAACATACCTAACAACCCTGCAATCACGACAAAACCAGATACTGCCATTAGGGCTTGCTCTGCAACCGACATCATTTCCCATAACTCATGCAACGCAACGCCGGGCATAATGGCGCTAAGCGGCTCTTTGGGGTAGGTGTTAATTTGTCTTTGCAGGGCGAAAGTTTGAATACGAGATTTCAAACCAACGAGCATAGCGGTAATTTGTTTGGGCTGAAAGTCTCTGTTTTTGAGATCTTGTGCCTTGGGTGTCGGGCCCAAACGCGCACCACTTTCCCACCCAACGTGAATGGCTTCGATTGCTTCCAATGATACATGGACGGTTTTGTCGACTGGTGTTCCTGTAGGTGCAAGGATACCGACAACTTTAAATGGCAGATTGTCATGACGGCTAAAGCCAACGTCGCTAATGCCGTGGGCAATGATGATTTCGCTACCGATATCATAACCAAGTTGTTTAGCGACATCAGAACCTAGCACGGTTTCAAATAAACCATTGAATTCTCTACCCTTGCTAAATGTTAGTGGTTGTTTACTTCCAAACTTGTAATGCTCAAAGTAACTGTGATTGGTTCCCATAACTCGGAAGCCTTTATGCGAGTCGCCAAGCGAGATTGGAATAGCCCAATCGACTGAACGATGATTGGCAAACTCTTGGTAGCTTTTCCAATCGATGTTGTTGGTCGCATTACCAATACGAAACACAGAATAGAGCAATAGGTTCACTTGCCCAGAGCGTCCACCAATAATGAGGTCAGTGCCTGAAATTGTATTGGCGAAGCTATCCTTGGCTTGAGTTCGGATACGCTCGACGCCCAAGAGGAGTACCACTGAAATCGCAACGGTCATGATGGTTAGAATTGCCGTAGCTTTGCGGTTCATCAAGCTTTTCCAGGCGAGCTTTACAACAGCACTCATGATATGGCTCCTAGGCTAGATACTTGATTAATGTCGGGTAGATTGAGCGTGCGATCGAATAAGGGTTCGAGTGTTGGGTCGTGGCTAACGAATACCAGTGTGGCATTGGCTTGATTCGCTTGCTCCATAAGGAGCTCAATAAATGCTTTACGATTGTCATAGTCTAAAGCTGAGGTTGGTTCGTCAGCGATCACTAACTCTGGATGTCCTATCAGAGCTCGAGCCGCAGCCACACGTTGTTGTTGACCAATACTCAATTCAGAGACAGGGCGTGTATGAAGCTCGTTTGGCAAGTGCAGTCGTTCTAGTAGGGCCTGAGCCTGTTCATTTAACGTTTGAGATGAGGCACCTAAATGGGCACGGTCACGTCGTATTTTACTGAACTGACATGGCAATAATACGTTTTCAAGTACGTTAAGGTACGGCAATAAATTGAACTGTTGAAAGATGTAGCCAATATGATTGGCGCGAAAGCGGTCTCTCTGACTGGCACTTAAACTAGCAAGGTCAGTATCGAGTACAGATAGAGAGCCTGAAGTTAATGTGTTAATCCCCGTCAACAAAGCGAGCAAGGTCGATTTACCGCAGCCACTTGGACCTTTGATAAACACATGCTCGCCTTGTGTAATGTGTAATTTGGGAATGTGGATGGTTGCGTTGGTTGAACCGGGCCAGAAAAATTGGGCATCCTCTAGCTCGACAACATTTGGTGTGGTTTCAGTCATATTAAATCACCAAAGCTGTGGCGTGTAAGTGGGTACTTACACGCCACTCGTGTTATTTGATTACGATTTGGGTGTTATCTTTGCTTAATTTAATTGCTGATTGCATGGTATCAGTGAATATATTGACGCTGATGGACTCTGTAGTTGGGAATTGGTTAAACCAATCGGTTTGGATTTGGCTAAGCTGATTAACTTGTTCGCAACTGAAGCGATATTGCACCGAAAATTCACCGTGACCGCCATGATCGTGCGCTTCATCATGAGCGTCATGGTGGTCATGTTTATCATGATGTTCATTATGATCATGGTGTTCGTGCCCTTCATGATCGTGAT
Source organism: Vibrio sp. 947 (assembly GCF_033339115.1). Lineage (NCBI taxonomy): Bacteria > Pseudomonadati > Pseudomonadota > Gammaproteobacteria > Vibrionales > Vibrionaceae > Vibrio > Vibrio sp. 947. The sequence goes on along the minus strand of NZ_JAWOTX010000004.1, from coordinate 138,036 downwards.
GTGCATGGTCATCATGGTCGTGCTCACTATGATCATGTTCCTCATGAGTTTCGCTTAGGTTGTGGCTCACGTAAGCTTCTTCAACACTACAATCAGCTTGTGAGTTAATAGCGAACAATGCGTTGCTGTCTTCGAGTGTAGCGACGGCTTGTTTAAGCGCTTGCTCTTGTTGTGCGTTTTCTGGAGCATGTTCGAAACCCACAACATCAGCTCCAGGAGCTGTGATCTCTACTAACAGATCTTTGCCATCTTGGGCGATATTAAACTCGACGTGACCATGCACATGAGCACCATGCTGGCGGTATTCGTTTGCATTCGCTGCTGTCGATAAAGTGAGGCCAATAGCAAGGGCTAAAACGTGTTTTGATGACATTGTATTTTTCCTAATTTTACTGGCATTAACCAAAGGCGGTATTGCTCAGATTCGAGTTTCACTAAGTTATTGTTCCCTGACACACTAGGTGCGGGAATGAACTCAATAATTTTGAGTGTGGAATAGTTTGGAAATTAAGCAAAATAAGGAGGGGCACGAGCAGCGCCAAGAACTTCTTCGCGGTACACGAGATGCAAAAAAACATGATGATGCTGGGCGCGCGTAAAAGTCGGTGTAGAGAGGGTAGGTTGTACCTTTGCTATACCGTGCTGAACACCAGAAAATAATTGGCAATGATGATGGGTATGATGGTCGGGCGTCAGAGCGACTTGATGAAGTACAACCGCAAAGTTCCAAGCGATCAGCAACGCAACACTGAAAAATAAAGCAGTGCGATACCAATATCTTAGTATTTTTTGCTGGTGGTGGTACATCTGAGCTCCTCTTACCGACTGTTATAATATAACACCCATAATGAATAAAAGTTCACTCTTTTGTTGGCTAGCAGAAAAATTTAACTCAACACATACGTGCCGAAAAATATTGGTAATACTCTCTGATGGAAGTGTCGCACTTATAAAGAGCAGAGTTATCACTGCCCATGCTTCTAATCAAATTCATATAGCTCCTTACAACAGGAACAAGGAGCCATTCAATGAAGCTAGATGTTCTGTTTAATAAGCTCAATGACTTTTGTTATCTCATCTTGCTCAAGTGCGCCCTCTTTGACAAACAGAACTTTGCCCGTTTTGTCTTGAACAATAATGGCCGAGCTTTCTTCTTTCAGGTCCCAAGTATTAGCAACTACGCCATTTTCATCAAGAACCATGGATGACCAAGGAAACTCTTTTTTGCTGTCTTGAGCTGAAGACTTCACGAAAGAGCCTGTCCCCCAAATTGCATCATCTTGGTTGATGATAGTCGTCGTCTGGTAGCTTTCTTGTGGAAAATTTGCCGCTGTTATTGCCGACATTAAAGGGGCATTCATCTCTTTTGAACTGCTACGGCCTGCGATGGCTTGAATAACACGAACTTTGCCTTGCATATGTTGAGTTGCCCAGGGTTGGTATGCAACGCCTTCGCCTTGTAAAACAATCTCGCCGTAAGCGGCAACATTGACAGGAGGAACGCTTTTTCCTACTGACAAGTTGTGTGCAAAGGTCAAGCTTGGCGTTAAGGCCAGTAGTAGAGGTAGGAGAGTCTTAGTTTTCATATTGTTATATTCCGTACGAGGTTTGAAAGCTTCCAGTATATATCCAGATCTTAGAAATTTGTAGGACCGTTGATAACATTTATTTAACGTATGGAGTGGTGTAATCTTGCGTTATATTTAGAATTTGCTAAAATGATTTCCGTCGCAAATTGCGCATTAAGATTGCAGAGGAAAAATAAGCAATCCGTGTTTTCTCAAAGGAATTGAGGTGAGTTATGCTACGTGAGTTTGCTGTATATCGACCATTACAAGTGGCCCGTTTTGTTAAAACGTTGTTCAAAGGTCAATTTTTTATTGTTGGGGTTGGCTGTTTTCAGTTCGACAATGGCAAAGTGTTACTACCTGACGTCAACGATCATAAAAGGCTCACCATCTTTAAAGAAGTCAACCAAGTGATAGCATCATTATCGGCTTAGTTAGCTTGGTACCCACTTAGATTTAGAAAAGAGCGACCATATCGGTCGCTCTTTTTGTTGCTGGTTAGGTTTATCCTTGGAGGCTTGGTGGGAAGCAAACTCCCGTTCCTCCGATGCCACAGTAACCATCAGGGTTTTTCGCCAAATATTGCTGGTGGTAGGTTTCCGCAAAGTAATACGGACCTGCTGGTTGTATTTCGGTGGTGATGTTCGCGCGCTGCTCTTCTTGCAGTGCTTGCTGATACAAGAGTTTCGATTTCTCTGCGCTCTCGAGTTGCTCCGTCGAATAAGTGTAAATTGCAGAACGATATTGAGTACCTAAGTCGTTACCTTGACGCATTCCCTGAGTTGGGTCGTGTTTTTCCCAAAAAACAGCCAGTAGCTTTTCTAATGAGATGACGCGTTCATCGAAAACGACTCGTACGACTTCTGTATGACCCGTTTTACCCGTACAGACTTCTTCATAGGTGGGATTGGGTGTGTACCCCCCAGCGTAACCGACCGAAGTAGATACAACGCCGTCGAGTTGCCAAAATACGCGCTCAGCGCCCCAAAAACAGCCCATTCCGAGCAAAATCTGCTGTTGGTGTGACGCCAGAGGCGCCTTTAGGTTAGATTTATTTACAAAATGATGATCGTCAATCTGCATTGGTTGATCTCTACCTGGCAAGGCATCTTCTATACTGATCAATGTTTGTTTGTTGAGCATGGTATTTGTCCTTCAATACGTGTCTTAAATTTGCGAACTTTTTCATTTCGTCTGTATCTGATGCTGTGATGACATAGACCGCGTTAAACCTATTAATATTACAGACTTAGAATCTAATTGGCGTTATCATTATTTACGTTTACTTAACCTCATTCAGCCATAAAAGCATGATAAAAAAAGCTCTCCCCACCATTGTTGGCCTGTTTGCCTTTTCTCATGGTGCCTATGCCGATGTTTCTTTGACTTTGAAAGGCATTGATGGCGCTTTAGAAGAGAATGTCAGTGCGTATCTATCATCTATTCCAGAGAAGGATTACTCCACTTCTCTGCGTTTTCAAGCGAGATTAGATCAAAGTATCACTGAAGCGCTTAACGCGCTTGGGTATTATCATGCAAAAATTTCATACTCTATTCCTGAAGCGAATGATGAGTTAATTGTGCTCATCAAGCCGGGCTTGCCAGTGAAAGTGAAAGTCATGGATGTGGTCATCACTGGAGAGGCCAAGGACGATGAAGAGTTTGCAAAACTTATTGAGCGCTCTCCGCTCAAAGTTGGTCAAGTTTTGAATCAAGGCCAATACGACAGCCTTAAGTCAGGCATTCGTAACTTGGCGCTTCAGCGTGGTTACTTCAATGGTGAGTTTACGCTAAGTCGATTAGAGGTTATCCCTGATCTGAACGAAGCTAATGTCCGTTTGCACTACAGCAGTGGAATACGTTTCAATTTTGGCGACGTTTCTTTTATTGGCAACCACATCTGGGAAGACCGTGTCGCATCACTACAACCTTTTAAAGAAGGGGACCCATACAACGTTTCGAAGCTGGGCGAGTTTAACCAGAAGCTATCAAATACGGAGTGGTTTTCCTCAGTTTTTGTTGAGCCTGAATTGGATAGGCTTGATGATGGCCGAGACTTGCCAATTAAAGTGTCTTTATCTCCTGCTTCGAAGAATCAGATCGAGACGGGTATTGGTTACTCAACGGATGTTGGCGTTCGAGGAACGTTGAAGTGGAAGAAACCTTGGGTGAGCTCCCGAGGACACAGTTTCAACACTGCTTTATCCCTATCTAAGCCAGAGCAAACCGTGACTGCTTCTTACAAAATTCCTTTAGAAGATGTCGCTAACGATTATTATCAAGTTCAATATGGGCTTAAAAACCTAGACAACCGTGACACGCAGAGTATCGAGTCTAACCTTGCAGTGGAGCGTCATTGGTTAGCAGACGGTGGTTGGCATAATACCGTTTATGTTCGTCATTTGTACGAGAGCTTTACGCAAGGTTTACAAGATGATGAATTCAACTTCGTACTTCCAGGTGCGACATTTTCTCGGACTAGGGTTCGAGGGGGCAATATGCCAATGTGGGGAGACAAGCAAAGCATCACTATTGAGTATGGTGATACCGCTATGCTTTCTGAAACTAGAGTGCTCCGCTTAATTGGCTCGACTTCTTGGATTCGTGGTATTGGAGAGAATCATCGTGGTTTGTTCCGCTTAGAAGGTGGTGCGAATATTACCGATGAACTTGAAAAACTATCACCGTCGCTGCGTTTCTTCGCTGGTGGTGACAATAATATTCGTGGTTACGGCTATGAATCTATTTCACCTGTGGATGAGAGTGGTGCTTTGACGGGTGGTAAATACATTGTTAGCAGTACATTAGAATACCAATATCGTGTTTATGGAAACTGGTGGGCTGCAACGTTTTACGATATTGGTGATGCGTTTAATGAAACACCAGATTGGAAATCAGGTGCTGGTGTTGGTATCCGCTGGGCGTCTCCGGTGGGCCCTGTTAGTTTTGATTTTGCATGGGGGTTGGATGCAAAACCAGAACGAGAGTTTCGTATCCACTTCTCATTGGGGCCTGAGCTATGATCAAAATGATGTTTAAGTGGACCAAATGGCTGTCGCTCAGTTTGATTGGTCTATTGCTGTTGCTCATCATTATTGTCGCGACAGTTTTGTTTACCCACCCAGGCCTCAAATTTGCCTTGTGGGGAGCTGAAAAAGCATTACCACAATTGCAGATTGAAAAAGTGCAGGGTTCATTGTTTCCTCGCTTCGAACTGCATAACGTCAGTTTTGTCGATGAGTCTTTGAATATCGACGCCAAAGTCGAGCGTTTAGCTTTGGCAGTGAACTTCCGCTGTTTCTTTGACCCTAAGGTCTGTGTCGATGAGTTAAGACTGCAGGGGCTTGACTTTAAGATGCCAGAGCTACCGCCAGCAAGCGAGGAGCAAGAGGAAACACCACCACTGCGTTCTATCAGTACGCCAGTGCCAATTTTTGTTAATAAAGTCAGCTTTAATGACATCAATGTCAATGTGCTGGGCAATCAAATTGATTGGCAAACATTCTCGACCGCTTTGTCGATGCAGGGTGATCGTTTGGTGATCGCACCTACCGCGTTGAAAGACATTAATGTGGCTTTAGCACCAAGTGAGGCTGAACCTGAAGCGGCTGCCGAGGAGCCGAAAGAAACTGACGTTACGCCGCAAGATATTGTGTTACCCGAAGTATGGATTCCACTGACGGTGGAAGCGCGTCGTCTTGATATTCACAATTTCAAACTGGCAGGTGAAACGCCAGTGATCGTCAATCATCTTGGTTTGGTTGCAAGAGCAGGCGGTGAGCGTGTTGATGTCAAAACATTAGAGCTCGACATGCCAGAAGTGGAAGGCAAGTTGAGCACACAAGTGACGCTTTCTTCTGATTACCCTATCAAAGCGCAACTGGACGCGTTAGTGAAGCAAGCGGATGCGAAGGGACAAAAACTGTCGCTTTCGGTCTCGGGTTCGGTTGGTGATTTGTCACTAAATGCTACGCTTTCTGAGCTTATACAAGCGGAGATCAAAGGTGATATTCAACCGCTTAAAACACAGTTACCGTTTGATGTCGCGATTAAAAATGTACAAGCGCAATGGCCGCTATTTGGACAAAGCGATTACCAGGTTTCTGTACCAAGCTTGGCGGCAAAAGGCTCACTTGACGGCTACGAAGTCGCATTAGAAACCAAAGCGTCAGGCAAAGATATTCCCGCCGTTGATGTCGCACTAAACGGCAAAGGTACGTTAGAGCAAATTGACCTTGAAAGCCTTGTAGTGAAAACCTTAGGGGGCGAACTCTCTGGGAAAGTCATGGCCAATTGGGCCGCGCCAATCAACTGGCAAGCTGACTTAAACCTGAAGAACATTCAACCAGGATTGCAGTGGAAAGAAGCCGAAGGGGATATCAGCGGTAATCTTTCGACTTCGGGGTTGTTAACAGAACAAGGCGGTTGGCAAGTCAGTTTGCCTAAGTTAGACATTGACGGCATTTTGCGAGGTTATCCGCTGAATGTTGAAGGGCAACTTGAAGCGTCTGATAAGAACGGCAAAGGCGAAGACATCCAACTTACCACTCAGGGTTTAGCGCTTTCTCATGGTCCGAACCAACTGAGTGCAAAGGGTAAGATAGATAAGCAAATTCTGATGGATGTTGAGGTTAACTTCCCTGATTTTGCGAAAAGTGTTCCGGACCTTGCAGGTAAGATGCAAGGTAAAGTCGCACTACGTGGTAGCTTGAAAGAACCAGACATCAATCTTGATCTCGCTTTAAATCAGATAAACTGGCAGCAACAGGCGAACGTAGAAACGATCACCTTAAAGGGTGATGTGAAGCCTCTGCCAGCACCAAAAGCGAACATAAGCCTTATTGCGAACAACATTACCTATGACGACATAAAAGTTGATAGTGCTGACCTTGAAGTCTCTGGGGATGAAAAACTGCATCAACTGACGCTCGATGTAGTGTCTGACCTGGTGTCGACCAGTTTAGAAATTGAAGGGACATTCCAGCAGAAACCAGAAATGATTTGGGATGGGGCGCTGCGCCGCTTGACGCTGAGCTCGCAACAAGGCCCGTTGGCGTTGCAAAAATCGACTGCGGTCAAGGTCAATATCGACAAACAGATCGCGAACGTTCAAGCGCATTGTTGGTTGCAAGCGGAGTCGAGCGTATGTCTAACCGAAGACATTAGTGTTGGTAAGAGTGGCCAGGCGAAGCTAGCCATCAATGATTTTGATTTTGACCAAATCAAGCAATTCCTGCCGCCAGAAACCAAGCTGCAAGGCTCGGTTAATGCACAGGTTTTTGCTAAATGGGCACCAGAGAAAAAGCCCGAAGTAACCTTAAGTGTCAATATGCCAAAAGGCCAAGTTGAACAAGCACTTGAGCAGCCAATTAAAGTCGGTTGGGAAAGCTTCAACTTTAAAGCGGCATTAGCGAAAGACAAGCTTGATGCCGAGTGGCTATTTGATGTGAAAGATAACGGTGACTTGTCTGGTAAGGTTTCTTTACTGAATGTCTCGTCTGAAAAGCCCACTATTGATGGTAAGGTTTCACTCTCTACGTTCCACTTGGACTTCTTGGCACCGTTGATTGGTGAGTACAGCTTGTTTAAAGCAAACATGAATACTGACCTAGCGATATCAGGTGACGTTATGCATCCGAAGGTGAACGGTCAGTTCTTGATTGACCAAATGAAGCTACAGGGTGAAGTCACACCGATAGATATAAACTCAGGACAGGTCGTCATCAACTTTAAAGGTCATCAAGCGGACTTGGATGCTGGAATTTTAACCCCGGATGGTGAGTTGAACGTTACCGGTGATGCCGACTGGCAGGACTTACAGAACTGGCGCACTAAAGCGCGTGTATTTGCTAAAGAGCTCAATGTTGATTTGCCTCCAATGGTAAAAATCAAAGTTGAGCCTGACATGACAATAGATGTGACTCCTCAGCTTGCGAAAATTGAGGGTGATATTAATTTGCCATGGGGCAGAATTGTCGTCGAAGAGCTTCCACCAAGTGCGGTAGGCGTATCGAGTGATACCGTTATTCTCGATAAAAACTTGCAGCCAGTGGACGATGTGGCTGCGATGCCGTTTGATGTGGAAACGAACATCAACATTAAAATTGGTGATGACTTCCAACTTGCCGCTTTTGGTTTAAAAGGTGGGTTGAAAGGGAACCTAAACGTGACACAAAAAGACAAAGGTCCTTTCATCGTTGGTGAAGTGAATGTTGTCGACGGTTCTTATCGTTCGTTTGGTCAGGACTTATTGATTAAAGAAGGTAAGATTCTGATGAATGGTCCTCCAGATCAACCTTACTTGTCTATCAAAGCGATTCGTAATCCAGACAATACCCAAGATGATGTCATTGCGGGGGTACAAGTGTCGGGCCCAGCATCTGATCCGAGTATAGAAATTTTCTCAGAGCCCGCGATGAACCAAGCCAATGCACTTTCTTATCTACTTCGTGGTCAAGATATTGATGGTGAAGCTGGTGGTAATGCAATGACGACTACCTTAATTGGTTTAAGCTTGGCGAAGAGTGGGCGTGTGGTTGGTGAAATCGGTGAAGCCTTTGGCGTACAGGATTTACAGCTGGACACTGCTGGGTCGGGCGATGACTCGCAAGTGACGGTGAGTGGTTATATTCTGCCAGGTTTGCAGGTGAAATATGGTGTCGGCATCTTTAACTCCCTAGGTGAGTTCACTGTGCGTTACCGATTGATGCAAGACTTGTATTTAGAAGCGGTATCTGGTGTAGATAGCGCCGTTGACCTACTCTATCAGTTTGAGTTCGATTAAAGTGCTTTAACCTAAGCATACACAGTCATGACTAAGGAGTGGTTATGCAGCATTTGATTTTTGTCTACGGCACGTTACGCAAGGGAGAGTACAACCATCAGTATTTGCGCTCGGCGCAGTTTCTTGGTTTACATGAAACGGATGCTCAATTTGCAATGTATGACTTAGGCCCTTATCCAGCGTTGTCTGATGGGCAACGCTCGATTCAAGGTGAAGTGTATCTGATTGATGATGAAACCTTATCCGAGCTAGATAGGTTAGAAGATGTGCCAGTGGAATATCGCCGAGAGAGCATCGTTACGCCGTTTGGCCAAGCTTGGATCTACTTATATCAAGATACTGAGCAATTAACCGAAGAAATCGCTTCCGGAGATTGGTGTCAAAAGGTGTGAGCTATACTGACATTATCAATAGCAACGAGCTAAACACTAAGGAGTCACGATGAAAACATTCGTAATTGGATCAATGGCGTTGCTTCTTGCTGCATGCGCACAAACAACACTACCGACTTCGAATAATGTGACCGATTGGCAAGTGTTTGGTAAGCAGTCAGCTTTAGATGGATTACGGGAGTTATCTGAGGAGCGAATTGCGAAGCTGGATGATGTTAACCATGCGACGGCAGAACTGATAATGGCTTATCAAGCGGGTTACCAGCAAGGCAAGCAAGAGTATTGCGAGCAAAGTGCTTATATGCTCGGTGTTATCGGGCGGCCGTATTTTGGCATTTGTGATGATGTTGACCCCTTCTTTCAACATGACTACGACGCTGGACGAATGTCTTCAGCAGGCGCACCTATCTAGTTGACACAGGTAAGATGAAAGCAAAAGAGCTGCCCTAGAGCAGCTCTTTTTAGTTTTGTATCAGCAGTGATGCTTATTTTTTCTGAGCGCGCTCGTAAGATTCTAGGATCTCAGCTTTGGCGGCAGCAACATCTGCCCAACCATCCACTTTCACCCATTTGCCTGCTTCAAGCTCTTTGTAACGCTCAAAGAATTGCGTGATCTGCGCTTTCAGTAGTTCTGGGATATCGTCCACATCTTGGATGTGCTCGTACTCTTTCGAGATTTTTGAGTGGGGAACCGCAAACACTTTTGCATCTTCACCCGATTCATCTGTCATCTTCAAAACGCCAACAGGACGGCAGCGAATGACTGAACCTGGCATGAGTGGGTATGGTGTTGGTACCAATACGTCGACTGGGTCGCCATCAAGAGACAGGGTATTGTTCACGTAGCCATAGTTGCATGGGTAGAACATTGGTGCAGACATGAAACGGTCGACAAATACAGCACCAGAGTCTTTATCTACTTCGTACTTGATTGGATCTGCATTTGCAGGAATTTCGATAACGACATAGATATCTTCAGGCAGCGACTTGCCTGCTGGTACATGGTTTAAGCTCATTAGAATATTCCTTTTCATTAACGATGAGTCACACAAAAGCGGCTTCATCTGATGATAAATTCGCGTTTCACTTTAGCGACAAAAACGCGGCAGGTAAACACCTGCAGCGTTGGACAAAGGTCTGAAATTATTCTTCGTCGCGGTGCAGTTCAAGGAACTCTTCAACTTTGCGAACCATGTTCTTCGAACCCACAAAGAAAGGTACACGCTGGTGCAACTCAGTAGGCTTGATGTCCATAATGCGATTCACGCCGTCCGATGCAATGCCGCCAGCTTGCTCAATGAGGAATGCCATAGGGTTACATTCGTAAAGCAGGCGTAGCTTGCCTTGTGGGTGGCTTTGTGTGCTTGGGTAAAGGTAGATACCGCCTTTCAGTAGGTTGCGGTGGAAATCAGCAACCAGCGAGCCAATGTAGCGAGAAGTGTATGGGCGACCGTCTTCTGGCACGTTTTCTTGGCAGTACTTGATGTACTTCTTCACCCCTTGAGGGAAACGAATGTAATTACCTTCGTTGATGGAGTAGATCTTACCATCATCAGGAATCATCATGTTTTCATGAGAAAGACAGAAGCTGCCGATAGATGGGTCGTAAGTAAAGCCGTTTACGCCGTTACCTGTTGTGTATACCAACATGGTGGAGGAGCCGTAAATTACGTAGCCCGCAGCCACTTGTTTGTGACCAGGTTGTAGGAAGTCTTCTTCAGTTGGTGGAGTACCGATTGGAGAAACACGACGGTAAATCGAGAAGATAGTACCAACAGAGACGTTCACATCGATGTTAGAAGAACCATCAAGTGGGTCCATCAGTACTACATATTTGGCGTTTTGGTTGAGTTCTTTATTGAACGCAACTGCTTCGTCTTCTTCTTCACTGGCAACGCCACACACTTGATCACGAGCTTCAAGCGCGGCTTTGAACTTATCGTTCGCGTAAACATCGAGCTTTTGCTGATCTTCACCTTGGACATTTTCCGTACCTACAGCACCAGTGATATCACCGAGACCCGCTGCGTTGATTTCGCGGTTAACGATTTTTGCAGCTAAACGAATGGAGGCTAAAAGGGATGATAGATCACCGCTAGCGTGGGGGAAATCCGCTTGTTTTTCGACAATGAACTCGCCTAGGGTGCGCAGTCCTGACATGGTTAATCCTTACATTTTCATTTCATTGGGGGTAGTGCGCAAGTGAGCATCTCTTTATGGATGTTAAACGATTGCGCTGGATGTAAGTTTAAGTCGCAGATCTTTTTAATGGTAATGAAGTAACTGTTTGAGATCTCAATTTATTTGTAGACTTGTTTGAGGGATTCATCAGTAAGCAAGAGGTTGTACAGTCTGTGTTCAACCTTGTCATATTTGTGAAAGGGACTGCAAGAAGAAGGCTAAAGTCACTCGCTTTTCAGGCGGTAATCGCGATAATGAAAGCATTAAAAAACGCATTACAAGGTTTAGTTTATGCACATTCATATCTTGGGTATCTGTGGCACATTTATGGGCGGCGCAGCGATTCTAGCGCGCCAATTAGGACATAAAGTCACTGGTTCTGATGCCAACGTTTATCCGCCAATGAGCACACTGCTTGAGTCTCAAGGTATTGAAATTATTGAAGGCTTTGACCCGTCTCAACTCGACCCTCAACCAGATCTTGTGGTGATTGGTAATGCGATGAGCCGTGGCAACCCTTGTGTCGAGCATGTGCTCAACACTAACATGCGCTACACCTCTGGTCCGCAGTGGCTCAACGAGTTTTTGCTGCATGATCGGTGGGTATTGGCGGTATCGGGTACACATGGGAAAACGACCACGTCGAGCATGCTTGCCTGGATACTTGAAGATTGTGGTTATCAACCGGGTTTCTTAGTCGGTGGGGTACTCGGTAACTTCGGAGTGTCTGCTCGTTTGGGTGAAAGCATGTTTTTTGTCGTTGAAGCGGACGAATATGACAGTGCTTTTTTCGATAAGCGTTCTAAGTTTGTGCATTACCATCCTCGCACTTTAATCATGAATAACCTTGAGTTCGATCATGCTGATATCTTCGATGATCTAGAGGCGATCAAACGCCAATTCCATCATTTAGTGCGAACTGTACCGGGCAATGGATTGATCTTAGCGCCGAGGCAGGATCAAGCGTTAGCGGATGTATTAGAGCGTGGTTGCTGGACAGAAAAGCAGTTTTCAGGTGTTGATGGCGACTGGCAAGCGCACAAATTAGTGCTTGATGGCTCAAAGTTTGACGTTGCGTTGCAAGGTGAGAAGGTTGGTACCGTCGAATGGAATTTGGTGGGTGACCACAATGTGGATAATGCGCTGATGGCAATCGCTGCTGCACGACATGTTGGAGTCACTCCGGATCTTGCTTGCCAGGCATTAGGGCGTTTCATCAATACCAAGCGCCGTTTAGAGCTGAAAGGTGAAGAACAAGGTGTGACGGTTTACGATGATTTTGCGCATCACCCAACGGCAATTGAACTTACTGTCGGTGGTTTGCGTAACAAGGTAGGTGAAAAACGCATCCTTGCTGTGTTAGAGCCGCGGTCTGCCACCATGAAGCGTGGTGTACACAAAAACACACTTGCAGAGTCACTACACAGTGCAGATGAAGTCTTCTTGTTCCAGCCAGATAATATCGAGTGGTCTGTGCAAGACATTGCCGACCAATGCAAACAGCCAGCGTTTGTCGATGCGGATATAGATAACTTTGTAGCCAAGATCGTCGAACGTGCGCGACCAGGTGACCAAATTCTAGTCATGAGCAACGGTGGCTTTGGTGGTATTCACGGAAAACTTCTTGAGCAGTTAAAACAAAAAGCCTGATTTATATGCAAAACAAAACACAACCCTCTCATAAAAAAGCCATCACGTTGGCATTAACGGGGGCTTCTGGTGCTCCCTACGGCCTTCGTCTTTTAGAATGCTTGGTTGCGGCGGATTATCATGTCTACGTTCTGATTTCTTCGGCAGCTCGTGTTGTGATGGCAACCGAGCATAATCTTAAGCTACCAAGTGGCCCAGAAGCGGCGCAGCAAGCATTGGTAGAGCACCTGAACTGCAATCCCGATAACATCACCGTTTGCGGTAAAGATGACTGGTTCTCACCGGTTGCGTCTGGTTCTGCTGCACCAAAGCAAATGGTGGTTTGCCCATGTTCTGCGGGAAGCGTTGCAGCGATTGCGCATGGTATGTCAGATAACTTGATCGAGCGGGCCGCTGATGTGGTAATGAAAGAGCGCGGGCAGCTGTTGCTCGTGGTTCGCGAAACACCATTTTCAACGCTACATCTGGAGAACATGCACAAACTGTCGCAAATGGGCGTCACCATCATGCCAGCGGCTCCGGGCTTCTATCATCAGCCAAAGAGCATTGAAGACTTAGTGGATTTTATGGTGGCGAGAATTCTCGACCACTTAGGTATTGAGCAAGGTTTGGTGCCTCGTTGGGGTTATGACCAGCGCTCGTGAGCTGATTGTGTAACCACTCAAATACCTTTACAATCCATCCAACTCATCGGGGAGCAAACCCATTTAGCATTGAGTCAATCAATGCATTGGGGCGCTGAGACCTAAGTGTTTAACTAGGGACCCGTATTACCTGAACCAGATAATGCTGGCGTAGGAATTGAGTCTGGATATTGGAAGTCCTTAATAGCCGCCTCAAACCCTGTGCCGCTCAACTTATTTCTCTGAAATAATCATGGAGAGCGAGCTGTGAAACCCACTCTAAATCTGATTGCCCTAGCTGCAATCACCTCTACTTCAGCGTTTGCCGCTGAAAACACATTAACCATCTATACCTACGACTCTTTTGCCGCAGATTGGGGGCCGGGTCCTAAAATCGAGCAAGCTTTTGAAGCAAAATGTGGCTGTGACGTTAACTTCGTAGCGTTGGACGATGGTGTGTCGATTCTGAATCGTCTTCGTCTTGAAGGCGGTAATAGCAAAGCGGACATCGTATTAGGTTTGGATAACAATCTGATGGCAGAAGCGAAGAAAACCGATCTGCTTGCCGAGCACAATGTGGATACGGCTAACACAGTGTTACCAAACGGTTGGAGTGACACGACGTTTGTACCGTACGATTACGGCTACTTCGCGTTTGTGTACAACAAAGAGAAACTGGCTAATCCGCCGAAAAGCATGAAAGAGCTGGTGGAAACGCGCAACGATCTGAAAGTGATTTACCAAGATCCGCGGACTTCAACGCCGGGCCAAGGCTTAATGCTATGGATGAAATCTATTTATGGCGACGATGTGACGCAAGCGTGGCAGAAGCTAGCGAGCAAAACCGTAACGGTCACGAAAGGTTGGTCTGAGGCGTATTCTATGTTCCTCAATGGTGAGTCCGATTTAGTGCTTTCTTACACCACTTCACCTGCGTACCACTTAATTGCGGAAAACGATTCGAAGTTTGCTACGGCGAATTTTGCTGAAGGCCACTACATGCAAGTTGAAGTAGCCGCCAAAGTGAAAGGGGCAAAAAATTCAGAACTTGCTGATCAATTTATGAGTTTCATTTTAAGTGATGAGTTCCAATCGGCGATGCCAACGGGTAACTGGATGTACCCAGTCACTGACGTTGAGTTACCTAAAGGTTTTGAAACTTTGAGTGTTCCAAGCAAGTCGTTGAGCTTTAGTGCTGATGAAGTGGCAAAAATGCGTAAGTCTTGGATTCGCGAATGGCAAAGCGCATTGACGTTTTAGCTGACGTTTCCATCCTCATCTGAATGAGATAGGTTTTACCTTTGAATTCTGTTCCAAAAATAGGTTTAGGGGTCGCGATGATCATCGCGACCTTTGTTATTTCTGCCCTAGGTGCTTTGATTGTTCAAGCCCCTTCACTTGATGTGTCTGTGGTATGGGGCGACCCGTACTATCAACATGTCACCAAGTTCAGTTTCTACCAAGCGTTTCTTTCCACATTGCTCAGTGTTGGCTTTGCCATTCCAGTAGCGCACGCACTTTCGCGTCGCCAATTTATTGGTAAATCATTACTGCTTAAGCTGTTTGCATCGACACTGGTTTTGCCGGTTTTGGTTGGTGTTTTTGGGCTGTTAGCGATTTATGGCAACAGTGGTTTGTTGGCGCAGTGGTTGCAAAGTTTCGACACTAAACTGCCATTCTCTATTTACGGTTTGAACGGCATTTTACTCGCCCATGTGTTCTTTAATTTACCTTACGCGGCACGATTGCTTCTGCAAGCCTTGGAGTCTATTCCTGCCGAGCAGCATAAGCTTTGCGCGCATCTTGGGATGAGCCATTGGGATAAGTTTCGCTGGGTAGAATGGCCGCGTTTAAGGCAGCAGCTTCCCCACGTTTGTGGGTTGGTGTTTATGTTGTGCTTTACCAGTTTTGCCACTGTAATGGCGTTGGGGGGCGGGCCAAAATCCACCACCATTGAATTGGCCATTTACCAAGCGATTAAGTTTGATTTTGATTTACAAGCTGGGGCGTTATTGGCGCTGTGGCAGATGCTGTTATGTGGACTGCTTGCTATTGGAGTGCAGAAGTTAACAAGGCCTGTTTCTATCAGTGCTGGAAGCACATCGGTACAGCAATATTTAACGAAGGCTCATGGGTGGTCAAAAGCTTGGGATAGCTTTTGGATCATAGGTGCCTTTTTACTGGTAATACCGCCGTTATTGATGGTGTTACTGAGTGGCATCAACCAACAAGTTTGGACAGTATTAACCGATGAGCGTTTTTGGTCTGCGCTATTGAACTCCCTCAAAGTCGCCTGTGTCGCTAGCGCGCTTGCGGTCGCTGCAGGGGTGTCCATACTATTGACCAGTCGCCGTTGGCGGTTGCAGTACAAAAACACGCGAGCCGATCAGATTGAGTTAATCGGCACCGTTATTTTGGTGACTCCAGGTCTGGTGATTAGCACCGGTTTATTCTTACTACTGCGCGCATTTACCGATGTTTTTAGCTTGGCATTTTTTGTCGTGATTTTGGTGAACGGTTTGATGGCTTTGCCTTACGTGATCAAAACGCTAGCGCAGCCAATGCTGCACATTGAACAACAGTATCAGTATGTATGTGCCAGCTTAGGCATGCGTGGCTGGCAACGGTTTAAAGTGGTGGAGTGGCAGGCGCTACGCAAGCCGTTTGCACATGCGTTTGCGATCAGCTTTATGTTTGCGATTGGCGATTTAAGTGCTATTGCGTTGTTTGGCGGACAAGAGTTCCGCACTTTACCTCTGTATTTATTCCAGCTGCTTGGCAGCTATCAGATGGACGCGGCTGCGGTGGTATCGGTGACCTTATTGTTGTTGAGTGTGGGCTGTTTTGCCTTGATTGAGAAAGTATTGAAAACGAAGGAGAGAGCGTAATGTTAGTGTTGGATGATGTGCAGTACACCTACCAACGTGAACTGTTTCTTTTTGACTTAACGATTGAGCAAGGACAGATTGTGTCGCTGATGGGACCAAGTGGGGCAGGGAAGTCAACCTTGCTGGCGTTGGTGGCAGGATTCATCCATCCTGACCGTGGTGATATTTGTGTTGATGGTGAGTCCATTGTGCGTAAAGAGCCTTATCTGCGTCCGTTCTCTATGTTGTTCCAAGAGCACAATTTGTTTGCTCACTTATCGGTGCGTGACAACATCGGTTTGGGCTTACACCCAGGGCTAAAGCTTACGGTGGACCAAAATCGTCAGATTGAACAAGCCGCGCAGCAAGTTGGTGTTGCAGAGTACCTCGACCGTTTGCCAGAGCATCTTTCTGGTGGCCAGCGTCAACGTGTTGCCTTAGCGCGTTGTTTTGTTCAGCCTCATCCCATGTGGCTATTGGATGAGCCGTTCTCGGCGCTTGATCCGGTGTTGCGTGAAGAGATGCTGAGCTTGGTAAAAAAACTCGCAGCAGAGCGGGGAATAACCGTATTGATGGTCACGCACCATTTAAGCGATGCCAAAGCGATTGCCAGCCACTTTGTGTTTGTGGCAGATGGTAAAGTGGAAGCCGCGGGTGATATGTCTGCATTGAGTGAACAGCATGCTAGTGAGAAGCTTGCGGCATTTATCCGAGCAGCATGCTAGTGCCTGATAGTTGCTAGGTTATGCTTCTCCGCAACACAAACCATGCCGAGGGCCAAATTCAAATTGAGATCTTAAGCTCGTGATATGGTCAATCATTGCTTGTACACGCCGTGGGCGGTTTGCTCCAGGACGATAGACTAAATAAATAGGCATTGGTACCGTGTGCCATTGCGGTAACACTCTGACTAAGGTGCCACTTTCTAGCTCTTGCGTCATGTTCTGCACAGGTAAGTTAGCGATGCCTAGTCCTTTAAGTGCGCCTTTCAATATTGCTTCTACAGTTGTACTTGAGAAGTTACTGGTTATTGAAACATTGACGGTATTATCGTGTGAGATCAGCGTCCAAGGCCCTATTTCTGAAACATATTGATACCTCAAACAGTTGTGTTTTGTCAGATCTTCTGGCGTTTCAGGTACGCCGAACTCAGCTAAATACTCAGGGCTAGCAGCCAGGACTCGAGTGGTATAGCCTAATTTTTTTGCGATCAATCGATCATCAACTATCTGACCGACTCGAATTGCCATATCAAAGCCGTGTGAAAACAGATCAACAAAATCGTTCGATGCTTCTAACGCAATTTGTACTTTTGGCCATTGTTTTAAAAATGGCAAAAAGATGTGTTCCGCCATATACGTATCCAACGCTGGTGGCGCGGAAATACGCAGCCGGCCTTGGATCTGTTGTTCCATCTCCTGTACGTCATGGCCAATTGAGTGGAATTCCTCAACTAAGCTTGCAGCACGCTCTAAAACCATTTGGCCAGCTTCGGTGATCACTAACTTTCGGGTTGTGCGCTCTAGCAGTTTGGCTTCAAAGTGTTGTTCGAGTTTGGTTATGGCTTTACTAACAGTAGATTTTGGTAGGTTTAACTCCAGCGCGCACTTGGTTAAGCTCAGTAGTCGACAGCTTGTGACAAAGATAGAAAGCGTTCTAAAGTCAATTGTTTCTAAATTGCGAACAATCACTTTCAATTATCCATATTGTTTCAATATTAATCTGATTATAGTCTGGCACCTCATCCTTAGCCATCAAGTTATTGTCATTTGAGGTAAACACCATGTCCAACTCTGTAGACTTATTTTCTCCTATCGAACTCGGTCAATTAGCATTAGATAACCGTGCCATTATGGCGCCTTTAACGCGAGCTCGTGCTGGTGCGGACCATATTCCTAATGACCTTATGGTTGAATACTACGCTCAACGTGCGAGTGCCGGACTTATCATTGCTGAATGCACCATGGTGATGGAAGGTACGTCTGCTTTCATGGCAGAGCCGGGCATTTACAACGAAGAGCAAATCGCAGCTTGGAAAAAGGTAACGGATGCGGTTCATGAGAGAGGCGGTAAGATTGTACTGCAAATTTGGCATGCGGGACGAGCTTGTCATCCTGATCTGAATGAAGGAAAAACACCTGTAGCGGCGAGCGCATTGGCTATTCGTGATGAATTAGTCCATACCCCTTCGGGTAAGCAAGCATATACGGTACCACGAGCACTCGAAGTGGATGAGATAGCTTCCATTATTGCGGCGTTTAAACAAGGTGCAGAAAACGCCAAGAAAGCCGGCTTTGATGGGGTCGAGATACATGGCGCCAATGGTTATCTTATTGATAACTTCCTTCGTGACGGCTCAAATTTACGTACCGATGAATACGGTGGCTCGGTTGAAAATCGTGCTCGATTTTTACTTGAGATAGTGAAAGAAGTCGTTGAGGTATGGGGACCTGGAAGAGTCGGTCTGCGTACATCTCCGCTAAATGGATTTAATGACATGAAAGACAGTGATCCGGTTGGTTTGGTGCGTTACTTAGCAGAGCAACTTAATTCTTTCGATCTTGCTTATTGGCACGTGATGCGTGCGGATCTGAAAGGCGTACAAAAAGCAGATGTTCTCAAGCCAGCACGCGAAAACTATCAAGGTCACTTAATGGCGAACGTGGGCTACAGTGCACAAGAAGCGGCAGCAGCAATTGCAGAAAACAAAGTTGATGTGGTCGCATTTGGCGTTCCCTTTATCGCAAACCCAGATTTAGTTGAGCGATTTAAGAAAAATGCACCTCTTAATGAGGCGAAACCAGAACACTTTTATTTGGGTGGAGCAGAAGGTTATACCGATTACCCAGTGATGGCATAACCCTTACTTGTTTCATATAAAAAGGACGCTAATGTTAGCGTCCTTTTTCGTTTCTGTATTTACTTAGCCTTGCGGTTTTACGACCATCACATTGATTGGAGAATATTCCACAACCTTACTCGCGACGGAGCCAAGCATTACTTTATTGATTTTAGAGCGCTTGTGACTTGGCATAATGATGAGATCAGCGCCTAAACGTTCTGCATAATCAAGAATGGTCGCGTAGGCCTTGCCTTCAGCAACATGCACTTGGTAAACCACATCTTCAGCAATATGCTCATTAGCGAAAGTTTTTAGTTGCTGCTTCACGTCTTGCTTCATTTTGGCTGCAGCATCTTTCGGAAAGTATGTGGCAACCATCGACATGTGAATACCAGGTAGTACCGTCAGAAGATGGATTTGAGCATTTGCTTGCTTTGCCTGCCAAACCGCTAGTTCAACTGCTCGGTCTGAAAAGCCTTGGTCATTTAGATCAACCGGAACAAGAATTTGTTTGTACATTCAATGTCTCTCATTAAGGCCCCTTTATCCTCGGGGCCAAATCGGTTATGCGCTCAATTGTTCCTTACGAGCACGACGTTTTTGGTTCATGGCAAGCACCAGCAAAATCATTAAGCATGGTACAAACACCCACTCTTTCATCGGACGGTCTGCATCCTGGATAACCCACTTGATTTCCCAATCAAAGTCGATACCTGCAGATTCTGCTGGACTACCAAATTCAACCATATCGACAATCATTTTGTTGTCACTTTCGGTCAGCATCAGACCCATAGATGAAATACGTGCGTCTGCTGTTGTCGCACTGTCTTCGAATGGAAGACGAACCGTTTTCTCAATGTAGTCGCCCTCAAGGTTTTCACCGGCAACACGTAACTCCAATGATTCTCCTACATTTAGTGTTTCCGTGATTTGAGCTACCTCAACGCCAGGAGAAAGAACTTTCGCTGGGTACAGCATGTCCCACCAAAAACCTGGACGGAAAAACGAAAATGTCAGTACTAATAATAGGACTGTTTCCCACCACTTGTTACGCGTGAACCACCATCCTTGAGTTGCCGCAGAGAATATCAGCATTGCAATGATCGATGAGATGACCGTGAGTGCCAAATGCCACCAAGAGTCGATCCCCATTAACAATAGCTGGGTATTGAACACAAACATGAACGGCAAAATAGCGGTTCGAATATCGTAAGTAAAGCCTTGGATACCGGTACGAATTGGATCTGATTTCGCAATTGCGGCTGCTGCAAAAGCTGCAAGACCTACAGGTGGGGTATCGTCGGCCAAAATACCAAAGTAGAAAACGAACAAGTGCACCGCTATCAACGGAATAATCAAGCCATGCGCTGCGCCGAGCGTAACAATAACCGGCGCCATTAGCGTAGAGACCACGATGTAGTTCGCCGTTGTTGGCAGACCCATCCCCAGAACCAAGCTAATGATGGCGGTAAACAGCAGCATAAGAATGATACTGCCACCAGAGATAAACTCGACGAAGTCGGTCATCACTAGGCCGATACCCGTTAGTGTAACAACACCAACAACGGTGCCCGCTGCCGCGGTTGCAACGCCGATACCAATCATATTACGCGCACCAGAAACTAAGCTCTCGGCAAGATCGACAAAGCCATCTTTGGTTTGCTGAAGCATGTCACCTTGCTTTGACAGCAGTGCAATCAACGGACGTTGAGTAAGCAAAATGAAAATCATGAACACCGTTGCCCAGAATGCCGAAAGGCCAGGTGAGAAACGTTCGACAGTCAAACACCAAACCAATACGACGATAGGGAGTAGGTAGTGCAAGCCTGACTTAACGGTTGGGCCAGGATCAGGTACTTCTGTTAATTCTGCATCAATCTCAATTGCGCCATCTTGCACGTGATTTGCTGAGACTTTCACCAACCCAACGTACGCGATTAATAGTGCGACGGTAACAATTGGTGTCGCGGCATCACCAAAGACGTCCTTTGTCCAGCCCACTCCGTAGTAAACCAATGCGCTGATCACACACAATCCTAAGATTGTGCCAGTAAAGGACAGCAGACTTTGTACTAGTGTTGGGTTGTGGCGACGAGGAAGCCCTGTCATGCCTGCTTTACACGCTTCAAGGTGAACAATGTAAATTAAAGCAATATAAGAGATTAGCGCTGGAAGTAGGGCGGCTTTAATCACCTCAACGTAGGAGATACCGACGTATTCCACCATCAAAAATGCTGCTGCACCCATGATTGGCGGTGTTAACTGACCATTGGTTGAAGCCGCTACCTCTACCGCACCCGCTTTTGTGCCGGGAAAGCCAACACGCTTCATCAGTGGAATCGTAAAGGTGCCAGTTGTTACTACGTTTGCGATTGAAGAACCAGAAACCAGACCAGATAAACCTGATGCAACAACGGCCGCTTTAGCTGGACCACCTTTCATATGGCCAAGTAACGAGAAGGCAACTTTAATGAAGTAAGCACCAGCACCAGCGCGTTCCAGCATTGCTCCAAACAATACAAACAAGAAGACAAAAGAGGTAGAAACACCTAGCGCAACCCCAAATACGCCTTCTGTTGTTAGCCACAAGTGAGACATGGCCTTGTTCAAGCTTGCCCCTTTGTGCGCGATAACGTCAGGCATGTAAGGGCCTGCAAAGGTGTAAGTAAGGAAAACAGCAGCCACGACCATTAATGGTGGACCAAGAGCTCGGCGTGTTGCTTCTAAAAGGAGGATCATACCGATAACAGCAACAACGATATCAACCGTTGTCGGTGCGCCTGAGCGTCCTGCTAGCTCGGTATAAAAAAGGTATATATAGGCTGCTGAAAAGCTGCCAGCCAACGCGAGTATCCAATCAACAAGAGGGATATGATCGCGAGGAGAATTCTTCATCGCTGGATAAGCAGTGAAAGCCAAAAAGATCGCGAAAGTAAGGTGGATAGATCGCGCTTCCGTGTCGTTCAGTACGCCAAAATTGAAAATAAATGGTAACGGGGATGCGTACCATAATTGAAATAGTGACCAACACAGAGGAACAAACCAAAGGATTCGTCCTTGCATTCCCGAAGGGCTACGTGCACCTGTGTCTGCCTGAGCCACCATTTCTTGCACATCTTGTGACGGAGCTTGATTCGTCGCCATGTACTTTTTCCTTATTATTGATGGTCCTGTCTGATTTTTATCGAGAACCGCACTTCGCCTCTATCAGTGTAGTGAATGGAGCGAAGTTTGCTTTCGAGTATTTTGCTGCCTGAACTCAAAGTGTTGATTGTTGGATACTCTGTTAGGCGGCGTTTAAGTTTTCTTGGGTATGAGCTCGCAGTTTTCAGAAGAAAACTGGCGAATGAAGCATACAGTTAGAACGTGCTACAACCTGTATGCTCAAACAGGCAGAAAATATTCTTTCCTGCCTGTATGTAGAGTCTGAGGAAATTACTTAATTAGACCCATTTCTTTGTAGTATTTTTCTGCACCTGGGTGAAGAGGAATAGAAAGACCAGCTTTCACCATGTCTTCTTTCTTCAAGTTTGCGAATGCAGGGTGTAGACGTTTGAAGGTATCAAAGTTTTCAAACACAGCTTTTGCCACGTTGTAAGCGACATCGTCTGAAACATCAGAGGTCGTTACCATTGTTGCTGCAACACCAAAGCTGTTTACGTCTTTGTCTGTACCGCGGTACATACCAGCCGGTACTGAGCTAAAGGCGTAGTATGGGTTGTCGGCAACAATTTTATCGATTTTAGGGCCTGTTGCTGAAACTAGCTTCGCATCACATGATGTGGTTGCTTCTTTGATTGAACCGTTCGGGTGGCCGACCATGTAAATGAAGGCGTCAATTTTGTTATCACAAAGTGCCTGAGAGCGTTCAGAGCCTTTTAGCTCAGACGCCAATTTGAAGCTGTCGTTTGTCCAACCCATCGCTTCCATGACAACGCCCATCGTTGCACGGTCACCAGAGCCTGGGTTACCGATGTTTACTCGCTTACCTTTCAGGTCTTCAACATTTTCAATACCTGAATCTGCACGCGCAATGATGTTGAAAGGTTCTGTATGAAGAGAGAACATTGCGCGTAGCTTCTTGTACGGGCCTTGTTCTTCAAACTTGCTCGTACCGTTGTAGCCGTGGTACTGCCAATCCGATTGCACGATACCAAAATCTAATTCGCCTGCACGGATAGTGTTAACGTTGTAAATTGAGCCACCAGTTGATTCTACTGAACAACGGATGTTGTGGTCTTTACGACCTTTATTTACCAACTTACAGATAGCACCACCAGTTGGGTAGTAAACACCAGTCACAGAGCCAGTACCGATGGTAATAAACTCTTGAGCGTTAACTGCGCCTGCGCCCATTACGGCTGCAGCGATAGCGCCTACTTTGAGAAGTTTGTTAAATGCCATGAATTTCCCTTCCTTATATTCATTATTTACCCGGAAATAACCATAAATCACTTCTGGAGTTTCCTATTTGGAAACGGCACCTTTTTCAATCCAATCGTTTGAAAAAGCGAGCGAATCATAACAAAAATTTGGCAGAAAATTATCCAATTGTTAAATGTTATAGTTGATAAGTCTGAATTTTGTATCAGGGGATAGGATTCAATTTGTGATTTAATTCTTTTTATAACAATTACTTAATTGACGTTTAGTGATTGAAATGAAAAAGATCAATTGCGTGATGTTAATCACAAAATGGGCGGTTAAATAATGAGCGGAGCAAGCAAAAAATTTACATAAATTATGGGCTACAAAATGAGACTTCTTTTATAACCCACAATGAGTTAGCTGATTGAAGCTTTATAGAACTTAACCAGTATATTCGAACAGCTCGCACACTGATTTGAAGAGTTGCTCAGTCGTAATTGCCATGGTTGGCGTAATGAAAATGGTATCGTCACCTGCGACAACGCCAAGAATACCTTCGGATTTACCGAGTGAATCAAGCAAGCGAGCAATCAACTGTGCTGCACCTGGGCCGGTGTGAATTACCACTAACGCTGCATTACGATCGATGTCTAGTACCAGTTCACGCAGAGAGCTGCTGACTGTTGGGACACCTAGCTCAGCAGGAAGACAGTAAACCATTTCCATTTTTGCATTGCGCGTACGGACGGCGCCAAATTTAGTCAGCATACGTGAGACTTTAGATTGGTTGATACTCTCAAACCCTTGCTGTTTGAGTGCGTCAACAATCTCGCCCTGTGAGCCAAAGCTTTCTTCTTTTAACAGGGCTTTAAAGGCGCGAACTAAGTTGTCTTGTTTTTCTGAATTGCGCATAGTCATTACAAATCTCTTATTACGGGTCAGCAATTTTGCATATTCTCGCATATATATTCAGGCGGTGCCAAAGAGTCCCAGGATTATGTTAGATGCGTCACTGTAAACTATATACCACATAGAATTCTTTAGCGCGCTGAAGTAGGGCTGTATCTGTTTTCTTGAATTCCTTGTCATTTCAACAGAATAAAAGAATAATCCAAGCCCCATTTGTAGCACGGTAACAGCGAGTTGCGCGAGGTCGCAAAGCTAGCGTTAATTGATTGTAATCAAGTTGTGATTCCGATAGCTTTATTTAAGTTGGTTACAAACTACCCTACGAATACGTTTATAAGAGAAATACTCTCAAGGAGAACTACATGAAAGTAGCCGTTATTGGTGCCGCTGGTGGCATCGGTCAAGCCCTGGCCCTTCTACTTAAGAACCGTCTTCCTGCTGGTTCTGATCTAGCCCTATATGATATTGCTCCAGTAACTCCTGGTGTGGCCGCTGATCTTAGCCACATCCCTACGCCAGTTTCTATCAAAGGTTACGCTGGTGAAGATCCTACTCCAGCACTAGAAGGCGCGGATGTTGTGCTAATTTCTGCTGGTGTTGCGCGTAAGCCAGGTATGGATCGTGCGGATCTATTTAATGTAAACGCTGGTATCGTTAAATCGCTAGCGGAGAAGATTGCGGTTGTTTGTCCGAAAGCTTGTGTTGGTATCATCACAAACCCTGTAAATACAACAGTGCCAATTGCTGCTGAAGTTCTTAAAAAAGCGGGTGTTTATGATAAGCGTCGTCTATTTGGTGTAACAACGTTGGATGTTATCCGTTCAGAAACGTTTGTTGCTGAGCTAAAAGACAAAGATCCAGGTGACGTTCGCGTGCCAGTTATTGGTGGTCACTCTGGCGTAACGATCTTACCTCTACTGTCTCAAGTAGAAGGTGTTGAGTTTACAGCTGAAGAAGTAGAAGCATTAACGAAACGTATTCAAAATGCAGGTACTGAAGTTGTAGAAGCGAAAGCGGGTGGTGGTAGTGCAACACTATCAATGGGCCAAGCTGCATGTCGCTTTGGTCTGTCTCTGGTTCGTGCTCTTCAAGGTGAAGAAGGCGTAGTTGAGTGCGCTTACGTTGAAGGCGACGGCGAACACGCGACGTACTTCGCGCAACCTGTGAAACTGGGTAAAGAAGGCGTTGAAGAAGTACTAAGCTACGGCAAACTCAGCGATTACGAAAAGTCTGCATTAGACGGTATGCTAGAAACACTAAATGGCGACATCAACATTGGTGTTGAATTCGCAAAGTAATCTAGAAAGCCTATATAAGAAGAAAGCCGATCATTTTGATCGGCTTTTTTGATCCTTGATTTCTCAACTTCGTAAAAATGGTCGAATAAAACCACGTAGTGAAGGAGAAGATGATGGAAGCGAGGCGAATCCGTAAAGGCATGGTTGTTGAGTGCCAACAAGGCGTCGGTACGATATTAGTGGTCGACCATGAAGCAGAGACGGTATTGTTGTCCAAACAAGGGACTGAACAGCAGCTCGCCGTTAGCTTTGATGAAATAGAAGATGATCCACAACTGCATGGCGGTAGTGACAGATATTACTAGCGCCTCGGGCGTCGTCATTAGGTATCAAACGTAAAAAAGGAAGAGCATGCTCTTCCTTTTAGCTATAAGCCTTGCGTTATGGGTAGCTATTGATTACTTCGTGCGTTGTACAGCGACATGAGCCAGAGTAACAAGCGCTTGTTTGTATTCAGACTCTGGCAACACTGATAGTTCTGCGATTGCTTTGTCTGCTTCTTCTAGAGCTTTTTGCGTTGTGTATTCCAGAGAGCCTGCTTCTTTCATGACCGCAAGAATTTCTTCTAAGCGATCCATGCCATTCGCTTTCTCAATCGCTTCACGAATCATGATTGAGTTTTCTGGTGTGGTATTACGCATAGCATGGAGTAGAGGTAAAGTTGGCTTGCCTTCGGCCAAGTCATCACCCACATTTTTACCCATGTCTTCGCCATCAGAAGTGTAATCCATGACGTCATCAATGAGCTGAAACGCAGTGCCTAGATACTTACCGTAATTTTGCATTGCGATTTCAACATGCTCAGGAGCATCATTTAAGATTGCACCGATTTGAGTTGCGGATTCAAATAAGCGCGCAGTCTTAGAGTAGATGACTTGCATGTAGCTTTCTTCTGTCGTGTCAGGGTCGTTACAGTTCATCAACTGCTGTACTTCACCTTCGGCGATCACGTTTACGGCATTGCTCATTAGTTTAAGGATCTTCATGGATCCTAGTTCTGTCATCATCTGAAATGAGCGTGTATAGATAAAGTCCCCAACTAATACGCTAGCCGCATTGCCAAATGCTGCATTCGCAGTGGCTTTACCACGGCGCATGTCTGATTCATCTACCACGTCATCATGCAGCAAAGTCGCTGTATGGATAAACTCAATAAACGCAGCTGCCATTGTATGACCATTGCCTTGGTAACCAAGTGCACGGGCTGACAGTATCGCTAAAAGCGGTCTTAGACGTTTGCCTCCACCACTCACGATATAAAAACCGAGCTGGTTGATTAAAGAGACATCAGAATTAAGTTGGGCTTGAATTGTTTCATTCACTTTTGCCATGTCATCGGCAGTAAGCGCTTGGATAGTTTTAAAATCCATCGTATATCCGGCTGAAGTTAGACCCTGCAAGGCTTATTCGATTTATATAATTGTCGAATAATACACTAAAAAACGTTGATTAATACATTACTAAAGGGCATGATTGCCGCACTTTTCTTTGGCGATTAGCTTTTCGCCAATTTTTTCAAAATATGGCTTGTCATAGGAGCATCTATTCTGTAGAATCTGCGCCCTATTGATGATTAGTTTAGCGCACACCCTCAAGAAAGGCTGTGCGGAAAAAGCGGAGTAAAATATGTACGCTGTTTTCCAATCTGGTGGTAAACAACACCGTGTAAGCGAAGGTCAAACTCTTCGTTTAGAGAAATTAGACGTTGAAACTGGTGCAACTGTAGAATTTGATAAAGTTCTTCTTGTTGCTAACGGCGAAGACATCAAAGTTGGTGCTCCTCTTGTAGAGGGCGGCAAAATTGTTGCTGAAGTTGTACAACACGGTCGTGGCGATAAAGTTAAAATCGTTAAGTTCCGTCGTCGTAAGCACTCTCGTAAGCAACAGGGTCACCGTCAGTGGTTCACTGAAGTGAAGATCACTGGTATCAACGCTTAATCTATTAGGAGAGTTTAACAATGGCACACAAAAAAGCTGGTGGTTCTACTCGTAACGGCCGCGATTCAGAAAGCAAACGTCTAGGTGTTAAGCGTTTCGGTGGTGAATCTGTACTTGCAGGTAACATCATCGTTCGTCAACGTGGTACTAAGTTCCACGCTGGTAACAACGTAGGTATCGGTAAAGACCACACTCTATTCGCTCTTACTGAAGGTAAAGTGAAGTTCGAAGTGAAAGGTCCTAAGAACCGTAAGTTTGTAAGCATCGAAGCTGAGTAATTAGGTTTTTAACCAAATTACTTAATAGCTTTAAGCTGAATTCAAAAGCCCTGCCGAATCGGCGGGGTTTTTTATTTGTGGTAGTCGACATATCGAAGTTTCTCGCTAAGATCCTAAGCGATTTGAATCTGGGAGCTTAGATCTGTCATCTGCTAAAATTGTCGGATGACATAGTAAGATTTAATCCACGCACGAAGTAGTCGGAGTAAAAGATGAAGTTCGTAGATGAAGCGGTAGTAAAAGTTCAGGCTGGTGATGGCGGTAGTGGCGTTGTCAGTTTCTGGCGTGAAAAATTCATCACTAAAGGTGGCCCTGATGGCGGTGATGGCGGTGACGGTGGTGATGTTTATATCCAAGCTGATGAAAACCTAAATACCCTGATTGATTACCGTTTCCAGCGCTTCTACGAAGCTGAGCGTGGTGAAAACGGTCGCGGTGGTAACTGTACAGGTAAGCGTGGTAAAGACATCGTTCTTCGTGTACCTGTGGGTACGCGCGCTGTGGATATCCACACAAATGAAATCGTGGCGGAAGTTGCTGAACACGGTAAGAAAGTGATGATCGCAAAAGGCGGTTGGCACGGTCTAGGTAACACGCGTTTCAAATCTTCAGTAAACCGCGCGCCTCGTCAGAGAACATTGGGTACAAAAGGTGAAGTACGCGAAATTCGCCTTGAGCTATTGCTTCTTGCTGATGTGGGTATGCTTGGTCTACCTAATGCTGGTAAATCAACCTTTATCCGCGCAGTATCAGCAGCAAAACCGAAAGTCGCTGATTACCCATTCACGACTTTGATCCCAAGCTTGGGTGTCGTAAGTGTCGTACCAGAGAAAAGTTTTGTTGTTGCAGACATCCCTGGTTTGATCGAGGGTGCAGCAGATGGCGCTGGCCTTGGTATTCGATTCTTGAAGCACTTAGAGCGTTGTCGAGTGTTGCTGCACATGATCGATATTATGCCAATTGATCAGTCCGATCCGGTGCAAAATGCATTGACGATCATTGATGAACTAGAACAATACAGCGAAAAACTGGCAAGTAAGCCGCGCTGGTTAGTGTTCAACAAAGTTGATCTAATGCCTGAAGAAGAAGCGAATGAGAAGATCCAAGAAATCTTAGACGCACTAGGTTGGGAAGACGAGTACTTTAAGATCTCGGCGATCAATCGTAACGGTACTAAAGAGCTTTGTTACAAACTGGCTGACTTTATGGATAACCTACCTCGCGAAGAGGAAGAAGTGGCTGAAGAAGATAAAGTTAACTTCATGTGGGATGATTACCATAAAGATGCGATGGCGGGTAAAGACGTTATCACTGAAGATGACGACGACGATTGGGATGACTGGGACGATGAAGAAGATGACGGTCACGTTGTCTACGTTCGTGACTAATCAGAACGGTCAAACAATGCCTGTTTGCCTATAATTCATTAAGCCGCAATTATTTATTGCGGCTTTTTTTGTATCTAAATCATATTTAGGTGATGTGATTTACGGCACAATAACCGATACGTCGTGTTTTTTGAGGGTTAGTTTGGCCCTCGCGCGTATGAATGAGTAACACCCTAAAAGGAATTAGACTTATTTATGACTCTAGAAACCATACCGCCTAGAGAGTTGGCGGTATCTACTCAACGATCGATTTCTCGTCTTGTCGCCCAAGCCGGACAAATGCTACTTGCTCATGGTGCTGAAAGTACTCTTGTGAGCGATATTATGCGTCGTATTGGCCTAGCTTGTGGGGTGAATGAAGTTGCGGTAGCACTATCAGCTAATGCATTGGTTGTGACGACGGTAATGGATGGGCATTGCATCACCACCACCCGAAGCTGCGCTGATCGTGGCATCAATATGCGCGTTATTACGCAAATTCAACGAATCTGTATCATGATGGAGCGTGGTTTGCTCGATGCAACCATGGCGCAGAAAAAGCTGAACGCTATCAGTCCAGAGCGTTATAACCGCTGGTTGGTGGTGTTTATGATTGGCTTGTCTTGTGCGGCATTCAGTCATCTAGCTGGTGGTGATTGGGGAGTATTCATTATGACCTTTTTAGCTTCAGCTGGTGGCATGATCGTTCGCCAAGAAATTGGTCATCGTCATTTCAACCCTCTATTGAACTTTGCTGCGACCGCTTTTGTGACCACCTTAATTTCAGCACAGGCGGAAATTTACCAAATCGGTAATCTACCTACCGTAGCAATGGCATCGTCAGTATTAATGCTTGTACCTGGTTTCCCACTCATTAACTCTGTCGCAGATATGTTGAAAGGCCACATTAATATGGGGATTGCTCGATTTGTGATGGCTAGTTTACTAACGTTGGCGACATGTTTGGGGATCGTTGCTGCGATGAGTGTAACTGGAATTTGGGGGTGGGCAATCTAATGAGTTTATTTGAATTGATGTTTGGCCTTTTGAATGACATGTTTTTTGCGGCGATTCCCGCTGTAGGATTTGCATTGGTTTTTAACGTACCACAAAGAGCTTTAGTGTATTGCGCTGTTGGTGGCGCGATTGGTCATGGTAGCCGCTACTTGATGATGCAGTTTGGCATTCCTATTGAGTGGGCAACCTTTTTTGCTGCGACGTTAGTTGGGATGATTGGTGTGTACTGGTCTCACCGTTTTCTCGCGCATCCAAAAGTGTTTACTGTGGCTGCTTTGATCCCGATGGTGCCGGGTGTGTTTGCGTACAAAGCAATGATCGCTATGGTAGAAATCAATCATGTTGGCTACTCACCCGAGCTTGTCGCAACCTGTATGGAAAACTTTCTTAAGGCCATGTTTATTATTGCAGGTTTAGCTGTTGGTCTTGCGGTTCCAGGGCTGTTATTCTATCGCCGCAGACCAATTGTATAAGGACCTAACATGATCATTAGTATGATTGCCGCTATGGCCGACAATCGCATCATTGGCAAAGACAATCAAATGCCTTGGCATCTTCCCGCCGATTTCGCTTGGTTTAAGCGTTGTACCATGGGAAAACCGGTTGTGATGGGACGCAAAACCTATGAGTCTATTGGTCGCCCTTTACCAGGTCGCTTGAATATTGTTATTAGCCGTGATGAGACACTAAAGATCGAAGGCGTCACTACCGTAACATCGATTGAGCAGGCTCTGGAAGTCGCAGGTGATGTGGAAGAAGTGATGATCATTGGTGGTGGTGCGATTTACACCACTTGTCTGCCTATGGCCAATAAACTGTATGTAACACACATTGAAGCGGCCATTGATGGTGATACTCAGTTCCCAGATTGGGGAGACGAGTTTAAGGAAACTTACTCAGAAATGTATCAAGCCGATGAGAAGAACGCCTACAACATGCGCTTTACTGTGTTAGAAAAGTAATTCGAGATTAACACCGCGTAGTTAATACGGTAATGCCGTTCGTATAACAGCGAGCGGCCATCCCAACCTACCGTCATCCTGAAAAGCGACGAAAGAGCGAGATTCAGGAGCCTCTATACGAGTACTTTGTTGTCAAAGGTATTTCTATCTATTCGCAGCGCGAGGATATTAGATTCCTAGTCTCGTTAAGGCTCGTTGACCCTACAGGAGGTGTTAAGTGACAGGTATTCCTCCTACTATGGATTATCGACTGTTATTCAGTGTTTAACTTAACGCATCCTGAGTAAAAATTTTCTTATCTTCCCAACGGATCATGGTCAGTCTTCCGCCCCAAACGCAGCCAGTATCTAGCCCGATGACTTCGTTGTTCATATAGCCTTGTAGTGCAGCCCAGTGCCCAAAGAGCACCGCTTTGTTTAAGTGGATACGTTTAGGCACATCAAACCATGGAATAAGTTCGTTACCGGAAACTTGTTGCGGTGGCAATTTACAATCCATATCCAAACGACCATCAGGGAAACAAAAGCGCATCCGCGTAAAAGCATTGATAATATAACGGTATCGGTCCAAACCCTGTAGAGAGTCATCCCAGGAATCAGGTTGATTGCTGTACATGTTTTTTAATAGCCAAGGCAGCTCTTCACTTTGGATGATGCGCTCAACTTCACGGGCACACTTTCTCGCTGTTTTTAGATTCCACTGCGGTGATATGCCAGCGTGACACATCACGAACTCGTCATGCTCGGCCATTAGAGGTTGCTGAGCTAGCCATGTCAGTAGTTCCTCTTTGTCAGGGGCCGTGAAAATAGGTGCGGTTCTATCTTTGTCTTTGACCTTTTTTATCCCGTGAGCCACTGCAAGAAGGTGAAGGTCGTGATTACCAAGCACGACGATTGCGCTTGCGCCAAGTGACTTCACAAAGCGTAACGCTTCTAGTGATTTAGGCCCTCTGGCGACCAAATCACCAGCAAGCCAAAGTTGGTCTTTTTTCGCAGAGAAAGATACTTTTTCTAGTAGTCGCTGCAATTCATCAAAACAGCCTTGGATGTCACCAACAATATAGGTAGCCACTGAATCTCCAATTTACTAATTTAAAACATTTGGAACAGCCAAGCGAAATGGTTCGATTTCGGTGATGAACTCTTGCCCTTTCTCATCCAGCATTTTGTAGTGTCCTTGCATAACGCCGACAGGGGTTTCTAACGCGGTTCCGCTACTGTACGTGTATTCATCATTGCTTGGAATAAAGGGCTGCTGGCCTACCACTCCGTCACCTTCAACCGTCATTTGCTTGCCGTTCGAGTCTGTGATTAGCCAGCGGCGGCTCACTAACTGTACGGTTTGTTGGCTAAGGTTTTTGATGGTGATGATATAAGCGAAAACGTAGCGTTGTAGCTCTGGGTTGGACTGTTCTTCGATGTATTTGGTGTGAACTTGAATTTTGATGCAAGGTTGAATGACGTCCATGTGCACTCCTCAGAAACGTAATATCCCAATAATAATAAGCCAAACCTACAAGGGTTTGGCTTATTGTTTGAGTTCTTAGTGCTGCGGGTTATCCGCAAGCCAGTTCGCCATTGCGACGAATTGTTCTAGCGTCAGGTTCTCTGGACGCATGCTTGGATTAACACCTAGCTCTTCTAGTACTTCTGTGCTTAACAACGATTTGTAGCAGTTACGAACTGTTTTACGACGTTGGTTAAAGCCTTCACGACAAACGCGATCGAGCAAACGCAGATCTTTCGCCGGGCATGGCAGCTCTTCGTAAGGCACTAAACGAACAACGGCAGAATCCACTTTCGGTGGTGGAACGAATGCCGTTGGCGGTACTTCCAGTACCGGTACCACTTTACAGTAGTACTGAGCCATTACCGTTAAACGGCCGTAAGCTTTGCTGCCAGGGCCGGCGGCTAAGCGGTTTACCACTTCTTTTTGCAGCATAAAGTGCATGTCTTGAATGTCTTTATGGAACTCAAAAAGGTGGAACATCAATGGTGTAGAGATGTTGTATGGTAAGTTACCAAAAATGCGCAGCTTGTTGTTTGGCTTCACTAGTTGAGTGAAGTCAAAACGCATAGCGTCACCCTCATGGATGGTCAACTTATCTGCCAGTTCAGGGTGAGTACGTAGGCGTTCCGCCAGATCGCGGTCTAATTCGATAACTGTGAACTTATCCACTTCACGACCTACTGGCTCAGTGATTGCACCAAGACCAGGACCGATTTCAACCAGGTTTTGACCTGGTTTTGGGTTAATCGCTGATACGATTCCATCAATAATGTATGGATCGTTCAGGAAGTTTTGACCAAAACGTTTACGCGCTTTGTGCCCTAAATGGACATCATTTCTCATTGTTTCTTCTCTACCAAATCTATCGCATGCGTGAGCGCTGTTCGGAAACTCCCTGTATCCGCTTGACCTGTCCCTGCCAGATCTAATGCAGTACCGTGGTCCACCGATGTTCTAATAAAAGGTAGACCAAGAGTAATATTTACTGAACGACCAAAGCCTTTGTATTTTAATACTGGCAATACTTGATCATGGTACATGCCTAAAACAGCATCATTTAAATATTTTTCATTGAAAATGGTATCAGCCGGCAGAGGGCCGATCAGGTTGATACCTTTTTCTTGTCGAATTTTTTCCAGTGTCGGAGTGATGGTCTCGATCTCTTCACGACCTAAGCAGCCATCTTCGCCAGCATGAGGGTTAAGCCCGCAAACGTAGATGTTTGGTTGTGCGATAGCAAACTTTTCTACAAGGTCTTTATGAAGAATATCGATGATTTTTTCTAATCGCTCTTCGGTGACAGCTTTGGACACATAAGCTAAAGGAATATGTGTTGTAACCAGCGCCACGCGTAGTCCTTCCGTTGCTAGCATCATTACGACTAGCGGCGTTTGTGACTTCTCGGCGAAAAATTCAGTATGACCACTGAATGCAACACCTGCGCGATTAATCACCCCCTTATGAACAGGGCCGGTGACAATAGCATCAAATTCATCATTCATACAGCCTAAAGCTGCTCTTTCTAGCGTTTTTAGTACATAGTGGCCATTCGCTTCATTGAGCTCGCCTGCGACCGCAGGTTCCGATATTTGGATATGGTCAACGATAAGCGTGCCCGCTTTTTGTGCTTTAGGTGCTTCTTCTGGATTGTAATCAGACAGTTGGACTTCGATGCCAAGCTGCTTGGCTCGCTCCGTCAGCATATTCTTATCGGCACAGACGACAATTTGGTGCGCCCAATCTTCTTTCGATAGGGCAAGCACTAAGTCTGGGCCGATACCCGCAGGTTCCCCTGCGGTTACGACAATTCTACGAATTGTATTAGTTGTCATTGTTGTCATCCACGATTTCAACAAACGCACTTGCGCGTAGCTCTTGCATCCATGCGCCCGCTTCTTCATTAAATTTACGGTTAAATAGAATACGGTAAGCTTTGTTCTTCATCGCTGAGTCAGTACGGTCCACTTGGCGACGATCCAACACTTCAACGATATGCCAGCCGTGAACGGTTTTGAACGGTTCGCTGATTGAGCCAACTGGCAGAGTTTCTACTTGGTGCTTGAATTCTGGCACGTAAAGATCTGGTGTTTGATAACCTAGTTCACCGTCTTGTGCTGCCGAGCCAGGATCTTGACTGTATTGTGTTGCCAATTGAGCGAACGTTGCTTCACCGGCTTTGATGCGGCGTACAAATTCATTCAGTTGCTTCTTCGCCCCTTCGTCGCTCAGAATCACTGTTGGTTTAATCAAAATATGACGCGCATTTACTTCCGTTACCGCAACCGTTTCTAGGCCTTTTACATCCTCTATTTTTAGGATGTGGAAACCAACGCCACTACGGAATGGACCAATAATGCTGCCTTTGTTTTGCATCTTGATCTGATCAGCAAAGATGGTTGGCATCTCTTCTTTACGCATCCATCCCCAATCACCACCCTGTAAAGCTTTAGGACCTTTTGAGTAGGTGTAGGCCATCTCCGTAAAGTCTGCACCTTCGTTTAGCTTTTTCGCGAGCGCTTTAGCTTCTGCTTCTACAGCTGACTTTTCTTTATCGTCAGAGAAGCGCAGTTGAATGTGTCCAATTTTGTATTGAACAGTCGCATTGGTTTCTTGTGATAGTTGCTCAGCAAGGCTATCGACCTCTGCTGGAAGGATATTAATACGGCGACGAACCAGTGCATTGCGAGCTTCTGATGCGGCGATTTCCTTACGAATTTGTTCGCGGAATTCTGGGTAACTTAAACCTTCACTTTCTACAGAAGCAGCGAGTTGTTCTACCGATTGCTCATTATTACGTGCGATCTCTGCAATCGCTTGGTTTAAACGGTTGTCGTCAATACGCACACCAATACGGTCTGCTTCTTGGCCTTGCAACGTATCAATGATAAGTTTTTCAACGACTTGTTCTTTTAACACGCTGGTAGAAGGTAAGCTCTTTCCACTTTGACGAGCGTTGGCTTGCAGCGTTTTCATCGCTGTTTCGATGTCGCTTTGTAGAACTACACCGTCATTCACGATGACCGCAACCTTATCGATCTCTACTGGTGCTGCAACCGCTCCGCAAGAGAGTAGGGTCGTGAATAAGATTGATTTCCAAATTTTCATTTAAAATTCCGTCAGTATTTTTGAATAGGCGTCTTATTCATTTAAGACGCCTATTTTGATTAATTGTTCAGATAGAATGGGCGGCCGTACTTAATCGCGTTGTCAGAACCATCCAGTTCTTTGACAGCAGTGTCTTCACGCTGGTTAGTCGCAAAGCCTTGAATACCGAAGTTAACGCTGAAGTTATTTTCGTATTCAGGTGATGCCCCGGTGCTGCCGATAGCTTGGTCTTCCCAACCAAGCAATTGGTTTGAGTAAGTGACGCCAATGTACCAACAGTCAGATTGGTAACGTAGGCTCGCTAACCATTCTAGGTCCGCATTTTCATTGAGGTCGTAGTAGTATTGACCACTCGCAGACCAGTTCGGGTTGAACTCGTAGGCCGCTACAATACCTGCTTGAGAAATACCTTTACGAGTAATTGTGTCTAGGTTTTCGAGAATGATCGTATCTTCGATGTATTCACGCGTAACGTAGCGATAGTTACCCTGAATAAAGCCGCCGTTGAATTGGTATTCCAAGGTACTGTTTGCCAACTGCATGGAGCTCAAATCAATATCGTATTGAATTCCACCGTGATAGAACAAGTAATCGTTGTAGTTGAAATCAGCTTCAATCGCCCATGATGAGTAATTGGTTGTCTCATCCGGAAGATTTGGGCTGTTGCTCAGTTTGGTCTTTTTATCGAAGTAGTAAATCTGACCAAATGAAACGTTAAGACGCTCTTTATAGTCATCATCAAAGAAGCGAGTACTCGCACCGTAGCTTAACTGGTTCGCCGAGGCGATTTTATCAATGCCACTGTACTTACGACTGCGGAATAGCCCGTAGTAGTCGGTTTGTAGCAAGGTGGTATCGTAGTTGTAGATGTTGGTTTGATCTTCTTCAGGTACGTACAAGTACTGCAGCTGAGGCTCCAGTGTTTGGGTGTAGCCCTTGATCCAGCTTGTATCTCGCTCTAAGTAAAGTTGCGCATGCGTACGGAACTCAGGAATAACACGAGAAACTTCATCATCCAACTGGTTTTGCAAGTTTACATCAGTCAAACCCGTTAAGTCTTGAGAGTAATACGTAGAGAGCACACGCGCTTCTGTTGTCCACGTTGCCCATGAGTTTGAGAGTGGTAATGTAAGCCCTGGTTCAATGTGAACACGGGTCGCATTTGGTCGCGCAGCATCGCTGGTATCGAAGCGGCTCACTTGGCTCTTCACGTCAAAGTTAAGGTAGTCTCCCCACAACGGCGTGTAGTAGTTCAAGTCTAACTGAGGAAGCAGGCGATAAGGGCGGTTCTCTTCTTTCAATAAGATTTGGAAGTCACGAACGGTTAACGAGGCATCCCAGAAGTCAGAACGATATTGTACTTGTCCTTCTTGAACCAGTTGACCATCTTCACGGTTACCAATGTCGGAGTCGAGATCGAGGAAGTAATCAATATCACTCACTTTTGAGTAATCGACTTTGACTATCCACTGTTTATTGATGATACCGTCGTGTTTAACTTGGTAGCCCCAACGAGACTCGTCCTGATATTTGCGATCACTATTGAGGTATTCGCCTTTGATTTCTCCACTTCCCCAACCATCTGTTAGGTAGCGGAAATCAGTATCGAGTTTTGTACCACGTTGCTGCATATAGAGCGTGGTGAGTGTCATGTCATATTGAGGCGCGATGTTCCAATAGAATGGCACCTCGACTTCCATACCATCACTAGAACCGTACGATAAAGAAGGGAAGAGGAAACCCGTTTTACGCGTATCTCCAATTGGCATGGTTAGATACGGCACATAGAAAACAGGCACATCTAACACTTCAAATCGAGGGTGGTGCAGCGTCGCTGTCTCTTCATCTTGGTCAACATCGATGCCTGACGCAACCAATCGCCATGAATTATCGCCTTGAGGGCACGATGTGATAGAGCCGTCTTCGAGTTCATAAACCGACTGACCTGTGCGGGCGATATAGGCTGCAGTGCCTCGGCCTTGTTGGCAAAGGAACTGATAATCGGTGTTCTCAAGTGAAAACGTATCTTGATTAATGTCGTTAGTAACACGATCAGATCGAGCTTTGACTTGGCCGTCATTGAAAGTCACGTTGCCTTCGGCAACCACGACGTTGTCTTGTTGGTGCAGCGTTACGCTATCTGCGGTAATTTTCTTCTGGCCTTGGGTGACTTGTACATTACCTGAGTACTGAGCTTTGTCACCATTGATGGCTTGCAGGGTGTCAGCTTCTACCACTACTGGGGTATTAAGAGCGTCCTCCTCGCCACTTGTATCGA
Source organism: Vibrio sp. 947 (assembly GCF_033339115.1). Lineage (NCBI taxonomy): Bacteria > Pseudomonadati > Pseudomonadota > Gammaproteobacteria > Vibrionales > Vibrionaceae > Vibrio > Vibrio sp. 947. The sequence continues at coordinate 100,100 of NZ_JAWOTX010000004.1, read as the reverse complement.
CCAAACATTGATCTGTGGCGGGCATTTCCTGCACACTATCATGGATATTCGCTTCAGCTTGAGTGGTGGGTACAAACAAGGCGGTGCTGATAGAGGCCGCTAAAAATGTGCGGGAGAAATGTTGCATTGAATTGAACTTTCCTGTGTCACTACTACTCGATGGCTATAGGGCTTGTTGTACCCTAGCGTAATAGCCAAATGAATCAACTATAGTCGCATTTATCCCAGCGTATTGATTCACTGTGGCATAATGACGACAAAATAGCTGCAAAGATAAGCAGGCGAAATGGCCTAGCCGAAATAAAACTAATTCCATTATCATAAAGGAAATCGTTGCATCCGGCACTATAAGACCGCCGTCGTCGATAAAAATTCATTGATAGAGAACACATAATGCATATTTTTGGCAAAATTCTGGGTGCCTTTTTTGGCTTGTTACTTGGCGGGCCGCTAGGTTTACTCTTTGGCTTATTTATTGGCCATCAATTCGATAAAGCACGTCGCTTGAGTCAAGCCGGGTTCTCTACTGGCGGCTTTGGAAAAGGGCCAAGTCAAGCTCAGCGCCAAGAAGAGTTTTTTAAAGCGGCGTTTGCGGTAATGGGACATGTGGCAAAAGCGAAAGGCCAAGTCACCAAAGAGGAAATCCAACTGGCTTCAGCCATGATGGACCGCATGAATTTGCATGGCGAACAGCGTCGCGCAGCGCAAGACGCGTTTCGTGAAGGTAAAGACAGCGACTTTCCGTTAGAAGATGTTCTTGTTCGTGTGAAAATTTCGACAGCTGGTCGCTTTGACTTGTTGCAATTTTTCTTAGAGCTGCAAATCTCGGCGGCCTTTGCAGATGGCTCGATCCACCCGAGTGAACGAAATGTACTACACAAGATTGCACGTGGTTTGGGTTTCTCTTCTGAGCAATTAGAGCGTCGTTTGCAAATGCAAGAAGCCGCATTTCGTTTCCAAAGCCAGGGCGGTTTTCATGGTCAGCATCAAGGCCAATCTTCAGGTGGTAGCTGGCAACAAGCTTCACAAGCGGATCAGTTGGCCGACGCGTACAAAATTCTGGATGTGTCTTCAGATGCAGACAGTAAAACCGTTAAGCGTGCTTATCGTAAACTGATGAACGAGCATCACCCGGACAAATTGATGGCTAAAGGCTTACCACCAGAGATGATGAACGTCGCGAAAGAGAAATCTCAAGAGATTCAAAACGCTTACGATCTTATTAAGAAGGTTAAAGGCTTTAAGTAGTCGGACGTTTTCTATCAAACATTTGGATGTAAAAAAGGGCACTCAGTGCCCTTTTTTTTCATGTCTTAGTCTTTGAGTTGCCGGTGTCTTTAGCTTTTGGCCTATTATGTCCCTAATGCTAATTGACCTCACATCCCCCAGTTTAGTTGGCTTGATTCAAGTCCCAATCGTATTCGTATTTCACTTTGCCAGAGAAGTTTTTGTATTGCGGTGCGTACTTTGCGATGTGTTTGAAGATTTGTTTTTCTCCACCAAAGTCCGTTGCAAACCAATCATAAATAGAAGACAGCTGTGCCGTGTTACCTTGGATAGATACGCCTTTGCTGCTGTTGATAAATGTTTTGGCGGCACTATCCAGTAGAGCTTGCGTGTTGTCAGCAGTGAATGCTTGAGATTGCAGATTAGGGCATCCTAGGCTGGCACAGTTAACCGCGTAATGCGTTCTTGGGTCATTCCAAATTGGACGCAAAATTCGATGTTCAATATCGTTTAAAGTTAGATCCTTCCCATTGACCACGACCACATCGTCTCCCCAAGGACCAAAGCTAAATAAACCACCTAGCTTGGTGATTGATTCGACTGGATAGTTATCCAAAATAAGATCTACCGTGATGGCGTTGTAAAGGTTTACCCAATAGGCATATTGCTCTGCTTGGTTGTATTGTAGAGGGTCTAGTTTTGCCAAACGCTGGATGTATTGTTTCAGCTTAGTTTTATCGACAGAGGAGACTTGGCTATAACGAAACAAGGTATTCTCGCCTTGTTCAACTAAATAAGTATCGAGCAGTTGTTGCCATTCTTGATGAGAAATTTGGGTTTGGTTGGCTTGATTCGATTGTTTCCAATATGGCCATAAGTCGGATTTAGGCGCGGACAATGTCGAGAAAGAAACCAGAGCACACAACAGCAATAACAGACGCTTCATAGAGATACCTTTGAATGAGATATTGTTGATAGTGTAGACCAGTTTAGTGCTTGTTTTCTTTCAGTAATCAGTGGCCTTTATTCGCTGTCATTCCGAGGAGCATAAGCGATATCAGGAATCTAATACCCACAAACTCTTGAGTAAAGACAGTATGAATCTGTACAGTGCGCTCTGGTAGTCGATCCTGAATCACGCTCCTTCGTCGCTGTTCAGGATGACGAATTTCAACAGAGGCGTTCGGTATTCTGTAAGCAAAGCGATATGAGATCAGTCACCCAAAACAAATCAAGGGCCGACAATTGCCAGCCCTTGATTTGTGTATTTACTAACGCGTCTTAACGCAAGAAGCTTGGAATATTCGCTTCGTACTCAGCAATCTTATCTTCGTGTTGAAGGGTTAGGCCAATGTTGTCCAAACCGTTTAGCAAGCAATGACGACGGAACGAATCGATTTCAAAACCATATTCTTTGCCGTTGGCACGAACGACATTCGCTTCTAGGTCGACCTCGACTTCTGCACCTTCATTTGCCTCAACAAACTGGAAGATTTCATCCACTTCTTGTTCAGTCAAACGAACTGGCACCATTTGGTTGTTGATCGAGTTGCCGTAAAAAATATCGGCAAAGCTTGGTGCGATCATCGCTTTGATGCCGTAATCCGCTAGTGCCCACGGTGCGTGCTCACGAGATGAGCCACAGCCGAAGTTCTCACGAGCCAGCAAGATAGACGCGCCTTGGTAGCGAGGTGCGTTCATCACGAACTCTGGATTTGGCTGTTCGCCAGCATCGTCTAGGAAGCGCCAGTCATGGAATAGGTGCTTACCAAACCCTAGGCGGGAGACCTTTTGTAGGAACTGCTTTGGAATGATGGCATCAGTATCAACGTTCGCTGCATCTAGAGGAACAACTAAGCCTGTGTGTTGTTTAAAGCCTGACATTGGTTTGCTCCTTAGTCTAGTTCACGAATATCTACAAAGTGACCAGCAATTGCTGCTGCCGCTGCCATCGCAGGGCTCACTAGGTGGGTACGGCCATCACGACCTTGGCGGCCTTCAAAGTTACGGTTTGAAGTAGACGCACAACGTTCATGTGGACCCAAACGGTCATTGTTCATTGCTAGACACATCGAGCAACCTGGTAGGCGCCACTCAAAGCCCGCTTCTTTAAAGATAACGTCCAAGCCTTCCGCTTCTGCTTGCGCTTTTACTTGCTCAGAGCCAGGAACGATTAGCGCTTGAACGTGAGGCGCGACTTTGCGACCTTTCGCTACTTCAGCGGCTGCGCGCATGTCTTCGATACGTGAGTTAGTACAAGAACCAACGAAGACTTTATCGACGTTGTAATCAGACAATGACTTGCCTGCCTCTAGGCCCATGTAAGCCAATGCTTTTTCTGCCGATGCTTTTTCTACTGGGTCGGCAAAGCTTTCTGGTGCTGGGATAGGTTGATCTACCGCGATAACTTGGCCTGGGTTAGTTCCCCAAGTGACTTGTGGTCTGATATCCGCTGCGTTTAGTGTCACGACTGCATCAAACTGAGCATCATCGTCAGTTTTTAATGTCTTCCAGTATTCTACTGCTGCATCAAAGTCGGCACCTTGAGGTGAGAATTTACGGCCTTTGATGTATTCGAACGTGGTTTCATCTGGCGCAATCAAACCGGCTTTCGCACCTAGCTCTATCGCCATGTTACATACGGTCATGCGGCCTTCCATTGAAAGGTCAGTGATCGCTTCACCACAGAATTCAACTACGTAGCCTGTACCGCCTGCTGCTGTCGTTTCACCGATGATGGCTAGCACAATGTCTTTCGCAGTAATGCCCGGAGCCACTTTGCCTTTTACTTCGATCTTCATCGTTTTGGCGCGCGCTTGTTTTAGCGTTTGAGTTGCTAATACGTGCTCAACTTCTGATGTACCAATACCAAAAGCGAGAGAGCCGAATGCACCGTGTGTAGCCGTGTGCGAGTCACCACAAACAATGGTCATGCCCGGTAGGGTAATACCAAGCTCTGGGCCCATAACATGCACAATACCTTGGTATTTATGGTTGATGTCGTAAAGCGTAACGCCAAACTCTTCACAGTTTTTCGATAGCGTTTCCATCTGGATACGAGCCATCTCACCCGATGCGTTGATGTCTTTGGTGGTTGTCGAAACGTTGTGGTCCATGGTGGCAAAAGTTTTGCTGACCTGACGCACTTTACGACCTTTTTCACGCAAGCCGTCAAATGCTTGCGGAGACGTCACTTCGTGTACCAAGTGACGGTCGATGTACAAGATTGGGTTTTCCCCTTCTGCTGCGACGGCAACGTGTGCGTCGTAGACTTTTTCGTATAATGTTTTGCCCATTGTTTGCTTCCTTTCCTCATCGCCGTTGCCGCAATAACTGCGTTAGCGACACCCGTTTATCCAGTTATTTAGCTTATTTAGCGAACTAAACGCCTTAATATAAATGGGCTTGCTGCCTTGCTATTGCACCAATGACTTAGAGGAAAGCCATTGGTTGACCGAGGATTTAGTATTTATTATGAATCTGTTTTGTATTAAGAGTTTAAGACGTACTCAGCGATCTTATCGCCCATCTCAGACGTCGAAAGTGCTGGGTTGTCACCAGCAAGGTCACCCGTTAGTTCCCCCGCTGATAGCGCTTTTGAAACTGCCGTTTCGATGTCTTGTGCCGCCGTTTCCTCACCTAGGCTATAACGTAGCATCAGTGCCGCAGACAGGATTTGTGCCACAGGGTTAGCGATGTTCTTACCTGCGATATCTGGTGCACTGCCACCTGCTGGCTCGTACAGACCGAATTTGCTTTCGTTTAGACTTGCTGATGGCAACATACCCATAGAGCCTGTGATCATCGCACATTCATCAGAAATGATGTCGCCGAAGATGTTTGAACACAGCATTACGTCGAACTGAGCAGGGTCTTTGATAAGCTGCATAGTCGCGTTATCAATGTACATGTGTGACAACTCGACATCTGGGTAGTCTTTTGCGATTTCTTCGACTACTTCACGCCATAAGATAGAGCTTTGTAGAACGTTCGCTTTGTCGATAGAGCACACTTTCTTGCGACGTAGACGAGCAGAGTCAAAAGCGATTTTTGCAATACGTTCGATCTCAAAGCGGTGGTACACCTCAGTATCAAATGCTTTTTCTGTTGCGCCTTCACCTTCACGACCTTTCGGTTGGCCGAAGTAGATACCACCCGTCAGTTCACGGACTACCACGATGTCAAAGCCGCGACCCGAGATGTCTGCACGTAGCGGTGAGAAAGCTTCAAGACCTGAGTGAATTTGCGCTGGACGTAAGTTACAGAACAGTTGGAAGTGTTTGCGTAGTGGAAGTAGGGCACCACGTTCAGGTTGGTCGTTTGGTGGTAAGTGCTCCCACTTAGGGCCGCCAACCGAGCCGAATAGGACTGCATCAGACTCTTCACATGCTTTTATTGTGCTCTCTGGAAGTGGGCAACCGTGGTTGTCGATCGCGATACCACCGACATCATGCTCGTCACGCTCAAACGCAATACCATGTTTCTTTTCGATTGCATCCAATACTTTATGTGCCTGCGCCATTACTTCCGGGCCAATGCCGTCACCGGGTAGGACGGCAATTTTGTACGATTTGTCTGTCATGTTAATCCTTTAAGTTTTCTAATTTTGAGCTTAATTATTTCAACGAGCGTGTTCTTTCCTGAGCCGTGTAGCCCGGTTGTTATTACACAGTCGCAATCTTTTTCTGCTTCATTTCTTCGATTTTATCTGCACGATGAATGCTGTTAATAACGTGCAATAATGCTTGGCCGGAAGCCTCGACGATGTCGGTGGAAACACCCGTACCGTGGTATTTGCGACCTTTGTAGTTGGCAATGATGTCTGCTTGACCCAAACCATCTTCACCTTCACCTTTCGCGGTTAGGTCGAATTTATCCAGAACGATGTCGTAGCCTGTCACGCGGTAGATACATTGGTATAGCGCATCAACTGGGCCATTACCGACCGCTGCTTCACACATTTCTTCATCACCGCATTGCATTTTGATGCTGGTGGTAGCCATTACGCTGCCAGACTGCACGCTTAGGTAGCTCAATTTGTAGAAGTCATCTTCTTCACGCAAGTTCGAGAAGTGCATTAGGGCTTCTAGGTCGTAATCGAACACTTGGCCTTTGCGATCAGCAAGTTTCAAGAAATCCGCATACAGCGCGTCTAGGTTGTACTCGTCTTCGTTGTAACCCATGGTGTCCATATGGCTCTTCACGGCAGCGCGACCGCTGCGGCTGGTTAGGTTCAGAGCTTGGTTTTTTAGGCCAATAGACTCAGGGGTCATGATTTCGTAGGTATTCTTATTCTTCAACATGCCATCTTGGTGGATGCCTGAAGAGTGGCTAAACGCATTTGCACCCACAATTGCTTTGTTGCTTTGAATAGGCATATTGCATAGCTGGCTAACCAACTTACTGGTGCGGTGAATTTCATCATGCTTAATGCCAGTGTGAACGCCCAAAAACTCTTGACGAGTCTTGATGATCATTGCGATCTCTTCAAGTGAACAGTTACCCGCTCGCTCTCCAATGCCATTGATCGTGCCTTCTATCTGACGTGCGCCAGCTTGAACGGCGGCAATAGAGTTGGCAACTGACATCCCCAAATCGTCGTGACAGTGAACGGAGATGATCGCTTTATCAATGTTCGGAACGCGGTTAAATAGAGTTTCAATAATCCCACCAAACTCACTTGGTACGGTGTAGCCAACGGTATCTGGAATGTTGATTGTACTCGCACCTGCATTGATGGCGGCTTCTACCATGCGACATAGGTTGTCGATTGGAGTACGACCAGCATCTTCACAAGAAAACTCGACATCATCAGTGTAGTTACGTGCATGTTTAACGGCGTTGACTGCCATTTCTAGTACATCGTCGTAGCTGCGGCGTAGTTTGTCTTCTACGTGAATGGTGGAAGTGGCTAAAAACGTGTGGATACGGAATTGGTCGGCCACTTTTAAGGCTTCAGCGGCAGCATCAATGTCTTTCGCAACGGCACGCGAAAGGGCACAAACTCGACTGTTTTTTATGTTTTTTGCGATGGTTTGTACAGACTCGAAATCACCTGGTGAAGAGATTGGGAAGCCAGCTTCGATAACATCAACGCCGAGTCTTTCCAGCGCATAGGCAATCTGCAGTTTTTCTTTAACCGTCAAGCTTGCTGACAACGCTTGCTCGCCATCACGCAATGTGGTGTCGAATATAATGACCTGATCGTTCATGTTTGCTTCCTTCCTGATTTCTGCACTTTCGCGCAAGTGAATCGTTTACTTCCAGTATTTAGATATAAAAAAACCCGCATTCTCATGCGGGTTCTTAGAAATTGGTGTGGTTATTTTTCTTCCACAGCCTACCCGCGCGAACTGGTCACGATCAGGAGGAGGCTAAGCAGGATAGAAAAATGAGCTGACATAGTTGTTAAGCTTTCCACATAATTAAGTTAACAAATTAGTACCGCACTCCATGAAGCGCGTCAACCCTAAAGTCGATTTTTTATTCATATCGGATGAGTCTTTTCGTTTGCTTGAAAAAAATGATGCACTAAGTGAAACGACATGATGCGATAGAAACGTGCTAGAAGAAGTAAGTTCTCATCAAGTTTGCGACGTTTCATTACCAAAACAAGCATCGGGATTGCGACTTGTCACACAAAGGTCCGAATTGTTTGGCAAAAGTTTTGAATGACCATTTATAGTAGTGCAGTTGCACTAGGTAAAAGAAATATAAGGGTTAGGGAAAGAATGAGGTTAACAAAACAATTTGGACGTTCAGCCATAGTATTTACTCTGGTCAGCTTGTCGGGTTGTCAGCTGTTTCAATCGCAGATCTATGTGGAAGTGGCTTCCCCCGTTGTTATGAATGATCACTCACAGAGCGTCATGGTCATCAATGATCAAATGGATCGATTTTTGAGTTATGAAGGACGCGAATCGTTCTTGAATCAGATGCTTGTTGCCCTTGAGTCTGACAGCCGAAATAAGTTTAAAGGTAAAGATCCGGAAACGTATTCTTGGTGGAAGATCCGTGTTCAACCTAGTGAGAAACAGCAAGCGGAAGTTTTCCGACCAACCACTGAAGGTGTCGATACCTCAAACCCAGTAGAGTTTATGGATGTCTCTTACCGCTCTAAGACCACATTAAACCTACGCTCCAAACCGAGTCTTGAAGGGGCAAAGCTTGGCGTATTATCGAAAGGGGAAGTCTTTAATGTGCTAGCAAAAGTGGTTGATCAACCTTGGTTTCTCGTTGAACAGAAAGGAGTGATAAAAGGTTATGTCCATAAGGATTATGCGCGCAGCAATGTGATAAATCGTGACATTTTATCTACTCAGCCTAACCCTCTACTAGAGCCTAACTCGAGTAAAACGGAGCAAACGAGTATAGAGCATGAACTGTCGGGAAACTATACTTGCCGCTCACTGAGCTATGAGCTTACAAAAGATGGCGACATGACGACGGGCTCTTTGCGCGCCTGCCGCAAGAAGAGAAAAGTCTGGTATATAGACACCCCTCAACCGCAACCATCAAACCCTTCTTAATGTTCTATTTTTATGGTTATGCCCAATAGATAAATTGTTGGGCACACCTTAATTTGGCCTTTGTCATTAATTGTCCAAACTCCCGTCATTCTGTTGTCACCTAAACCTCCTACTTTTCACACAAAGGCGTTGTCAAAGTAAGGAAAGGTCACATGCGAACCATAGAGACAATTACACAGCCAATTGCAACCATTGCTAAGTTTGATTTAGCGCTCTCTAGTGTTTGTCTTAAGCACCGTTTTAATCAACAAGTCGCCAATATCAGCAAAGGAGTCTCCCACAGTGGTGACGGGCACCTTTACTTGGTGTTGGGTTTATTAGCTTGGTATTTAGATAAGGAGCAAGGAGTCTGGTTTTTACTGGCGGGTTTACTTGCTTTTGCTATCGAGCTACCAATTTATTGGACGCTGAAAAATAGTTTTAAGCGTCGTCGCCCTGAAGAGCTTAGTGCACTCCTTCCTGCTTTTATTACCCCCTCTGATCGCTATAGTCTTCCTTCAGGACACACTGCCGCTGCGTTTGTCATGGCGACGCTGATTGACCATTTCTATCCGAGCCTAGGCGTTGCTGCATTCTTTTGGGCAAGTTTAATCGGAACCGCGCGAATCTTATTGGGTGTGCACTTTTTTACCGATGTCATCATTGGTGCACTGCTTGGCAGTCTTTGTGGTGGATTAGCGATTGCGATGTTGGGAGGCTAATTGATGAAAATCTTGTACGGTGTTCAAGGGACAGGAAACGGACATATTGCACGCGCAAGGGCGATGAGTCATGCGTTTAAAGAGCACGATGTTGAGGTCGACTTTTTGTTTTCTGGGCGAGCGCCGGAAAAATATTTTTCAATGGAAGCATTTGGCGATTACCAGACTCGCCGAGGCTTCACCTTTATTACCGAAAAAGGCTCTGTAAACTACGCGAAAACAGCATTGAATAACAATTTGGTGCAGTTTTTCAAAGAAGTTAAGCAACTCGATCTGTCGTCCTACGATCTTATCATTAATGATTTTGAACCTGTGACAGCGTGGGCAGCGAGACAACAAAATAAACCTTCTATTGGTATCAGCCACCAAAATGCTTTCCGTTATCCGGTGCCACTAAAGGGAGCAAGTTGGTTAGATAAATCCGTCATTGAATACTTTGCGCCTTCTCAACACCACCTTGGTTTGCATTGGCATCATTTTGATCAACCTTTGTTACCACCGATAGTGCATACCGTCGATAGCCAAGCAGAAAACGACGACTTCGTGTTGGTGTATCTACCGTTCGAATCGATTGAAGATATCTCGGACTTATTGTTCCACTTTAATCAACAAGCGTTTATCTGTTATCACCCGGATGTGATCGAATGTGAGCAGGTAGAAAACATAGAACTGCGCCCTTTATGCCACAGCAACTTCCAGCATCATTTGCATCGCTGTAGTGGTGTCATTGCTAATGGTGGGTTTGAGCTTCCTTCAGAAGCCTTGTCTTTGGGGAAAAAATTGTTACTAAAGCCACTCGCGGGTCAATTCGAGCAGCAGAGCAATGTTGCGACCTTAGAAGATTTAGGGCTTGCGATGTCGATGGAGAGCTTAGACATTTCCGCAGTACGCCAGTGGCTAAAGGAGCAACAAGCCGAAAGTGTGAAATACCCAGATGTTGCTCAGGCTATTGTTCATTGGGTACTGCAAGGTGCATGGGATTCAAAAGCAGAGTTATCCAGACAACTGTGGGAGCAGGTTGATTTTCCAAGTTACGTGTCGAACATTTAAGTACGTTGTTCTAAGTACATTGTTCCTTCCATTTTTGACACGATTTTGTTGCAGCCTTTCTGTTTGGAAGGCTGCATTTTTATTCTTCCTCTCTCATTTCTATTCAGTGTGTATTTGCTGATAATTTGACTGATAAGTGCAAAATTCAATCAGAGATATAGCTGTCATCTGTTGTTCTTATTTCAACTAATAACTGAGCTAAATGCATACTTGTGTTGACCGCCTGTCCTATCAATTTGCTAAATACGTCCTCAAAGAATGCATTTTTACGTGTTTTATAGTTTTTTATGTTTTTATCAAGCCTTTGTTATTTAACAAATAAATACCTAATTGGCTAAAATTTACTGATTAAATATCAATCTAGTTGCGAAACCGCAATCGATTAGTTGATAGTACAGTTCGAGCCGGAAGTATCCGGACGATAAATATAATAAAAAGTTAGGTTATCTATTCGTAAAATGATTCGAATCCAGCCGCCGTCTTTTGTGCGAGATGGGATTCTATTCGTTATGAATTTAATGAACAAAGTTGACGATTACAAAAGAGGCGCACTCAATGTTAGAGAAGAAAGACGCGATGAGCGCAATTGCTAGCTACCGTATGGAAAGCACTTTGCGTGGTGTAGATTTAAACCTACTGACTGTATTTGATGCTGTAATGCAAGAGCAAAATATTACTCGTGCAGCACATAACCTAGGCATGTCTCAGCCGGCGGTAAGTAACGCCGTGGCACGCTTAAAAGTGATGTTTAACGACGAGCTATTCATGCGCCAAGGCCGTGGTATTCAGCCTACGCAACGAGCACGTCAACTGTTTGGCCCTATTCGCCAAGCACTACAGCTGATTCGCAATGAACTTCCTAGCTCTGTATTCCAACCAGAATCTTCGACTCGCTTATTCAAGCTTGCGATTTGCAGCCCTTGTGACATGCGTTTTGCTCCGAAGATCATGGCAAAAGTGAATCAACAAGCACCAAACGTTCAGCTTCACCTAGATGCAGAATTTGACCGTTTGTTGTCTGAGCGTATGCGCTACCAAGAAATTGATTTCGTGATCGACTACGCTCGTTTTGATGAGCAAGGTTTCTCAAGCACTGAAATCTTCAAAGATGAATTAGTGGTTATCGCATCAAAAACACACCCACGCATTCAAGGTGGTGTGACGGCTGAGCAACTGCTTAACGAAAAGCATGCGAAGTTATCGAAAGTGCATGGCCAACGTAGTTTCTCAGAGCAAGCGTACCGTGAACTGGATTGCCAAGCGGCGTATGAAGGTTCTAGTTTAAGCAACCTACTATACGTGGTGGGTCAATCTGAGCTTGTGACTATTGCACCACGTTGGATGGCGGAAAATGCGGTAAACAGCGATCAACTGCAAATTCTTGATTTTCCATTTGCGAACAAAGAAATCAGCGGTTTCTTAAGCTGGCATGAATCAAGTGAAAAAGATAAAGGCCACATTTGGCTACGCGATCAACTGATGATCACTTGTGGTGAAGTCGTTGCCGCAAAATAAGATGACGTTTGGTCTTCTCGATTAGACCATATTGGTAATCATCAATTTTTACAATTCATTGGTCCCCGAGCGATTTTTGTCTCTCGGGGCTTTTTGTTTTCGTAATCAACAATCGAAACAGTAAGTTAAATAGAGTAATCATTCAGCAATTTGAGGTACGTTCGCGACGTATAAGTGATAGTTGTCTCTTATTAGTGATAAGTTTGATACTGGTCAGTTGCGTTTTAGCAAGCCGTGAGTACACTTGTTCGCTCAATTAGCTTACGCCTGTAAGCCAAAAGGTAAGTAAAAGAATGGCCAAGTTAGATTTTCATATCGTTAAACGTATTCGTGAACAAATTGCGAACGGTGGTACACGCGTTGCACTCAAGCATAAAGTGGGTGAGGAGTGGCAAGGTATTACGTGGACGCAATTTGGTCAGCAAGTTGATGCTTTATCACTTGCACTTTTGGCTCAGGGATTAGGAGTCCAAGATAAGATCGGCATTTTCTCGAACAACATGCCGCAATGGACGATCGCTGATATCGCAGCACTGCAATTACGCAGCGTGACAGTACCTATTTACCCAACCAATACTGCCGCCCAGTCGGCGTACATCATTAACAATGCAGACGTCAAAGTTCTGTTTGTTGGTGAACAGCCTCAATTTGATGCAGCAGTGAGCATTTTCGACCAGTGCGAACAGTTAGAGCTCATTGTTGCGATGTCTGATGATATAGAACTTGGCGATCATGATTTCGTTATCTCTTGGCAAGCATTTGTTGCCAAAGGCGACACTACATATCAAGTTGAATTGGATGCGCGTTTAGATCAGGCAAAAGAAGATGATCTACTCACGCTCATCTACACCTCGGGTACAACAGGCCAGCCAAAAGGCGTTATGTTGGACTACGCAAACATTGCGGCGCAATTGGAAGGGCACGATCAGCGCTTGAGCCTTTCTCAAAGTGACGTGTCATTATGTTTCCTTCCGTTGTCACACGTATTTGAGCGCGCTTGGACCTTTTATGTATTGTACAAAGGGGCGACCAACTGCTATTTGCAAGACACCATGCAAGTACGTGATGCACTGAGCCAGGTGCGACCTACCGTGATGTGTGCCGTACCGCGTTTCTATGAGAAGATCTTCTCTGCGATTCACGAGAAAGTGTCTCGCGCGCCGATTCACCGTAAGATCATGTTTACTTGGGCAGTCAACATGGGCGCAAAAATGGCCGCTTGTCATCAAGAAAAACGTCAGCCATCGCTCTTGCTGCGTAAGTCATACGCTTTGGCGGATAAGTTGGTTCTGAGCAAACTGCGTGCGCTACTTGGCGGGCAAATCAACTTTATGCCTTGTGGCGGTGCAAAGTTGGATGAAACCATCGGTCGATTCTTCCATGCGATTGGTATCAACGTTAAGTTGGGCTACGGCATGACTGAAACCACGGCGACAGTATCGTGTTGGGATGATAAATGTTTTAACCCCGACTCTATTGGTATGTCGATGCCTGGCGCACAGGTTAAGATCGGCGAAAACAACGAGATTCTGGTTCGTGGTCCAATGGTGATGCGTGGCTATTACAAAATGCCAGAAGAGACGGAAAAGACCTTTGATGAGCACGGTTTCCTAAAAACGGGCGACGCTGGTTACATTGATGAAAATGGCAACTTGTTCATCACCGATCGTATCAAAGAGTTGATGAAAACTTCAGGTGGTAAATACATCGCTCCACAAATGATTGAAGGTGCGATTGGTAAAGACCACTTCATCGAGCAAATCGCAGTCATTGCGGATACTCGTAAGTTTGTTTCTGCGCTTATCGTGCCTTGTTATGACTCGCTAGAAGAGTACGCGAAAGAGCTGAATATCAAATATCACGATCGCGTTGAGTTGATTAAGCACCACCAGGTGGTCGAAATGCTTGAGAAGCGTGTGAACGATCTTCAAAAAGAGTTGGCAAAGTTTGAACAAGTGAAGAAGTTTAAACTGTTACCAAGAGCTTTCTCTATGGATGATGGTGAGTTAACGCCAACTCAAAAACTTCGTCGTAAAGTCATCAATGACAAATACCAAGATGAAATTGAAGAAATGTATAAGGAAAAGTCGGATAAAAAGTAACTTAAGCTGACTTAGATTTTATATTGATGAAAAAATCCCCAGTGATGTGATCGCGCATTGCTGGGGGTTTTTGTTTGTATTGATTTTTTCTGTTCTGCTCGTCAAATAACGCTATTTCGCCCTCTGTAGCTAAAAGCTTATGAAATAATGTTCTTTTTTTGAGCGTTAAGTTTCTAGGTTGTACTGTGAAATAGGAGATGTGTGGCTGCTATTCCTACTAACATTCTAATTACTAGTATCTTGTTTAAAAAGTAGACCAATCTCTCATTAGACCCTTTGATAATAAAACGTTACATTTGTTGGGTAACCTTGCGGGATGTTATGACGAACGCAAGACATAGCCGAAAACGTGGAAGTATTTCGATTAGGCTACGAATAAGACCTAGACTATGTAAAACCAGACCAATCCGTTGACCTTACGGTGAGGAAACTGGCTAAGGAGAGCAATTATGACAGCAATGTTGTCAGGCGCAGAGATGGTGGTTCAATCTCTGATAGAAGAGCACGTAGAGCAGATCTTTGGCTACCCAGGTGGCTCTGTTTTGGATATCTACGATGCACTGCATGCCAAAACCGATCAAATCAAACACGTACTTGTAAGGCATGAGCAAGCCGCCACTCATATGGCAGATGGTTACGCTCGAGCTACCGGTAAACCGGGTGTCGTACTTGTGTGCTCGGGGCCGGGCGCGACCAATACCATTACGGGTATTGCAACAGCGTATATGGACTCTATCCCAATGATCGTTATCTCGGGTAACGTACCGAATAGCCTAATTGGTAATGATGCTTTCCAAGAGTGTGACATCGTCGGTGTCTCCCGCCCAGTGGTCAAACACAGCTTTTTAGTAAAAAAAGCGGAAGATATTCCTGAAACAATCAAAAAAGCGTTTTATATCGCGACTACAGGTCGACCTGGTCCAGTTGTGATTGATTTGCCAAAAGATGTAATGAACCCGCAAATCAAACTGCCTTATCAATATCCAGAAACGCTTTCAATGCGCTCTTACAAGCCGACAACTTCGGGCCATAAAGGCCAGATTAAAAAAGCGCTTAAATCGCTATTAGAAGCGAAAAAACCAGTGCTTTATATCGGTGGTGGTGCGGTGATTTCTGGCGCCCATGAACATATTTTAGAGCTTTCCGACAAACTGAACCTACCAGTAGTGAGTACTTTGATGGGCTTGGGGGCATTCCCGGGTACACATAAAAACTCACTGGGCATGTTGGGTATGCACGGCACTTACGAAGCTAATATGGCAATGCATGAAGCGGATCTTATTTTTGGTATCGGTGTGCGTTTTGATGACCGTACAACCAACAACCTTGAAAAGTACTGCCCAAACGCAAAAGTGATGCATATTGACATCGATCCGTCATCGATCTCGAAAAACGTGAAAGTGGATTTGCCGATCGTAGGTTCTGCGGAAAAAGTGCTGACAACCATGCTTGGGCTGCTTGCAGAGCAAGGTAGTGGAAATGATCAAGATGCTATCACCGCATGGTGGGATGACATTCAAGTATGGCGTGACCGCAACTGCTTGTCTTATGAAACGTCTCCAGAACGAATCAAGCCACAGCAAGTAATTGAAACGCTGCACAAGCTAACTAATGGCGACGCATATGTGGCGTCTGATGTGGGCCAGCATCAGATGTTTGCGGCGCTGTACTACCCATTCAATAAGCCGCGCCGTTGGATAAACTCTGGTGGTCTTGGCACCATGGGATTTGGTCTTCCGGCTGGCATGGGCGTGAAGTTTGCCATGCCACAAGAAGAGGTCGTGGTTGTGACTGGTGACGGCAGTATTCAGATGAATATTCAAGAATTGTCGACAGCCATGCAATACGACATTCCAGTGAAGATCATCAACCTGAACAACCGATTCTTAGGCATGGTAAAACAGTGGCAAGACATTATTTATCAAGGCCGTCACTCTAATTCTTACATGAGTTCTGTTCCTGACTTTGCAGCGATTGCAGAAGCTTATGGTCACGTCGGTATTCGTATCGAAACGCCTGATCAGCTCGAAGAAGGGCTACAAAAAGCGTTGGATATGAAAGATCGTCTGGTGTTTGTGGACATCAACGTAGACGAAACCGAACACGTATACCCGATGCAAATCAAAGGTGAGGGTATGGATAAAATGTGGCTAAGCAAAACGGAGAGAACTTAATATGAGACACATTATTTCATTGCTATTGGAAAACCAACCGGGTGCGTTGTCTCGTGTTGTTGGTTTGTTCTCTCAACGTGGTTACAACATTGAATCTTTGACGGTATCACCGACTGATGATGAAACCCTGTCGCGAATGAACATTACCACGACATCTGATGAGATGCAGTTGGAACAAATTCAGAAGCAGTTACACAAATTGATCGATGTGCTGAAAGTGCAAGAAGTCACCGAGTATGAGCACATTGAGCGTGAACTGATGATGGTGAAAGTGAAAGCCAGTGGTTTTGCGCGAGCAGAAGTGAAGCGGACGGCAGACATCTTTCGTGGCCAGATCGTGGATGTCACGGCTTCCCAATACACCGTACAACTTGCGGGTACGAGTGAAAAGCTAGATGCCTTCATTCAAGCGATATCCGAAGTGACCGAAGTTGTCGAAGTTGCTCGTAGTGGTGTCGTTGGCATTGCGCGAGGAGAGCGAGCCCTCAAACCTTAACTCTCTGATTGCATATAGAAAAGCCACTTAATCTAAGTGGCTTTTTTGTTTAGAAAATAACAATTAATGATATAATTGTCGTTTTAGTAAGCATGATAGGCATTAGACGTGTGAAAGTACCTAAGCGAGTCGGCACCTTATTGGCGACAGCACTATTTTTTAGTGCACTCACTGCCGCTTACTACTATCAGAAATATCTGACATTGTTAGAAAACAATGTTGAGAACACCGCTCAAGAAGCGTTACATCAATTGGCCTATACTGGCCGTGAATACAGCAATATTCAGGATCAAATCGAAACGATCAGTGACCTACTTGGTCACAGCCAAAGTCTGTATGAATATCTGCGCCAACCTAACCGGGTGAACCGTTCCATCTTAGAAGACATGTGGATCTCGGTCGCAATCAATCAAAAGTTGTATAAGCAAATTCGCTTTCTTGATGTTTCTGGTCGAGAAAAAGTGAGGATTAATTATGAGATTGAAACAGGCGCTGCGTTGCCCGCGATCAAATTGCAAAATAAGTCAGAGCGAGATTACTTTCAATTCGCTAAGAACTTAGACGATGGCGAAATCGCTTCGTGGGGGATAGGTTTAGAACGAGAGTATGGCGAGTTAGTCTATCCCTATAGCCCGTCACTGCGCATTTTGATGCCTATTTCGCTTAACGGAAAGCGCGAAGGGTATCTCGTCCTTAATGTTGATATTGACTATTTATCTTCTCGACTCAACTATTCGTCAGTGCTTGATTTCCATATTGAGCTGATTAAAAGTGACGGATTTTACATTGATAGCCCTAAATCAGCTCGTTTATATGGCCATATAATTCCCGCTCGCTCTCAATTTAATTTTGGCCGGATGTACCCAAACATTTGGCGTAGTTTAAATTCAAAAGATTCGGGCTATGCTTACAATGGTTCGAATTTGGTCGCGTATCGCACCATCCAGTTTGTTTCTAGCGAACCTCTTCATCTGGTTATTGATCTTACCAATGAGCAGTTATTATCCCGAGCTCAGAGGGACATTGATGACTTAATCCAAGAAGCGTTTTTTGTTCTAAGTTTGGTGCTCGGCTTCACTTTGCCGACGGCAGCCCTTGCTCTGCATTATCGGCGTCATAGTATGGAATCGAAGTTGGCTCGAGCTGCTCTTGATGGTATGACTGCGGTGATGATCTCGGATGCTTCGCATAGAATCATCATGGTTAATCAAGAGTTTGAAAACATGATGGGTTACTCAACCAAGCATGCCCAAGGTTGGAGTGCACATCATTTAATTCTCTTACCTGAAGATCTCGAAGCAAACCTGAGTATCTGGAAAACACTGAAGAGTGAACACGTATGGGAAGGGGAGATTCGTTGTCGAACTAAGTTTAATCAAGTCTTTACTGCAATAATGCGTATTCAGGCGAATTTAACCAAATCAGGTAAAGTGAGTTATTACATTACGTCGCTGGTGGATATCTCTGGGCAAAAAGAGTTAGAAGAAAAATTACGAAACCTAAGCGAAAAAGATGGCTTGACGGGGTTGTGGAACCGCCGAAAATTTGAAGAGCAATTGGCGCAATATGCGGGGATTATTGAACGCTATCCTGATAGCCCTCCTGCTTGTTTGGCGTTGTTTGATATTGACCATTTTAAACGTATTAATGACGAGCTTGGCCACGACGAAGGAGACAAGGTGATTTGTAGTGTCGCAGAAACCCTCCTAGAAGAAGTCCGCAGCACAGACTTTGTATCTCGTGTCGGTGGTGAGGAATTTACAGTGATTATGCCGCATACAACACTAGAAGAGGCTGAAATTGTATTGAACAGGCTACGTGTCGCGGTTCAAATGCGTAGTGATAGAGGCATTACTGTCAGTGCTGGGTATAGTGATTTAACCTCTGATCGTACAAGAACGTATAAATGTGCTGATATTGCTTTGTATGAGTCAAAAAGTGCAGGGCGTAACTGCGTATCGCTATGTCATAGTTATGATGATATTGCTTAGTGCTTTTACAAAAACGAAAAAACGGGGATAGACCCCCGCTTTTTAGTCTCAGCGTTATTCGCTAGCCAGTATGCGACATTGGTTGTCGATGGCGGCTTCGATACACTGTATTGACTGTCTCAAATAACGCTCTAGATAACCTAAAGCATCCTGACTCTTTTTGTCTAGCGATGCCTTCATCAGTATTTCTTGCTCATCGAGATTACAGTGCCCAGGGTTCCCTGTGCCTAAAATCTGCATCGCGAAGTATTGGTAGCGTTTAATTTGCGTGAGTAGATCGCGGAAAAACCCAAACATATTGACAGAGCCAGCACCTTCAAACAGCGCAGTAAGAAACTGATTTTGGCGCTCTTCCCATTCCCTCCAACAAAAGCTTTCGCCAGGTTTTACTCGGGATAACTTGTGATAAGCAGTTAGTACATCCAGTTCCCATTTTTCATCGCCAATCATAATTGCCTTACTGAGTAAGCATGCGGAGACCATTTGCAGGCTTTCGTACAAGTCATGTAACTCATCTTTACATACAGGTGCAACCCAGCAGCCTTTTTGCGGCTCGAGTTTGACGTATTTGCTCCAAGATAATTGCACCAATGCTTCTCGAATGGGTGACGCTCCTACGTTGTACTTCTCTTTGAGTTCGGCAACCACGAGTTTTTGACCTGGTTTAAGCTCGCCATCGAGAATATCCTGACGGATCATTCTTAATACTTTGTCGGTAAGAGTGGGACTAGACACATACACCTCATAGAAATTTTAATCGTGACGATAAAATTAAACAGTACGAAATTCTGATAGAGGTGAATAATACAATTAGCCTATTATGAGAGCAAGAAAGCCATATAAAAAAGGAGGGCATAAGCCCTCCTTCTCAAGAAACTGAAGTGTTAAAAATTCAGTCTTATAGTACGTGTACAGAAGCTGTGTTCGTAGTACCTGAAGCAACTAGAGCGCCAGAAACCATAACAACGATATCGCCTTTGTTACCTAGACCTGATTCTAGAGCAAGTTCTTTACCCGCTACGTAGAATGCGTCAGTGCTTTCGATTGAATCAACAACTACAGGAGTAACACCTTTAGTTAGAACTAGCTGTGCAGCAGTTTTCTTGTTAGTTGTTAGCGCTAGGATGTTTGCAGTTGGGAAGTACTTACGTACTGAACGTGCAGACTTACCGCCTTCAGTTGCAACAACGATAAGTGGAGCTGCTAGTTTCTCAGCTGTGTCTACAGCGCCTTTACATACTGCTTCAGTGATGCGAAGACGTGGGCTGTCTAGACGAGAACCTAGTTCAGCTTTTAGCGCTGAGTCAGTACGGTTCGCGATTTGAGCCATGATAGTTACCGCTTCAACAGGGTATTTACCTTTCGCCGTTTCACCAGAAAGCATTACTGCGTCAGTACCGTCCATTACTGCGTTAGCAACGTCGCCTGCTTCCGCACGAGTAGGACGTGGGTTGTTGATCATAGAATCAAGCATTTGAGTTGCAGTGATAACCATCTTACGTGCACGGTTACACTTCTCGATCATCATTTTCTGAGCGAAGATTACTTCTTCAGCTGGGATTTCAACACCTAGGTCACCACGAGCAACCATGATGCCGTCAGAAAGCTCTAGGATCTCATCGAAGTTATCAACACCTTCTTGGTTTTCGATCTTAGAGATGATGTGGATGTTCTCGCCGCCGTTTGCAGCAAGTACTTCACGGATTTCTTGAACGTCAGACGCTTTACGGATGAAAGAAGCTGCTACGAAGTCAACGCCTTGCTCACAACCAAATTTAAGGTCGTTCTTATCTTTTTCAGATAGTGCAGGTAGGTTTACAGAAACGCCAGGAAGGTTAACACCTTTGTTTTCGCCTAGTGCACCGTTGTTAAGAACTTTACATTTAACTTCAGTTTCAGTCTTAGAGATAACTTCCATCTCGATTAGACCGTCGTCTACTAGGATAGTGTTACCTACGTTTAGGTCGGCTGCGAAACCAGCGTAAGTTACTGCAACTTTATCTTTGTTACCTACAACTGAAGTGTCAGTTGTGAAAGTGAATTCTTGACCTGCTACTAGATCAACATCGTTACCGCCTTCTAGCTTGATAGTGCGGATTTCTGGACCTTTAGTATCTAGAAGAATTGCTAGTGGTTTGCCAGTAGCTTCCATTACTTTACGGAAGTTCGCGATACGAGTGCCGTGTTCTTCGTAGTCACCGTGAGAGAAGTTAAGGCGCATTACGTTCATGCCTGCGTTAACTAGTTCAGTTAGCTTCTCTACAGATTCTGTTTTAGGGCCAATCGTACATACGATTTTGGTCTTTTTCATGGAAGATACTCTCCGGTAAGTATAGTTACAATTTGAAAGTCGGTTATTTACTCTGAAGTCAGGACGTTTTTGATGACATTTAGTACCTGTCATCCACCGATTTTTCGTCTCATTATTAGAACTTCAGATTCTGAAAGTCTTTCACCAAGTTTAGTCATTTTATGACTAAAAGATCGGCGATTTTGGTTACCTTTTTGTGACTAATCCCACTTTATATGCAGAAAGTTGCAAAAAAATAACCTTCAATTCTGTAATTTTTTTTCTTTTCGGTGGCGAATTCTACCACTGAATGAATCCAATATCACTGTTTAAGAATTGTCTTAGGACAAGGTTTTATCGAGAAATATTAATTTTTTGGATCGAAATAAATGGACTTGAAAGTTTCGGTTTGACTATAATAAGTTTCACATCGAAACTTAAGGTCAAAACTTAAATGTCGAAACGAAATACTCAATTAAGAAGACACGCCATTTCTAACTTGGTTTCTGAACTAGGAGAAGTCAGCGTTGATGAACTTGCTCAGAAATTCGAAACCTCAGAGGTCACGATTAGAAAGGATTTAGCTTCTTTAGAGAAAAACGGCCAACTTCTACGCCGCTATGGCGGTGCGATTGCTATCCCAAAGGAAGTCATTCACGAAGAATTGGGCGCTAATGTTTCGACTCGAAAGTTAAGCTTAGCAAAAGCAGCAGCATCATTGATTCGCGATCATAATCGCATCGTGATCGACAGTGGCAGCACGACTGCCGCGCTGATTCAACAGTTGAATGACAAACGTGGCTTAGTGGTCATGACCAACTCGTTGCATGTTGCTAACGCCCTAAATGAATTAGAGAGCGAACCGACACTGCTGATGACTGGCGGTACTTGGGATACGCACTCAGAGTCCTTTCAAGGCAAAGTAGCCGAATCTGTATTACGAGCTTACGACTTTGACCAACTATTCATCGGTGCGGATGGCATCGATCTCGAGCGTGGAACCACGACATTTAATGAGTTGGTTGGCTTAAGTAAGGTAATGGCAGAAGCGTCACGTGAAGTGATCGTAATGATAGAGTCCGAAAAAATCGGCCGTAAGATCCCAAACTTAGAGCTCGCTTGGCATCAAGTTGATGTGTTGGTGACCGATGCAGATATCCAAGCAGAGCATAAAGTACAGATTGAACAACATGGCGTGAAAGTCATTTGCGCCTAATGATGTAATCAGTTTCAT
The DNA here is from genome assembly GCF_033339115.1 of Vibrio sp. 947. Taxonomy (NCBI): domain Bacteria; kingdom Pseudomonadati; phylum Pseudomonadota; class Gammaproteobacteria; order Vibrionales; family Vibrionaceae; genus Vibrio; species Vibrio sp. 947. Next base: position 77,791 of record NZ_JAWOTX010000004.1, on the reverse strand, counting down.
ATTTCACTTCCCTCTGGATAAAGGCCTTTGCTTGCTGCCTCTATTTGAAATCATGGCTAGGGAAGAACAAAACTACAAACGGAGATAAACACATGTGTGGAATCGTAGGTGCAGTAGCACAACGAGATGTTGCAGAAATTTTGGTTGAAGGTCTACGCCGCTTAGAGTACCGCGGTTACGACTCTGCTGGCGTTGCGGTTGTTGATGGCGAATCAAACCTAACGCGCGTTCGTCGCTTGGGTAAAGTACAAGAATTGGCTGATGCAGTAGAAGAAGCAAAAGTGATCGGCGGAACTGGCATTGCGCACACTCGTTGGGCGACGCACGGTGAACCTTCTGAAATCAATGCTCACCCACACATGTCTGGTGATATCGCAGTTGTCCATAACGGCATCATCGAAAACCATGAAGAGCTGCGTGAGCTGCTTCAATCTCGTGGCTACGTGTTTGAATCGCAAACGGATACAGAAGTTATCGCACACATGGTTGAGTGGGAACTTCGTACTTCAGAAACGCTATTAGAAGCGGTACAAAAAACAGCAAAACAACTTGAAGGCGCATACGGCACCGTAGCGTTGGATCGCAAAGATCCTTCACGCATCGTAGTAGCGCGTTCAGGCAGCCCGATCGTGATCGGTTTTGGTGTAGGTGAAAACTTCCTAGCGTCTGACCAACTTGCATTACTTAACGTTACGCGCCGTTTCATGTACCTAGAAGAAGGGGACGTAGCAGAAATTACTCGCCGTGAAGTCACTGTGTTTGATGCAACGGGTGAGCCAGTTGAGCGTGAAATTGTTGAATCTAACGCAGAGCATGATGCAGGTGATAAAGGCCAATACCGTCACTTCATGCAAAAAGAAATCTATGAGCAACCTAAAGCGTTGATCAACACAATGGAAGGTCGTATCACGGCAGACTCTGTTGTGACAGACGCGATCGGTGTGCACGCGGCAGACATTCTAAGCAAAGTAGAACACGTACAAATCGTCGCGTGTGGTACGTCTTACAACGCAGGTATGACGGCACGTTACTGGTTTGAAGACATTGCTGGCGTTAGCTGTGATGTAGAAATCGCGTCTGAGTTCCGTTACCGCAAGTTTGTGACTCGTCCAAACAGCCTATTGATCACGTTGTCTCAGTCTGGTGAAACCGCTGATACCCTAGCAGCACTTCGCCTAGCAAAAGAGAAAGGTTACATGGCGGCGATGACCATTTGTAACGTAGCAGGCTCTTCTCTGGTTCGTGAATCAGATTTTGCGTTCATGACTCGCGCTGGTGTTGAAATCGGTGTGGCTTCAACCAAAGCGTTCACGACTCAGCTTTCTGCACTACTTATGCTGGTAACAGCACTGGGTAAAGAGCAAGGTCGCATCAGCAAAGAGAAAGAAAAAGAGATTGTTGAAGCGCTACACGCACTTCCTAAGCAAATCAACGCGGCACTTTCTTTCGAGAAAGAAATTGAAGCACTTGCAACGGATTTTGCAGACAAGCACCACACATTGTTCCTAGGCCGTGGCGAGTTCTACCCAATCGCGATGGAAGCGTCTCTAAAACTGAAAGAGATCTCGTACATCCACGCAGAAGCGTACGCGGCGGGTGAACTGAAACACGGTCCTCTGGCTCTAATTGATGCTGACATGCCTGTTGTTGTGGTTGCACCAAGCAACGACCTACTTGAAAAGCTAAAATCAAACGTTGAAGAAGTGCGTGCGCGTGGCGGCCTTCTATACGTATTCGCAGATGCAGACGCAGGCTTCGAAGGCGATGAGACAATGAAGATCATCACTATGCCTCACGTTAGTGAAATCACGGCGGCGATCTACTACACCATCCCAATGCAGTTGCTGTCTTACTACGTAGCACTGATCAAAGGTACGGACGTAGACCAACCACGTAACCTAGCGAAAGCGGTAACGGTTGAGTAATTACGCTTAACAGCAAAAATCCTGAGCGGCACATGCGAGAGTATGTGCCGCTTTTTTATTTAAACCCATTTTAAGGTTTGTGAGTTATTGACCCAACTGGTGAGCGGTTAGAATTGCAGAGTAGACATTTTCTGCCGTCACTGGGAATGGCATATTGTGGATGGTTTCTCCCTCGGCCGTTGAGGCTTCGGCGACCTCGCGCAACTTAGCGTGGTTAAGCTCTTTAACGCCCATATCAAATAAGTTGGTTGGTAGACCTATAGAGCGGCAGAATGCAAGAACCGTATTAATCTCTTCCATCGCTGCGTTTTCTAATACCAGCTGAACTAGTGTGCCGAACGCGACTTTCTCACCATGATAGAGATGATGACACTCTTCAAGCTTAGTTAGGCCGTTATGAATAGCGTGAGCACCCGCTAGACCACTGCTTTCAAAACCGATACCGCTCAGGTATGTATTGGCTTCAATAATGTTTTCTACCGCTTTGGTGCTCACACCATTTTCTACCGCAGCTTTTGCTTTTACACCATCTTCAAGCAAGGTTTCATAGCAAAGTTTCGCAAGCGCTTGTGCTGAACGCGTCGCTAACCCACCAGCCATTGTTGCCTTACCAGAAGTCATGTTGGCACGAGCTTCAAAGTAGGTGGAAAGCGCGTCGCCCATCCCCGATACAAGTAAGCGAACAGGGGCTTTGGCGATGACTGACGTATCCATGATGACCATGTCTGGGTTTTTAGGGATCATCAAATATTCTGCAAATTCACCTTCAGGGGTGTATATCACCGCAAGCGCTGAGGTTGGCGCATCAGTCGAGGCAATCGTAGGAACCACCACGACAGGAATTTTGGTGTAAAACGCAACAGCCTTTGCTGTATCTAACGTTTTACCACCACCAATACCGACAATGACATCGTGTTTTTGAGTGGCACAAATGTCCGTGATGCGTTCAATCTCAACGCGCGAACATTCGCCACCAAAAATGTTCATAGTGAGTGGAAGCTTTTCGTCAGCAAAGCTTTGTTTGACGTCATCACCAACCAGGTTAGTCACGAACTCATCGGCAATTACTAACGGACGTTCACCTAATGTTTTCACATAGTGAGCGATAGATGTAAGTACTTGTTCACCTTGGACGTATTTGCTTGGGCTGATAATAATTTTGTCCATAATTCAAACCTTTAACCTTTTTATGTGTGTTTTGGACTGCAATGAATATCCATTGTAGGGATAAGGTTTATATTAGGTTTGGTGTGGTAAGTGGTGAAGGATATCTCTGCTTTTGTTCCATGCTTTTATGACCTCTGTGTCAAACTGACTCTCAGAAGTAATAAGCATCAGCATGCTTTATGGCGCCGATCACTATTCAAGCGAATCTGTCGTTTTTCGTTTCATATTGAAACGAAAATACCGAAGTCGTTGTTTCAATATGAAACAGATTGATTTTTGTTGAGCACGTTTTTTCTCTGTTTAAGATGAATTCATACCCTACATAAAAATATAAATGGAATGAGATAGAACGATGAAAAAGTTAATTAACCAAGTCGATGATGTTGTATTGCAGCAAATGGAAGGCCTAGCATTGTCCCGCCCTGAGCTAAAAGCTAACTACGAACCTCGTTACATGTGGCACGAGGAAACGCCGGGGCAAGTGGCACTGGTTTCTGGTGGTGGCTGTGGTCATGAACCTTTGCACGCTGGTTTTATTGGTAAAGGCATGCTGACAGGCGCCTGTCCTGGTGAGGTGTTTACTTCACCAACGCCAGATCAAATGTACGAATGTGGCAACCAAGTGAATACTGGTGAAGGCGTGCTATTTATCATTAAAAACTACACCGGAGACGTGTTGAACTTTGAAACGGCCGTGGAGCTCCTTCATACCGATGGTATCAAAGTTGGGTCGGTGTTGGTGGATGACGATGTTGCAGTCAAAGACAGCCTATACACCGCTGGTCGCCGTGGCGTTGCTGGAACGGTATTGGTTGAAAAGTTAGTTGGGGCTGCCGCGAACAAAGGTTATTCGCTGGAGCAATGTGAAGCACTGGCTCGTCGCGTGAATAATCACTGTCGTTCATTTGGTGTGGCACTTAATGCTTGTGTTGTACCAGCGGCGGGTAAACCATCTTTTGTTCTGGAAGATGATGAAGTTGAGTTTGGTGTTGGTATCCATGGTGAACCAGGTATCAAGCGAGTGAAATACATCGACGCCGATACGTTAGTGGATGAGATGTTTGCTGAAGTTGCTGAAAACACGCCTTATCAGCGCACATTGCGTATTTGGAATCGTGACGAAGGTGAATGGGATGAAGTGGAATCCAGCATTGAGCCTTTCGCCGCTGAGCACGACTACATCGTGATGGTGAATGGTATGGGTGGTACGCCAACTTCAGAGCTTTACGGAGTGTACCGTCGTCTGGCTCATAACTGCGAGCAAGCAGGGTTCCGTATCGTGCGTAATATGGTTGGTAACTTCTGTACGTCACTCGATATGGAAGGCGTTTCAATTACGTTGCTGAAAGCAGATAAAGAGATGTTGGAGCTGTTTGATGCTCCTGTCGATACGGCTGCAATCAAGTGGTAACAGGGGGGAGCAAACATGCAAATCGAAAAACAACATATCGTTCACTGGTTAGAGTTATGTGCGAAAACGTATCAAGAGAATCAAGATTTTCTGACCGACCTTGATCGTGATATTGGTGACGCAGACCATGGTCTCAATATGAACCGAGGCTTTAAAAAAGTTGCTGAAAAACTGCCGCAATTTGCGGACCAAAATATCGGCAGCATTCTCAAGAATACGGGCATGACCTTGCTTTCTAGTGTCGGTGGGGCAAGTGGCCCGCTGTATGGCACGCTGTTTATTCGCACGGCTGCCGCTGTCGGAACTCGAGAGCAATTAACGTTTGAAGAGTTAGTGGATGCACTAAAAAGCGGTGTGGATGGCGTGGTGTCTCGTGGTAAAGCAGAACTGGGTGATAAAACCATGTGTGATGTTTGGTTACCCGTTTTAGTTAGCGTGAAGGCGTCGTTAGAAAATGGCATGAACGCCGATCACTTACTGAATGAAATGGTTGAGCTAGCAGAAACGAACGCGGTTGCCACGATTGAAATGTTGGCGAAAAAAGGGCGAGCAAGCTATTTAGGTGAACGTAGTATTGGCCACCAAGACCCCGGTGCAACCTCTTCTTTGTTAATGATTAAAGCACTACAGCAGGCAATAGCAGGTAGTTAAGATGGTGGGAATTGTAGTTGTATCTCATAGTCGTCGACTTGCAGAAGGGGTGGCAGAACTTGCCACCCAAATGACGCAAGGCAAAGCCAAGCTTGCGATTGCTGCTGGGATTGATGATCCAGAGAACCCGATCGGAACCGATGCCATTGCAGTGATGGAAGCGATTGAGCAGGTACAAGATCAACAAGGGGTTGTTGTGTTGATGGATCTTGGCAGCGCGTTGCTTAGCACGGAAATGGCTCTGGATCTGATTGATGATCATGTGAGGGAAAATGTCACCCTTATCTCGGCACCTATTGTTGAAGGAACCATGGCGGCGTCGGTGGCTGCCGCCGCCGGACTACCTTTATCGACGGTAGTCGAAGAGGCACAGAATGCGTTAAGCGTAAAACAAGAGCACCTTGGTGATCAGCCACTAACGTCCGCTGAGATAGCGCCAGTATCAGAGAACTTTGAGCAAGAACGGACATTTGATTGGGTAGTGCAAAATCCGCATGGATTACATGCTCGTCCCGCTGCGGCCATTGTTGGTGCACTCGCGCCTTTTGACTGCCAATTATGGTTGAAAAAAGGCGAGCGCCGTGTGAACGCGAAAAGCTTAAACAGCATTGCGAAACTTGGCGTTCGTAGCCAAGAGACGATCACGCTGTGCGCACTCGGCTCTCAATCCAGTGAAGCAATCAAGGCATTTGAAGCCTTAGCTAGTGAGCACTTCGGAGAAAAAGAGGCGGTTGAGCAAGGCATTGTCGAACCTGAAGAAAGCTCGGATACTCTGCTCGATGGCATAGCCTCAAGTCAGATTGAAGGTGCTGTTGTTGGTATTCGAGTTAATGACGGTATCGCTACTGCTCCTGCTGTCCTTTTTACTCATGAAATGCCAGCTGTGCCTGAACGTGATTTCCAAAGTGAACAAGATGAAATTGAACGGGTTAAGCGTGCGATAGGCGTGGTTGTTCAACATTTGCAGGAGCAAGCGAAGCAGCCGAAAGGGGAAATATTTGCTGCTCATAGCATGATGCTCAGTGACCCAGAATTATGGGCATCGGTCGAGTCGCGAATTCAAACGGGCATGATAGCCGAGCAAGCTTGGGTAGAATCACTGCAAAGGTTGGCCGAAGAGTTTCGCCAGGCAGAAAGTCAGTACATGCGGGAACGCGAAGCTGATGTGCATGATATCGCACGCCAAGTTATGGTTGAAATGACAGGCGTAACGCCTAATGCCATCGACATTCAGGAACCGAGTATTTTGTTGGCCCGCGACCTGATGCCTTCTGATGTGGCCGGGCTTGATAAATCGAAAGTGCTTGGTATCTGTTTGAGTGAAGGAGGAAAAACCTCTCACAGTGCGATTCTTGCCCGTGCGATGGGTATTCCTGCCATCGTTAAAGCTCAGGGCTGCCTTGATGCTGTGCGTGCTGGTCAAGTGGTGACTATTGATGGCTTCCGAGGGCATTTATGGTTCTCTCCTTCAGATGCCGTACAGCAGGAATTAGAAGCGCAACAAATTGAGTGGCAAAGCACCCGACAAAGTGCACTAGCGAGTGCTCAGCAAGCCGCAGTCACCTGTGATGGTGTCCATATTCCAGTATTCGCCAATATTGGTGGACCGAAAGATATTGATGATGCACTAACATCAGGAGCTGAGGGCGTTGGTCTATTTCGGACTGAGTTTCTATTTCAAAACAGTGATGAGTTGCCAACTGAGGAAGTGCAATACCAAGTGTATCGTGATATTGCCGCCGCACTTGGTGATAAGCCACTTACGATTCGTAGTCTAGATGTTGGCGGTGATAAGCCTTTAGCCGCTTATCCTATGCCAGCGGAAGATAATCCATTTTTAGGTTTGAGAGGGGTGCGGTTGTGCCTTCAACATGAGTCATTGTTTACCGCTCAACTTCGAGCCATTCTGAGAGCCTTTCACGAGCAACCGAATATTCAATTGATGATACCGATGGTGGCTCAGGTTGAAGAAGTGAGAAAAGTAAAAGTGCTGTTGGCGCATCAAGCAAACCAACTCGGCTTGGATGCGACTCATTTGCCCGTTGGTATTATGATTGAGGTGCCAGCCGCGGTATTAAATGCTGATGCGTTAGCCCAAGAAGTCGACTTTTTCTCTATCGGCACCAATGATTTGACTCAATATGTTATGGCCGCCGATCGAGGTAACGCCGCTGTTGCTGAATTGGTGAACTACTTTGAACCATCGGTACTAAAAGCCATTGAGCTCACGTGTGCAGCAGGCGATCGCGCGGGCATACCGGTTAGTATGTGTGGTGAGATGGCTGGCGATCCAAATGCCACAGAAACATTGCTCCGCGTGGGGTTGCGAAAATTCAGCGCCAGTTCGAGCATGCTACCGGGACTAAAAGCGCAGATTCGTCAGTTGTCTGTCGATGTTTAATCGATACCTTATCGTTAGTACACCTGTACCGGCGTGCTTACGCCGGTTTTACTTTTGTTATAGGAACGCCAATTCACGACTTAATACAGCTTCATTTGCTCCTGCAGCCCAAACTTATTAATTTTTCTCCATAAGGTCGTGCGGCCAATTTGCAATGCTTTCGCCATATCATGCATTTTGCCATCACACTGATTCCAAGCCTGAACAATCGCTCTTCTCTCGGCTTCTTCTAACGTGATTACTGGCGTATTTTCTGCGGTATGGCGAGAATTCAGTTTAATGTCTTCAGGAATATCGTTCAGCTTGATTAAGTTGGAACTGCGGTTAAGCAAAATTCGCTCAGTTCGATTTCTTAATTCAGAGTTGTTGCCTGACCAACGAAAATTCATCAACGCTTCCAGTGCGACTGGCTCTATCGAGATAGTCACATTGTGGCGGCGTTCGTAATGGCTGATAAGCTGCTGGACGAGAAATTCAATGTCTTCTTTACGCTTTCGTAGTGGTGGAATATGCAGCTCGTTCGAGGAGATTTCATAATAAAGTTGCCGACCAAATGAGCGCTGAGTGACATACTCGCTGATCTCTGAAGAGGTGCTGGTGATAAGTTGAAAGTCTACGGGGATCAATCGCAAACTGTCGCTGCGGCTGACGAGCCCAGTTTTTAACAACTTAAGTAGCACGGCTTGTAAATCGGGCGACAGATATTCCACCTTTTCTAAAAAGAGCGTACCGCCATGGGCGAGCTCAAACTTTGAAGGCATGCCTTGCCCCTCGTCGTATCCCAGGGTTTCTTTGACCAGTTGCTCTGTATTGATGGAGCGACAGTTGAGCGTAATGAATGGCCCTTCTTTGTAGGTGCTTTCGTTATGAATCGCCATGGCGAGAGTGGCTTTTCCTACGCCTTCTTCACCTGTAATTAGAATTGGTGATTTGGACTTTATGGCCCGTTTTGCAACGGTAATGACATGCTTCATTTTTCGTGAAATGACAGGCAAAGTGCTGAACGTATAGCGCGCACTGCCACCTATTTGTTGTTGAGCAAGTTCGCGAATTTTATCGATAGGGTGCAAGAACAATAAGTGTGTGCCGTCTTTGAGTGGACGCAAGGTGATGATCGCTTCAACAAACTCGCCACGAACCTCTACCGTTGTGAGTTTGCGGTTTATGCTCGCACCTGACTCAATACTAGTAAGGACATTCGGTGGGAAGCGCAAAACAGAAAAGACTTCTTTACCCAAGACCTGACTGGCTTCAATGTTTAACAAACGCTCGGACTGGTGATTTACCATGGTTATACGGCTTTCTTCATCCCAGGCCAGAAGGCCGTCATCCATGCACTCTAACGTTGCGTTATGCGCACAAGTGAGGCGGTTCATGTTTTCTTGTTCCGACTGAATGTGGATTTGCAAGCTGACTTCTTTCGCGCTCGACGCGATGATGACTAAGTCTTCTTTCTTATAGCTCTCTGCTTTTTTGAGAAGGCATGTTGTGCCGCGTAACTTGCCAAACTGGTCGAAAACAGGCGCCGCTACAGAGGCATAAGGATGTAAGTGGCGATTGAAATGTTCTGCTGCGAAAACTTCACACGGGATATGAGTACTAATACAGAGATTGACTGCATTTGTGCCTATCTTTCCTTCGGAGAGAAAACAGCCTTGTTTTATGCCGAGCGCTTGCATCTCTTGTCGCATTGAGTCATGTCCCACAACAGATAGAATGCAGCCGTTGCCATCGGTTACCATCAATACCAGGTCTTCGTCACCAAGCATATCGTACGTATCTTCAAGTACGGTCGTGGCGCATTCGATGAGATGTTCGTTGCGCTTCATTAGAGATGAGAAGGTAAATCCAGAGGCAATATGTGGTTTTGACCAGGTGTAAGGGCTGCATTGCTTTATGCAACGCTCCCACGACTCGAGGACGGGAGTGCGGGAAAATTCTGGAGATACCCAGTGGTGTTTCTGGAAAAACTCCCACTTAGTTTTAGTGTCTTCGATTGAAAGCATGCGATACCGTTTCAATACTAGCGATAGATTGGTCTGATGTTACAGAGACATCGGAATATGGACTGTGATGGCTTTCACGCACGTTGTATAGAAGAATGTGCAAAAAGAGGGGCGAGTTGAGGAGGCTTCCGTGCCAGTTTTTCGATTAAAAAGGGCTGTCTTTGCCGAGCTCATTGCAAATCTCGACAATGGCAAGTGAGAGCCCTGACTTAATGATTTGTTGTTGACGTTGCAGTTGTAGCTGATAAAACTCAAGGTCGATGTCGTCATCTGGTTCGCTGACTTCCAGTTGCACCATGCCCATTTTCTTCACCAAGTGCAGTTTCTTAATTGGTTCTAGAATATTCGGGTCAGTGAATTCGTAATCTGAAGCGTCACTATTGAGTTGGTTTTTGAGTTTGATGATGTCTTCGATGTCGTGGTAAATGTCATCGGGGAGCACTCCCAAGCCAAACAATAACTTCAAACGAACAGACAGATCGCCCAGCGGTCCAGAGTCTTGTAGCAGCGGACCGACAACCGATTGAACAGCGAAGTTATCTTTACGAAAGATTCTTTGCACTAACCCGTCGATCGAATCGTTAAAAACGTCGACTGCTGCAATGAAAAAGCCTCGTACCGATGGGGCGCTGTTTAATCGCTCAATGATCTCGGTTTCGTTGATGTTATCTGCCATATACTGAATACATTTCTAATTATTAGCTATCCCAACTCTTCAAGCAGAGAAGGACATAGAAGGGGAGCCAAGCTCCCCTAGGTAAATCAAAGTTGGTTGTAAAGTGTCTCGATTTGAGCCACTTCATCACTGTCTTCTGCAAGACCTGTGTATGTCGCTAGCGTCTTCTTCACACCCACTTCTTTTAATGAGTTTTGTAGCTCTACGGCTTGTGGGTCAGTGTCGTTAGTGTACTTCAACGCAGCGGCAATGCCTTTCAAAAGTGTTTGATTTTCAGTGCCATACTCAATTGTACCGAGTAAAGGCTTCACTAATCTATCGTTTGCACCCAATTTTCTAATTGGTTGACGACCTACGCGATCCACCTCATCCACTAAGTATGGGTTGGCAAAGCGTCCTAAAATCTTCTCGATGTAGGCGTTGTGCATGTCACGGTCGAAGCCGTAACGTTTGATCAGCACTTCACCACTCTCTTGCATCGCCTGTTTTACTTCAGCGTGAATGCTTGGGTCTTCAATTGCTTCACGAATGGTGCGATGGCCTTTCAAGCAACCTAGGTAAGCGGTAATGCAGTGACCAGTATTGAGAGTGAACAGCTTGCGTTCTACGAATGCCATTAGGTTGTTGGTTCTTTCCATGCCAGCTATGTCAGGGATTTCGCCCTTGAATTGCTGCTCATCCACAATCCATTCGCTAAAACTCTCTACAGTGACTTCTAGTGGGTCATCGTTCGCCGCTTCTGCTGGTGGTACGATACGGTCTACCGCTGAATCGACAAAGCCAACCAACTCGTCTGCTTTCGCGTGCAATGATTCATCCAAGTGTTTGTACACTTCACCTTTTAGGTGTGTGGTGCCACGAACCATGTTTTCACACGCTATGATGTTCAATGGTTTATCGTTACCTGCTGCAAGGCGTTTAGCAATGCCGGTAGCGATGGTTTTTGCAATGATGTCCAGTACGTTAGGGCCAACCGCTGTTGTTACCAAGTCGGTTTTTACAATGCGGTCAATGACATCTTCACTGGCTGAGTTTACTGCGGTGACGTGAGTTACTGTGTCGATTTGGCACTCAGTACCGACCACTTTTACTTTGTATTCTTGCTTGTGACTCAGTTGGTCGACGAGTGGAGCGTCAACGTCTGCGAATGTCACCTCGACTTCTGCGTCTGCTAATAGTTTACCGATGAAGCCACGACCAATGTTACCTGCGCCAAAATGAACTGCGTTTTTCATAATTCTTACCTACCAATGTCTAAAATGTTGACTTACGAAACTAGGGGGAGGCCAACCGCATAGGGGGTGACAGCTGACCTCATTTGCCTCAGGAGCAAATTAAAGGGGTAATTAAGCCGCTTGTTGACCGCCAAGGATGTTTAGAATCTCTTCCACATCGTTGGTGCTGGTTAGCTTCTCAATTGCCTCCGGCTCATCGAGCGCGTTCGTAATGGTGGTAATCACCTGGATGTGCTCATCGTTCTTAGCGGCAATGCCGATAACCAGTTTCGCAACATCGTCGTCGTCTTCAGTAAATTGGATACCCGATGGGTATTGGCAGATTACAATGCCGGTTTTCTTCACGCGGTCTTTCGCTTCCACCGTGCCGTGAGGCACTGCGATAGATTCGCCTAGGTAAGTTGGAACCAATGCTTCACGCTCAAACATCGCGTCTACGTATTCTGGTTCTGCGTAGCCAAGTTCGACCAACTTGTTGCCCGCGAAGCGAATCGCTTCTTCTTTGTTGGCAGCTTTCAAACCTAGGTGAATGTTTTCACGCTGGATTTGGAACACCGACGTTTGCTGTGGCTCGAAGTTGTCGTCGTTTGCTGCCACGAGCGACACTTTTACCATTTGGTCGTCATTGGCTGCGGATTGGTTTTGTGCTGCTAGTAGTTTGGTGACTAGCTGGTTGTACATCTCGCTGTCTAGGAAGTTAGTCAATGAAATGTGGTGTGCGTTTGGAGCATGCTTACGTGCACGATCCGTTAAGTCTTTATGAGTAATCACGATATCTGCACTCTCTGGTAAGCTGTTAATGGCAAGGTTGGTTACGTGGATGTTCAGACCTGCGTCTTGAACCTTTTTGCGTAGCATGCTCGCGCCCATTGCACTCGAGCCCATGCCCGCATCACAAGCGACAATGATGCTTTGTACTGTCGCTAGGTCTACGTCACCTTTGCTTTGGCTGTTTACCACCGCATCGTTTTTAGATGCAGATTTCATGTCTTTCATTTGTGATGTTGCTTTCTCTAGTGCTGCTTCATCACCGTCTTCTTCTGTTGACGTTTGTGTCTTCATTAGCAGTGCTGCTACGGCGAATGACACGCCTGTTGCCGCTGCGATAGACGCCAGAACACCAACGATTGAACCTTTCTGAGTCATCAACAAGATTGCAAAGATTGAACCTGGTGATGCTGGAGAAACGATACCTGCGTTAAACAAAGTTAGAACGAATACGCCAGTCATACCGCCTGCGATAGACGCAAGGATTAGGCGAGGGTTCATTAGGATGTATGGGAAGTAAATCTCGTGGATACCGCCGAAGAAGTGGATGATTGATGCACCACCTGCAGTTTGACGAGCCGTACCTTTACCAAACACCATGTAAGCTAGCAGGATACCTAGACCAGGACCTGGGTTTGCTTCGATTAGGAAGAAGATCGACTGACCTGTTTCAGACGCTTGCTGGATACCCAGTGGAGAGAAAATACCGTGGTTGATCGCATTGTTTAGGAAAAGGATCTTCGCAGGCTCAACGAAGATTGAAGTCAGTGGTAGTAGGTGAGCAGAAACTAGGAAGTTAACGCCGGCCGCCAAGCCACCAGAAAGAATTTTTACGAATGGACCGATAAAGATGAAGGCAAGGATCGCACATAGCATGCCGATGATGCCCGCAGAGAAGTTGTTAACCAACATCTCGAAGCCACTTTTTACTTTACCATCGATGTAGTTATCGAATTTCTTGATAGCCCAGCCGCCCATTGGGCCGACCATCATTGCGCCCATAAACATTGGGATGTCTGTGCCTACAATCACACCCATTGTTGTGATTGCACCGACTACCGCACCACGATCGCCACCAACTAATTTACCACCGGTGTAACCGATAAGTAGTGGCAGCAAGTAGGTAATCATTGGGCCAACCATAGAGGCTAACGTTTCGTTTGGTAGCCATCCCGTTGGGATAAATAGAGCAGTGATAAAGCCCCACGCGATAAACGCGCCGATGTTTGGCATTACCATGTTTGACAGAAAACGACCAAAATTTTGTATCTTGATCTTGGCATCTGGTGATATCATAACAATTCCCCGTTCGATGTTCTGATGAATCTTGTTGTAGTAAACGGTTCGCCAAAACCGTTTGTTTGATTGCTTAGTACCCAATCAATTTACCACACATTTTCCAATTGGAACTGACAACGGGTTTTTCGTGATCTACGCCCGCATTTCTTAGGCTGAGAAACGGTTTTTAAGTGACCAAGTTCAACTTATTAACTTGTAACTTAATAACAAAAAGCCACTTTTAAATCTGTCAATAAAAATCTTAGTGATCAATCCGATCTTCTGACAAATTTAAAATCAAAATACTTTGTGACTTTGATCACTTTTGATTTTTTTTGAAATTCGAATTAAATACTTGTAATGATCAATGTCACGTTTTGTGTTGAGTTGTGGTGGATTTAAAGTGTGACCTGGATCTGTTTTTGTTTTTTGTGAAAGTTTGTGACGGAATTGGTGAGATAAATGCTATCTAGATCTTTCGATAGATTGTATCTATAAGAGTCTTTTCGGCGCACTTCACGGAGCACGCCTAATTAGTTGATGAAAGGGTAAATAAAGAGAGTCGCCACACGGTTCTTCTTGTGATTCCCAACTCTCTACTTAATCACTGTTCTTAATCATCGTTGCTATTAGTATGATAGACGAGGTAGTCATGAGCTTGCTCGCGTCCCATATACCTTGCCAACGTCTTTTCTTGAACATCGCGCAAATCCACCATAATCAATCCATCGAGAGCGTTATTGAATGCAGGGTCGACGTTGAAGCATACCAGCTTGCCATTGAGGCTTAAGTACTGACGCAGCAAAACGGGCACTCCTTTCCCTTCATCGATTCTGGCAATGACACGTGACAATAGCTGTAAATCACCCAGAGCAGTGAGCATGCTGGTGTTCCAGTCACGGTGGTGCTCAGGAAGTGGGTTAGAAGGTGTGACGTACTCTGCGCAATTGTTGTCGTAGTGGTGCAGTGTCATTGATTGAGCCAGTAATTGACGTGCAGTATCGCTATAATCGTTGCTAATGCTTACCGGACCAAATAGGTGAGTGTAATCTGGGTTTTGATGAACGAACGTTGCGATGCCTTTCCACAGTAGCAGTAGCGCGCTCATGCTCTTTTGATATTGATGTGCAATCACAGAGCGCCCCATCTCAATGGATTTACCCATTTGGTCGATAAAGCGTTGGTCATAGTTAAACAACGTTCGTGAATACAGACCTGCTACGCCGCGCTTTTCAATCAGTTGATCAACCAGACCTAAACGATACGCGCCCACCAAGCATTGGTTCTCTCTGTCCCACACAAACAGATGCAGGTAATCATGATCGAAATGGTCAATGTCTATTGCTAGTCCAGTCCCTTCGCCAACTTGTCGGAAATTGAGCTCACGTAGGCGACCAATTTCATGCAGTAGGGAAGGGATACTCTGCGACTCCGTGCAGTAAACATCGAACTCACCACTTGTTAGCAGCTTGGACTCTTTTGGTAAGTTGTTCAGCTCTTCAAGCAATTCGCCTACGGGTAACCCTGCCGCTATTGGAGAGAGCAGTTCTGATGAAGAAGAAGGCTTAACTGATTGGGTTTCACGATTGAGCAAGTAAGTGTTGAGCCGCAAATAGTTCACCACTTGATCATCGTTAAGTGTGTTGAGCTCTTTGAATTTAATCGCTTGGCCAAAAGACAAGTTGATGGTTTGTGCATGTTTGTTCAGTAGCTCCCGCCCGAGCATTAGGGTACGCAAAAGTGGATGGATTTTCCCTGCCATATAGAAGCGTTTCGAGTTCTGACCACTGATGAATACTGGAACTGTCGTTGCTTTGTTTTTGCGGATCAGGCTACTTACGCTTCGACTCCACGCTTTGTCTTCCAAGCGTTGCTGTTTGGCATCGACTAACTGGGAAACCTCACCGGCAGGAAAGACAAGCAATAAGCCGCCACTTGCGAGGTGTTTATTAGCCGCTCTGAGGGCCTTCATATTTGATTTGACGGCGTCTTTGCCTTCAAACACATCGACACCAATGAAGAGCTGATCTAACTCTGGTACGGTTTTCAGGTATTGATTGGCTAGAATTTGGATATCGTCTCGTACCATCAACAAGAGTTCGGCCAAGATGACGCCTTCCACACAACCAAGCGGGTGGTTCGCCACAATGACGGTAGCACCTTGTTTAGGCACTGAGTCGAGTGAACCATGAGCAATGCGATAATCGATACCTAAGATATCTAGCGTGAAGCGGAGAAAAGTTTTGGTATCGGCATTAACGGGGCGTTGGGCGTAGAACTTATCAAGTTGGTTTAAACCGGTTGCCCATTCAGCAACGTTTTCACCAATGCCAAACGGCGTTTTACGAGGGAGACGAAAAGGGGTTGAACTATCCATATTTACCTCAGCGTACAAGTTGCTGATTGGATAGTAGAAATTACAGATGACAGTTAAGAGGCAAAAGCATGAGCCTTTGGTGACAAACCAATGAAGCTTTATTGACTAAAGAAAACGGTATATCACTGTGCTATGAATCAAAACTCGCGTTATGTCTCCCTCTTAAAACAATAGATAGGCTATCTTATCTAGAACAAAGATTAAGCTAAGTTGATATTTATCAGGGGGAAATAATGGAACGAGTTTCCAATAAAGCAGCACTTTGGATTGGGCTAAGTTTGATACTTGGTCTTGGCATCCTTGGCTATTTTATGCAGCAGACGGCGGTGAAATACCGAGCCTATGAAAGAGTCGTGACAGTAAAAGGTTTGTCGGAGCGTGAGTATCCTGCTGATACGGTGATTTGGCCGATTCAATTTACTCTAGCGAGTAATGATATGGGGGCCATGTTTGATGAAATTGACCAGCAAACCCGTTTGATTTTGGACTTTCTAAGTGCCAAAGGGCTTCCTGAAACCAGCGTTTCCCTTTCTTCCCCAGCGGTCATTGACAGAAAAGCACAGCAATATGGGAGCGAGCAAGACATTGAGTATCGTTATTTGGCCTCGCGAACCGTTACGGTTTATAGCCAGAGTGTTGATGTTGTTCGAGCGGCAATCAATGAAATAGGTGAGCTAGGAAAGCAAGGCGTTTTGCTTAACCAAGATCCTTATGCAAATCGTGTTGAGTACAGCTTTACTAAGCTGAATGATGTGAAGCCAGACATGATCGAAGAAGCGACTAAGAATGCGCGTGAAGTGGCTGAGAAATTTGCGAAAGACTCACAGAGTTCACTGGGTAAGATCAAACGTGCAACTCAAGGGCAGTTCTCGATTTATGACCGAGACAGCAACACGCCTTACATTAAGAAAGTACGAGTGGTATCGACGGTTCAATATTACTTATCTGATTAAAGTTGCGCTCATATAGTCAATAGTTGGTCGTTCCATCACCTTCTATTTGTAGAGGTATCTATGCTCTGTGATAGGGAAATCAGTCTTCGATGACGCTATATACAAGTACTTTTTTATAAAACTAAGTTCTTAACTGTGATGAGGGGAGTTTGATGATAGTCAAGCTGGCTTCTTTCTTATGAGCGTAAGTTAGTATGACTTATTGCTAGAAGGAATTAGTATCATGGCATACAAGCACTTTATTAGAGAACTACTGGGTTTAGCGATTGTTGTCTCTGTCGTCTTTGGCGTATTAGGCGTGATGTTAGAGCTCTTCGCACTGACGGCACTTTGGGAGCATCAGCAAACGATAGCCGATGTTTTCTTCCATGAATCTCTCTACTTCATCGTATTTTTAATCCCACCATACTTCCTCTGGAAGTTGATTAACCGTCCTGAATTGGTTTCTGCTGACCAAGCTTATTTGGCAATGAAGTTAGAGGCTGAAAGTCGACAATGAGTCGATTTAGTGAGTAATGAAAAGAAGAGGCTATGAGAAAACATTAGCCTCTTTTCTATCTGATTCGTGGGGCAAAGTATTCGCTGCTTTATTGATTAAAAAGCTGCTTCGATTGTGCCTTTGAAAGTGCGATCGAGATAATCACGAATCGCTTGAGATTGATAAATAGAAACGAATTTTTTATACGCTTCATTATTTTTGTCTGCGTCACGAGTGGCGATGACCATGACTGCTAATGGGGCGTCTTTTGCTTCAAGATAGATACTTTGTTTCTTAGGATCTAAACCAGAAGACATTACGTAGTTCATTGTAATCGCAGCCGCGTCCACATCATCTAATGTTCTGGGTAGCTGAGCGGCATCTACCTCGACAAATTCAAATGATTTTGCGTTTTTTGTGATATCAGTTAGGGCGGCTTTATGGCCAACACCCTGTTTCAGCTCAATTAAACCTGCATCGGCGAGTAGCAACAGACCACGACCACCGTTGGTAGGGTCATTTGGAAGCGCTATACGTGCATTGTTTGGAAGCTCTTGCAGTGAGCGATACTTATTGGAATAAAGCCCCATACGCATAAGAATGGACTGACCAATTGATACTAATTGGGCGTTATGGCTACTGTTGAAGTTGTCTAAAAATGGCTGGTGCTGATAGCTATTAATATCGATGCTACCATCGCTAAGAGCGGCATTAGGTGTCACGTAGTCAGAAAACTCAATGACTTCGACATTCAAACCTTGCTTCGCTGCCTCCTTCGCTACCGACTCGACTACTTGTGCATGTGGTCCAACTGTCGCGCCCACTTTAATGACAGAGTCATCTTTTTCTCCACAAGCGCTTAAGCCGACTACTGCCGTGAGAATCAAAGCTAGTTTCTTTAAGTGACCAATACTTTTCATTGTAGCTCCATTTTTGCTTTAGACGTCCATACGTTTATATGTCCATACTATCAGAAGTTGTCTGAGGGTCAATGGTTTAAATCACGAGCAGACATTTTGTTTCTATTGCTCGTATAGAAAGCCAGATAATAGTTAAAGAAGAGGGGAAGAAGAAAAGCTATTACGAGGTTAGTGACGAGTTACCGCAACCGAAACTGTACCCAAAGATATAAGATACAAAAAAGGCGTAGTAGGTATTAACCTGCTACGCCTTTCGAAATATGGTGGCCCCTCGCAGACTTGAACTGCGGACCAATCGATTATGAGTTTTAGGTTAGTAGTTTTGATGAAAATGCCTTTAAATTGATAGTATAGAATAATTTATTATATAACAGTGTGTTATTGTTATTTTTCCTGTTGATTCACATTGATTGATTTGGCTTGGCATTGATTCGGTCCGTAGCACACTCGTAGCACGGGCCTACCTCCATGCAACTGGGTAATATATAATCGAAGTACGTTCTCTTGATATGGAAGGATTGCCGTAGAGCAACCGAAGCATTATGAAAAACTCACTTCGATTTACTGTTAAAGAGCTAACGGCTCTGAAGCCTACAAATAAAAGAACACGTTATCATGATACAGCTGTTGATGGTCTTGTTCTCGAAGTCTCTCCTTCTGGTACGAAGTCTTTTCGTGTGTATAAGCGTGCGAAAGGTGCAAAATCCCCTTCCAACGTGAGTCTTGGTCAGTTTCCTAGCTTGACCATAGATCAAGCGCGAACAAAAGCTCGTGAAGCTCTTAACGAGTTAGCCATGGGAATTAATCCTAATGAGCGAATGCGAGTAGAAAAGAACCATCACGTTTCATTGCAAAAGGTGTTTGATGATTATCGGTTGTCAAAATCTTTGTCCAGTAACACTCTGAAAGGATATGAGCAGGCGCTGAAGTGTTATTTTTCTACTTACTTGAAAAAGCCACTGATGGCGTTAACTGAAGAGGCAGTTAAAAAACTACATGCGGACATCTCTGCTGGTCGTATCGAAGGGATGAGAAGTGGCAGCCATGCGCAAGCTGATCTTTGCATGAGGCTATTAAGAGCTCTGTTCAATTACGCAAAATATGAATATCGCGGTTTTAATAATCAGATCATTTTTGCTGAAAACCCTGTCAAAATTCTTAGCCATCAAAGAGCGTGGCATAACGTAGAGAGAAGAAGAACTTATATTCGCTCACATCAATTAAAGGAGTTCTTCGAAGTACTCCATTCCAAGCGAGAAAGGTATATTCTGGAGAAAAATCAGTTTGGTTCGACTGTATGTGATTTAGTCGAAATGGCCGCGCTAACTGGCTTAAGAAGGAATGAGCTCCTTACTTTAGAGTGGAAGTCCATAGATTTAGATGCTAAGTCTTTCTATGTCAGTAAGACTAAAAATGGAGTGCCGCTTGAGTTGCCGATCAGTCATTACTTGTGTGAGCTATTAAGCAGAAGACTTAACCTAAAAGATGAGCGAGGCTTTGTATTCAATGTGGACAATTCTCAGGGACGCATTGTTGATCCAAGAAAAGTACTAAGTGCCATTAATGATGAGCTTAGCTTTGAATTCACTTTGCATGATTTGAGAAGAACATACACTACGGTGGCAGAGAGCTTAAGCCTTGGTACATACACGATAAAACGTCTACTCAACCATAAGTCGAAAAGAGATGATGTAACAGAAGGGTACACAATTCTTACGCCAGAAGAGCTTCGTTCTCCATCTCAACGAATTGAGGATTACATACTTGAGAAGTCGGAAGTTAGGTCTAAGGTCTTACCTCAAAAGAGCTCGTCTGGCGCTGGCTTTTCTGAATTTATTGGAGACTTAGGTAATGAGGAGAAAAAGAAGTTGATGAAACTGCTAATGGATTCATTATAGCTAACTGAGTAAATTAAGAGCGCTCCTAGGTGCGTTACCTGCTTGAGCTAGTATTGACGTGTTCGCTTCTCTTAATATCGACTGTTTGGTTAGCTCTGTCGTTTCTTTGGCAAAATCGGTGTCTCTGATCTGACGATTGCTCGCAGCAACATTTTCTGAAGATTGAGATAAATTATTTATGGCATGAGAGAGCCGATTTTGCGTTGCACCTAGTCTAGCTCTTTCTGAATCGGTGTGCTGTAAGAGTACATCAATTTGCTCAAGAACATGACGATGATCCGTTGACTCCAAACTCGGAAGCTCTTTATAGTACATCATCTCCTGTGTCCTATTGGCGCTTCCTCCAATTCTATGGGTAAGAGGATCATTACCTGCTCCTGAATATTTGGGAAAGTAAAAATTCTGGGCAGGTGGTTTAGAACCGTAACGTATATAGTCTCTCGTGAAATACACTAAACGAACGCCAGATGGTTGTATGTTATTGTACTTATTAACGTATGATTTGAACTCATCGTCTACAAAAACTCCCATTTCGTCACCAAATCTATCATTAATTTCGTCAGCTAGATCATAAAGTGTAGAGCCAGCTTCCAAGTTAATTACTCCCAGAGGTGGTTTATCTGGATTCCCGGAGTTTCTAATTATGAAATGATCTCCATCCTTAGCTACCCAGTCATTTTTGACCTCGACAAAATCGACTACTTCTGGCACATCTTCAGGTCGTTTCTTTTCTCGCAAACTGCTTAAATTAGGTAATAAAACAGATATTGACTCGCCTGAGTCAGCTCCAATTTGGTAAGATCGTCTAGAGTTTTCTCCATTTAGTAAACGTTGCCCACCAAAACTAGATGTTTCTGCGATTCTGTTTAGTTCATCTTTTAAAGCGTTAAACTCCTGTTGAACAGCTGAGCGATCTGCTGAATCTAAAGATCCATTAGCGTACCTTAGAGTGAGATCACGCATGTGCATGAGATTCTCTGTATATTCCCCTAAAGCACCTTCAGCCGTTTGAAGCATTGAAATGCCATCATTAGCATTTCGGATTGCTACATCCATACCACGACTTTGAGATAACAATCGATTAGAGATTTGAAGACCAGCAGCATCATCTTTAGCGGAATTGATCTTTAACCCAGACGAAAGACGCTCCATAGACGTGTTTTGCTTATCTATAGAGCGGTTCAGTTGGCTTTGGTACTGCATCGCTGGTGCGTTAGTGTTAATGCTTGAGATGCTTGTCATCATCCAGTTCCATTAAGATATCGAAGCTATTTCAATTAGTGGCTATGTGTTATGTTCAATATCGGCCGGATATACAATTAGTTTAGATTTTTTGCACTAAAATTGGATTCAGACACTCAGTTGCTCTGATTGGCGCTGAGCGTAGTATTGTTGAGCTTCTTTAGCTTTTGGTTTCTTTGCTTTTAAAATCAGCTGTTGGTAGTGACAGAGGAGCTGACTGCTTTGTACATCTAACCATTGCTTATCGAGTGATAGTAGACTTGCCTCAAGGTCTTTCTCGCTGAAGTACGAGTGGAAATCTTGCGTTCTGCTATAAGTTTTGTTGGTGATGAGCTTTGATATAACTTCCCTTGGCACGTTAATCAAAATACTTGGATCAATAAAGGTTATATCTTGCAAGCTGAGGTTTATGTTGTTCATTTCAGTAAGTAGCAATATTCTTTTCATCCTATATGGTAAATGACGTCTCTCTACTCTCGTTGTTAAAAGAGAAGAGTTTAAATAACTTAGTGCAAGGTTTTTATCTCTAATTGAACTCTCATCAAACTTAATTTCTTTTATAATCTTGTCATAAACAATAGTATGGCATGACTTGAATTTGGAACCTAAATATAGTGTTTCTTTGATACAGTCTCCTCTTGGGTATTCATCCGTTATTTTTATTGTTCCTTTCTTTGGGAGGGCAATAACTAATGGAAATATAACTCCAACCATATTAAAACCTATATCAATACGGGTGATTCTTGCCTTTCTCATCAGTTGTGTATAACGTCTATTAGTTAAAGTGCTCTTTAAATATCCAAAAGTAACATGATGCTCAAAGTCAGTAAGATTGTTTGGGTTATAGCATATACGAATACTTTTCTTATGGTTTTTTGAACTTTCTCCGTCGGCAATATAAATAATGAGGTGACTTTTATTTCTACCTTCTATAGTCATTTTGTATGCGTGATTATATATTGGCCTATTTTTTGTTCTTCCGCATGAATTCTCTTTTTTACAGTCCCCATTTACCTTGCCGATAGCGTGTTTTTTGACAGTTAGGATACTATTTAAGTATAAAGGGATGTTCGAAGTTAGGTGGCTTGTTAGGTGTTGTATGTCACAGTCACTGCAATTCATCGTAAATACCAGTTTGTCGCAGTCTAGAGATAGATACTGCTCTGGTTTGCTCAACATTCCTCTGATCAGCCTGCTTTGATACATTAATAGCGCTCTCTTACTTAGAATACCACTAGAACGATTGATATCTTTAATGTATGAGTAGGTATTCGTATCAATTAGTTTTCTAAGTCTATGATTCAATACTCTGGTTATAATACCTTTATTCTTATCACTAAAACTGTTACTCCAGTGACTATTATCAATTAAACTATTTTTATTACAGATGCTGTTATTCATTACGTACATCCTTATATACGTACTATATTAATACTATTGTATTTTATTTATTGGACAGTGATAATTATAAGGGTGTTATTTGTTATGATTAGATAGCATTGAATTTAAATCTTCAAATGTATCAGCTAACCATTCGTTTATCTGTTGAGCGTCTATATTATATTTGTTCTTTTCAATTGCGTCCATCATAACAAAGTACTCGTCGTCGGAGAGTTGTTCTAAAGCTGACTTTAATCCAATGCTGTTTATCATGTATAAGTAGGATGTTGGTATATAGTCTTTGATGCTATCTTCTAGTATAAAGAAAGAATCAAGTTTTATTTTTATATCTTTTATATTCTCTATGTTTACTTTTAATTTTTTAGGTTGAAGAAGAAATATGATGTCAGTATCAAATCCAATTGATTTACTATTTCTTTTTTTATCTAAGTTTCTAGTTATTTCGATATAATCACATTTTTCGCTACCAATAATTTGGTACGAGTGACATTCTGAGCCACCAACTACATGAGCAAAACTTTTACATCGATTTAATGCTAATACGATGTTTTCTATGGCGATGTTTTTAAGTTTAAGTTCTACTGCAACTTTGTTGATTCGAGACTTCTTTCGTATAACGTTATCGATGAATTTAGTTGGGAATAGCTGACTCAATGCCTTATTTAGCTCGTTGTAGCACTGGTCAGATAGTTCATTCGTATCGAGTTCACACTTAACAAAGTTGATCGATGAGTTTCTTGGTTCCCATAGTATTTGAAGCAAAGAATTGTTAGTTGTTTGGTAGCTAATACAGTTTCGGTAATTGCAATCACTGCTTTTTTCTTGTGTGAAACGAGAATTTTTGAGTGTTAACGCTCTTAATCTTCGATTTAAGCGCTCATGATTTTTTTCAGATACAGGACAGGTAAAGCTCAGCTTTCGGACGATTAATGGTGAACGTTTGTCGATAGCTCTGCTGGCAACTTGATCGTTTAGGATCGAGAGGTAACCAAGCGTCTTATGTTGGTGAAGTGGTTTAGTAGTCATAGTTTGAGTTCCTTTTGTTTTGGTTAGTGGCCGTCGCTGTTTGTGCTAGTGCTTACTCATTTCTATAAATCTCTGTATCGATTCTTCTGAGTAGAGAACTTTGGCTCCAATTTTGATCCAACTAAGTTCTGGACAACTTCTGTTGCAACGCCATTTAGCGAGCGTTTGTGGCTTTAGACGCAGTAAACGAGCGGTTTCCGAGGTTGTATAAAACACTTGAGGGTAGTGTTCTGTGTTCATTGGTACTCTCCTAATGAGTGCTTAATCATTGGGAGTAAGAATACAGCAGTGGGTGATTGAGGATTTTAGAGCTAAACCTCATCTAACTTCTCATTCAGTACTCTTAAATAACAAAAAACTAGCAAACTATGACTTAAAAAAATAAAATGCGGACATCTTTAATTTTTTTCTTATAAAACATGAGCTTGAATTTTTTAGAAGATGAGCTTTGTAAAGACTGTGATGGGCGACGGTTTATCTTTCGGGATGCGAGAAGAAAGGACTTAACGCTTGCTGTGATTAAAAAACTAGAACGTTATTTAAAGCGTACCCGAGTTATACATGCTAATGACCGTGAGTTGATCCGAGAGTTACGTAGGAGAATAAAGGATTTTGAGAATTCAAGAGGGGAAGACAGAATTCATGAGATGTATGGCTTAGCTTACTGTCTATCACACCCAAAAAATCAAGATTTTTTCGATAGGTTTTGGGGAGCAATCAGCAAACAAGCAAGAAGGAGTCAAGCGAAGAAGACAAAAGCAAGAGAGAGAAGGTCTGAAGATTCACGTTTAGATAAAGAAAAAAGCAGTGAACTTGAAGAGGAACAGCGCTCTGTAAGGATGCATAGAGCTTTTTCAGCTATAGATAAAGTTAACCCATGAAACACTTAGCTGAATTAGTCTGAACGTAATCTATCAGTTTCGTTTACTCGATGTGAGCATATCTGACAGGTAGCCCTAAATCAGCTCTGCCCCAAAACGTGTTTGAGCCAACTCAGATAGCAACGAGGACTGGTAGTATTTTCCTATTACTGCTTATACCATAAGTATGTCTAGGGGATCACGGGGCATACCGATTCCTCTTTATTGTGCAATGGTTTAGGTTAGTGAAATGGCATAACACTATATAGTGAATGGAATTCTTGATGTTAGATTATGAACTTAATTACTTTGATAAACTTTTCTTAGATTTAAAGGAGAGAGAGCATAGTTATTGTCCATTCAAGCTTGTGATCGAAGCATATCTTTACAGAAATCCTTCAAAGAAAAGGAAAACGAAACCCCAGCCAAACCGAGATGAATCCTTTTGGAACTCAAAGTTTGTTTTTGAAATTCCACTATCAACATATAAAACTGATATTTTCAT
Organism: Vibrio sp. 947; assembly: GCF_033339115.1. NCBI lineage: Bacteria > Pseudomonadati > Pseudomonadota > Gammaproteobacteria > Vibrionales > Vibrionaceae > Vibrio > Vibrio sp. 947. The sequence goes on along the minus strand of NZ_JAWOTX010000004.1, from coordinate 52,613 downwards.
ACTCGCGTTAACACGCTACTTCGCACAGGATATCGCCAAAAATTTCAACTTAATGACTAAGATTTACGCAGAGTCTCCAGTGACTATTCGCACTGCAATTCGTCGTTCTCAATTGGTTTTAAAGAAAGAGCATGCAAAGTGGAACGAGATTAGAACACTAGCCAATCAAAACCCACATGAACTAATAGAACTCATCACTACATGCGAAGCATTCCAATCAGCACATAAAGACAGGCTAAATTTAGTAAAGGAATTCAGCGAACCGTTACAGCCTTTAACTTTGTTTGAGTTGATGTCATTATCTGCTGCTTACTCATTTAAACACTTAAAGGAACAGGCTGTTTCGTTTGACGGTGGGCTCATAAGTGCAGATTCACAGTTAAGAGCGCTAACAGAGTTAATGCAATGGAAGCTGAGACATGTATCAAATGAAAGTTTTACCTTAAACGATATTAAAATTTCACAGTCTTTAAAGAAATATCATGCTCCTCTAATTTTTCCTTCAAATGAAGATAATTCTAGAGCAGAGGCTTTTTTAGAGATATTCAGCCAATTAGTGCAAGCTCAAGTGGAACTCGATGAGTTTATATCTCAGAGTGTTTATCCATTCTGTTTTGATGATTCGCTTCTTTTTTCGGTCAAAAATGAACGTTTAACATTGACGCATCTAGATAGTGGTTTAGACGATACATGGGATCGGAATGAAAATCGACAAAAAATGCTTAGGGGTTATTGGTTTAACTTAGCAGTAAATGAGTTCATAAGTTCTGGTATGGCATCCAAACAAATTGGAACAAGTGAGAACCATGAAAGTAACCAACTTGCTTACGTCAAAGCAATAGCAAATTCACTCGAACTTCAGAAGGTGTATGGATTTACATCATCCGTGACCACTAGTTCAGGATTCAACGTCAATCTGCTCCAGGCTCTATTAGCTCAAGAGCTAATGATATCTTTTTATTTAAAGGAGTATATCGAAGCATTTGATCGAGAGTATGCAGAGGTAGGTGATTGGAAGAAAGCCATTGGATTAGTTACCATACAAGGACTAGCGACAGGACAAAATCGATTCCCAATCACATGGTCGCTTTGGAAAGATAAGATCAATAATATTGTCGGCTGGACGGCATCGGATGATTTCCCTAATGGCAATATCAATGCAGCTAAAGCAATTTTAGATTTCTGGTGCCTTGATTTGAAAAAACGCAGTGCGCTTTTGAAAGCCTCACCGACCAATGAACTTCAACAACTAACCGAAAAACCTATCTTTAAAATCGGTAGTTATTGTGTTCAACTCCCTTGGCTAATGTCTGCTCAAATAAGTTCAGTTAATGCTGTAAATAATCTACGCCGATTTGCAAACCAACGTAGCTCATTGAAGGATGAGACAACAAGAATCGAAAACCAGTTGGGTGATGAATTCAAGCTCAGAGGGTTCTCAGTGTTAAAAAACTTTACCGCTAAAAGCTGTGGGGGATCAGACGCTGGGGAAATAGATTTAATTTGTGCAATAGATAACATCGTGATTGTTATCGAAGTTAAATCTACGTATTGCAGAACGACTAAGTCTGAAATCTTTTATCATCGAGATAAAACTTTACGCAAAGCAGGTATTCAAGTGAGGAAGAAAGTTGATGCAATAGTAAGGGAGATTCAAGTAGATGATCAGCTTAGGAAAACTTTAAAGTTAACTACCGATACTCCCAACGTAGTTGGGTTGATTGCAGATACGTCCATTGAATTTGACCATGAGTATTTTTCAGGCTTTATGAAGGTAACAATAGAAGAGCTTCTTATTGCATTAGCCGACAATGCTCACTTCTTATGTAACCAAGAACAAAAATTCTCGTCATCACTAGCGTCAGGTGAACAGGTGAACCTTGTTTCCGAAGCGCACTCATTGTACGAAAATGGGTTTAGTGGCAAAGAATTTCTAGAAGTTATAGAGCATTCTAGAGTCTGGGAAAGTGCAGGCCATTTTAATTGTGGTAAGTCCTGAGAAACCTAGATAATTTCTAGGCTATCAATTTACGGTTCACCTGTAACACACTTTTGTCCAATTGTAAGTTACGATCTTGGCAGGATGATTTGTACGCTCTAGTGGTGACTAACCAAGCAGAGATGTAAAATCGAGTATGAGTTACTACAACTTAGTTGAATGCCATGAATGGTATCAGCGGCGATTTCTATGTATTGAATTGGCTTTGAGTTTCATTGTGCGTATTTCGGAGCATTCCTAACACCTATTTCGGTTTAATCCGAACGCACAGCGGAAACAAGCGTTCGCAATCACCGAAATACGCATCATTGGGCGTTTGTTTAGCTCTTGAGACCAAAAATTAGATCCTAACATTGCTAATATAGCTTCGTGAGAAAGTTCACAAACTTTGGAAAAAGTAGCACATGTGTAGCACAGCGACTGAAAAGCAAAAGGCCTGAGAACAAATAAATGCTCTCAGGCCTTTCTATATATGGTGGCCCCTCCCAGACTTGAACTGGGGACCAATCGATTATGAGTCGACTGCTCTAACCACTGAGCTAAGGGGCCTTAATAGGACAACGATTATAGGGGAAGCGTTGCAAGGTGTCTAGATACCAACTAGGGCAATTGCGCTTAGTTTTTATCCACTTAGAACAGTAGATAATAAAAAAGGTGACCTAAAGTCACCTTTTTTGATTTCTAAAAGCTTGTATGCGCTGCGATTATTCGTCTAGGAAGCTGCGCAGAGTCTCTGAGCGGCTTGGGTGACGAAGTTTACGTAGTGCTTTTGCTTCGATCTGACGGATACGCTCACGAGTAACGTCGAACTGCTTACCAACTTCTTCTAGAGTATGGTCAGTGTTCATGTCAATACCAAAACGCATACGAAGTACTTTCGCTTCACGTGGCGTTAGACCTGCAAGCACGTCTTTTGTTGCCACCTTAAGGCTAGTTGCAGTTGCAGAATCTAGCGGAAGTTCTAGCGTTGTATCTTCGATAAAATCACCTAGATGCGAATCTTCGTCGTCACCGATTGGTGTCTCCATTGAGATAGGCTCTTTAGCGATTTTTAGAACTTTACGAATCTTGTCTTCTGGCATTTGCATGCGCTCTGCCAGTTCTTCCGGTAGTGGCTCGCGACCCATCTCTTGCAACATTTGACGAGAGATACGGTTTAGCTTGTTGATCGTTTCGATCATGTGTACCGGAATACGAATCGTACGTGCTTGGTCCGCGATTGAACGAGTGATTGCCTGACGGATCCACCACGTTGCGTAAGTCGAGAACTTGTAACCACGACGATATTCGAACTTATCTACCGCTTTCATCAGACCGATGTTACCTTCCTGGATCAGATCCAAGAACTGTAGGCCACGGTTGGTGTATTTCTTCGCGATAGAAATTACAAGACGCAAGTTCGCTTCAACCATCTCTTTCTTCGCACGGCGAGCTTTTGCTTCACCGATAGACATACGACGGCTGATGTCTTTAATGTTCTGTACGTTTAGAGAAGTCTCTTCTTCAATCATTTTTAGCTTAGCGATTGAACGACGGATTTCTTCTTCGTTACGTTTGATCTTTTCAGCGTATGGCTTGTCTGAAGCAAGAACTTCATCCAGCCAAGCTTCACTTGATTCATTACCAGTGAACAGCGCGATGAATGATTTCTTCGGCATTTTGCCGTATTCAACCACTGACTTCATGATCAGACGCTCTTGTGTACGAACGCGATCCATAGCAGTACGCAGTTCATTCACTAGGTGATCAAACTGTTTAGGCGTTAGACGAAACTCGCGGAATACGTCTAGCATCATTTCATTAGCAACGGTTGCTTTCGGGCTGTTATAGCCGTACTCGTTGATTGCTAATTGAAGATTTTGATAGGTGCTGCGTAGTTGGTTGAATTTCTCTAGCGCTAATTCTGGATCGATACCTACATCTTCTTCAGAATCATCTGAATCGTCATCGCTATCTTCGTCGTCATCAACGTCTTCATCGTCTTCTTCTTCTAACTGAGATTCAGTCAGTTCAGAACCGATGTGTGTTGCCGTTGGTGCAGCGGTGTCGTCAGCATCTGGATCTACAAAACCTGAAATTAGGTCTGTAAGACGTAGTTCTTCAGCTTGAACTTTGTCAAATTGCTCAAGAATGTACGGAATTGTGCCTGGGTATTCAGCAACAGACGATTGAACTTGGTTAATACCTTCTTCAATACGTTTTGCGATGTCGATTTCGCCTTCGCGAGTTAGAAGTTCGACAGTACCCATCTCACGCATGTACATACGTACTGGGTCTGTTGTACGACCAATCTCACTCTCTACGCTAGAAAGTGCAGCGGCTGCAGCTTCGGCTGCATCTTCATCGGTAATATTTGTGTCATCGTTCAGTGCTAAATCATCAGCATCAGGAGCAGTTTCTACTACCTTAATGCCCATGTCGTTGATCATCTGAATGATGTCTTCTACCTGTTCTGAATCTACGATTTCAGCAGGTAGGTGGTCATTTACTTCGGCGTAGGTCAGATAGCCTTGTTCCTTGCCTTTAATAACAAGTGACTTTAGCTGTGACTGCGGATTGTGATCCATAGACGGTATCCAACTTCGTAATCTGGTGAAGGAATCAGTATGCGAAATGCAAACCACTTACTATAACAAATTAAATCGTTGCTGACTAATTAAACAGGGTTACGCTTTTAAATCTAGCATAAGTGCTAGCAGCTCCCTTTTCTCTTCGGCTGATAAACCGACACTTCTTGCTTTGGCCTGCAGGTTTTCAATTTGTTTTTCTACGCACTGGGCAATAATTTTATCCAGTGAGTCTAAAAAGATTTCTTCTTGGTTGTCCTCATCGAGTGGAATGTCCCAACTCGCGAGACGAGACAGAAGGGTCTCATTTTGGCTGTTTCGCCAATGCTCTAATAATTGGCCTGTGTTGATATGGGGATGCGCTTGGCATTTATCAAGTACATCAACAAATAAACTTAGACCAGGAATGGGCAAATCTCTAACGCTGGTTAGATCTGGCACCATACTTACGTATTGTGGGTTTTGAATCAGTAACGCGATCACTTCTCGCATCGGCGTTCGCTTGATTTCTTTATGAGGTTGAGGCCTTTTATCCTCTTTACCTTGTTTTGAAATTAGCTGCTGTAGTTGGCGTTCATCAACCAAACCCAAACGGCGGCCAAGCAATTCTCTCAAGTATAGTCTTAAAGTGCCGCCAGGGACTTTATCAATGAGAGGAACCGCAAGAGTACTCAGTTTTGCCATGCCTTCTTTCGTGCTCATATCGACCTGCTGAGTCAATGAGCTGAACATGAATTCAGACAAGGGCATCGCATTAGACACTTGCTGCTCAAATGCTTGTTTTCCGTTTTGTCGGATATAAGAGTCGGGATCTTCTCCATCCGGCAAAAACATGAATTTTAACTGGCGACCATCCGTTAGGTAAGGCAATGCATTTTCCATGGCACGCCACGCTGCTTCACGGCCTGCGCGGTCACCGTCATAACAACACACGACGGTGCTTGTTTGCCTGAATAACACTTGCAAGTGATCGCCCGTTGTCGAGGTTCCCAATGAGGCAACGGAATAATCTACGCCATATTGAGCAAGCGCGACAACATCCATATAGCCTTCAACCACTAAAATTTGTGGTGGCTCACGGTACGCTTGTAGTACTTCATAAAGGCCATACAACTCTTTACCTTTATGAAATATCGGGGTTTCGGGTGAGTTGAGATATTTTGGTGTCCCATCACCTAATACTCGACCACCAAAGCCTATTACTCGGCCGCGTCTGTCTCGAATAGGAAACATCACTCGACCACGGAATCGGTCGTAGCGGTTGCCTTTATCGTTTTCAATCAACATGCCGCCAGTGACGAGCATGTCTTGGTTTTCTTTATTCTGGCCAAAGTTCTTACGAACTAAATCCCATTCATCAGCCACATAGCCGATGCCAAACTTCTGGACGATTTCACCAGACAGGCCGCGATCTTTTAGATACTCAATCGCCACCTTACTTGCTGGCTGTTTGAGTTGGTTACGATAAAATTGAGCAATGCTGCCCATTAAGTCGTATAGGTTACGTTTTTCACTGCTGCTTGCTTGTGGGCCTGATTGAAACGAACCATTACCGCCGCTACGTTGTTCGCGAGGAACATCTAAACCCAAGTATGAAGCGAGTTCTTCAATGGCTTCGACGAATTCTAGTCGGTCGAACTCCATCAAAAAATCGATGGCATTTCCATGCGCGCCACAACCAAAACAATGGTAGAACTGCTTTTCTTGACTGACACTGAATGAGGGTGTCTTTTCGTTGTGGAAAGGGCAGCATGCGCCGTAGTTTTTGCCTTTTTTCTTAAGTTTCACACGTGCGTCGATGATATCGACAATATCAAGTCGAGCTAGAAGGTCATCGATAAAACTGCGAGGGATGTGTCCAGCCATAAAACCTAACAAAAAAAGAAGATGATGAGTGGAGTGAATGCCTTAAAAGAATGAGCGTATTGCCCATTGATTTCATTCCATCCATCCAGATACAAACAAGCCGTGCGCTCCAAAGGATAGCACGGCTTGCTGCAATTGGGTGGGGTACCTTAAGCCAATTTAGCGCGAACTAAACCGCTTACTTTACCCATATCTGCACGCCCTTGAATTTGCGGTTTCAGAACGCCCATTACTTTGCCCATGTCTTGCATGCCAGCTGCGCCAGATTCAGCAATCGCGTTCTCGATGAGAGCCGCTACTTCTTCGTCTGTCAGTGGTTGAGGCATAAAGTCCTCAAGAACGGTAATTTCTGCTTGTTCCGCATCAGCAAGATCTTGACGACCCGCTGCTTCAAACTGCGCTACAGAGTCGCGACGTTGTTTAACCATCTTGGTCAATACTGCAAGAATGTCGTCATCGTTCAGAGTAATCTGTTCGTCAACTTCACGTTGCTTGATTGCTGATAGGGCTAAACGAATAGTACCAAGGCGCAATTTGTCCTTGGCTTTCATCGCTAATTTTTGCTCTTCTTTGAGTTGATCAATCAGAGCCATAACTAAATTCCTTTTGGAGCTCAGTTATTAGTACAGGCGAACGCGACGAGCGTTTTCGCGAGCTAGCTTCTTAGCGTGACGCTTTTGAGCTGCTGCTTTAGCGCGTTTGCGAACTGTAGTTGGTTTTTCGTAGTGCTCACGACGACGCACTTCAGAAAGGATACCTGCTTTTTCGCAAGAGCGCTTAAAACGACGTAGAGCAACGTCGAACGGTTCGTTTTCACGTACTTTAACTACTGGCATATGCCTTTCACCTCAGGGGTTATTCGTTAACGCTGGTATTCAACAGACCAAATCACAATTGTTAGGTCTCTTACCAGCTTGATCAAAAATGGTGCGGAATTTTAATCCGATCACAACTACTTTGTAAAGCCTTTTGTCGATTATTGTCTGTACAAAATTTGTTTGCAGCACCAAGGCGAGGTAATATGACGCCCAAATTTCCTCTATACAGAAAGCATACTGAGAAAACCATGCGCATTATTGGTATTGAAACCTCTTGTGACGAGACTGGCATCGCAATTTATGACGATGAAAACGGTCTCTTGTCACACAAGCTATACAGCCAAGTAAAACTGCACGCAGATTACGGCGGTGTGGTGCCTGAGTTGGCTTCACGTGACCACGTAAAGAAAACCATTCCTCTTATTAAAGAGGCACTAAAAGAAGCGAACTTAACTTCAAAAGACATCGATGGTGTCGCGTATACCGCGGGGCCTGGTCTTGTTGGGGCGCTATTAGTGGGTGCGACTATCGGTCGCAGTATTGCTTATGCTTGGGGAGTGCCAGCGGTACCTGTTCATCATATGGAAGGTCACCTATTGGCCCCAATGTTGGAAGATAACCCTCCACCGTTCCCGTTTGTGGCGGTATTAGTATCGGGCGGCCACTCTATGATGGTGGAAGTGAGAGGCATCGGTGAGTACAAAATTCTAGGTGAGTCGATTGATGATGCGGCGGGCGAAGCGTTTGATAAAACAGCGAAGCTAATGGGTTTGGATTACCCAGGCGGTCCACTATTATCTAAACTGGCGGAAAAAGGTACACCGGGTCGCTTTAAGTTCCCGCGCCCAATGACGAATGTGCCAGGTTTGGACATGAGTTTCTCTGGTCTAAAAACCTTTACGGCTAACACGATTGCTGCAAACGGTGATGACGAGCAAACCCGCGCGGACATCGCATTGGCATTTGAAGAGGCTGTGTGTGCTACGTTGGCTATTAAATGTAAGCGCGCGCTTGAGCAAACAGGCATGAAACGCATTGTTATTGCTGGTGGTGTGAGTGCTAACCGTCGTTTGCGAGCTGAGTTAGAGAAGTTAGCGAAGAAAGTTGGCGGCGAAGTTTACTACCCACGTACTGAGTTCTGTACAGATAACGGTGCGATGATTGCTTACGCAGGCATGCAGCGCTTGAAGAATGGCGAAGTGGCTGATATGTCAGTAGAGGCTCGTCCACGTTGGCCAATTGATCAACTAACACCTGTCGCTTAATCAAATTTATGCGGTAGGTTTGAAACCGGTTCTGTGTAATAAAGGTCTCTGCTCCTCAGAGGCCTTTATTTTTAATTATTCAATGAACCGCCTCGTTTTACATTCTGACTGATGCGAGCAGTTCGCTATTGTTTCAGTGCTAGGATGACGTGGAAGAATAAGAAATGGATATAACAATGAATAAGTTTGAAATTGAAGGTCAGCAACTTGCTTATCTAGATAAAGGTGAGGGCCCTGTGCTTCTATTTGGTCATAGTTACCTTTGGGATAGCCAAATGTGGGCGCCGCAAGTTGAGGTTTTAAGCCAGTCATTCCGTTGTATTGTGCCAGATCTTTGGGCACATGGTGAATCGGACGCTGCACCTGCATCGACACAGTCATTGGCCGACTATGCACAACATATGTTGGCATTGATGGATCATTTAGATATCGAAGAGTTCTCGATAGTGGGCTTATCTGTTGGCGGCATGTGGGGAGCAGAGCTAACGGCTCAAGCGCCGCAACGTGTTAAGTCACTGGTATTGATGGATACCTTCATTGGCTGGGAGCCAGAAGTTACGTATAAAAAGTATTTTGCAATGCTTGATACCATCAGCCAAGTCCAAGCAGTGCCTGCGCCAATTATTGAAGCCGTTGTGCCGCTGTTCTTTGCCAACAACGTCAATCAGGATAACCCTAAACTTGTCGCTTCATTCAAACGCAGTTTAGAAGAGCTGAACGGTGAGCGTGCGGTGGAAGTAGCTCGCATAGGGCGCATGGTGTTTGGTCGCCGGGATGTGATTGAGGATTCGGAAAAATTTGCTCTGCCGACGTTAATTGCAGTGGGCTGTGAAGATAAACCCCGTCCAGTTTTTGAATCTTATTTAATGAAAGACTGTATCACAGACAGTGAGTTGGTGGAGATTCCCCAAGCTGGACATATCAGTTGTTTAGAGCAACCTGAGTTCGTCAACCAGATGTTGTTGAACTTCCTGAATCGAGTTCATGCATAACCAATACATCCTTCTTTAAACGAAAAACTCGGCATTAAGCCGAGTTTTTTTGTGTCAGTTTTTTCTCGCCGATTTTTGGCTCGTCGCCAGACAAAAGCCGACGAATATTTTGATGATGCTTAAATACGATTAAGCAGCACAGCATAGCAACAGGTAACGTGTATTGCGGTTTAAACATCCAAGTATAAAACGGAGTGACCAAAACCGTGACGAGAGCCGCTAAGGATGAATAGCGGAATAGCGCGGCTACTGACAGCCAAGTTAACATTACCAATCCTGTTAAGTCCAAACCAATCGGAGCGATAGCGCCAAGCGCGGTTGCGACACCTTTTCCGCCTTTAAAGTGGAAAAAGATGGGATACATGTGGCCAAGACAGGCAGCAATGGCGATGACGCCAAGAATGATAGGGTCGATACCAAGAAAGTATCCGCCCCACACGGGGATAGTGCCTTTGAGCATATCGCACAACAAGACTGAAACAGCGGCTCCTCGTCCGCCAATACGCAATACGTTCGTTGCTCCAGGATTGTTAGATCCCACACTGCGTGGGTCTGGCAGTTTTAAGAGTCGACAGATCAAAACCGCACTGGAAACCGAACCTAATAAATAGGCGGCCATTGTCATTATCAGTGCCAGTGCGTCCATAGAAGTCCTTGATGGATTGGAATTTAATGCTCGGTTCCCGCGTAGTTGCTATCATACCCCGAATTTACATAATGCAGAAATCCTCACTGTGATAGAGCTTGCATTATGTGATTTCTTGTATATAAAGATGCTTTCGCAGTTTATACCTAAGTAACATTGTGATGACCAAAGTAAATGTTACTTAGGTATAGAATACTACGATCAAATTACCCCTCACGGGTATCCGACCTCTGTAATAGAAGGACATAAGATGGCTCTGGATAAAGTTTTTATTGAACAGTTAGAAGTAATCACCACAATTGGCGTGTACGACTGGGAGCAACAAATCAAACAAAAGTTGGTTCTAGATATTGAAATGGCACACGATAATAAACCTGCGGGCAAAAGTGATGATGTGCAAGATGCACTGGATTATTCGCAGGTGAGTGAGGCGGTACTTAACCACATTGAAAATGGTCGTTTCTTACTGGTCGAGCGCGTGGCTGAAGAAGTAGCAGAGCTTATCATGCAGCGTTTCTCTGTGCCTTGGGTGAAAATCCGCCTAGCGAAGCCTGGCGCCGTGCCGCAAGCACGTGCTGTTGGTGTGGTGATTGAGCGAGGCCGAGCATGATCACCACTTATATCGGTGTTGGGACGAACGTAGAAAGAGAGCAACATGTGCTTGCTGCGTATCAGGAGCTGCAACGGCTTGGAGAAAATCTCCTCGTATCACCGATATATGAATGCGAACCTATTGGTTTTAGCAGCAAGAATTTCTACAACTTTGTCGTTGCAATGCGTACCGAGTTGTCATTAGAAGAGTTGAGCCATCAACTACGCGAGATTGAATTTAAGTGGGGACGCGAAGAAAACGCGCAAAAGTATCAGGATCGAACACTGGATCTCGATATAGTGTTGTTCGGTGAGCGCGTCTCCAAGAAAAAACCTGAGCTACCTCGCAGTGATATCTACAAATATCCTTTTGTCACAAAGCCGCTGTATGATCTCGAACCGCAATTAGTGATCCCAGGCGATGGACGCACAGTCGCAGACATTTGGCATGCTATGCAGCCAGTCGATTCGCTCAAACCCGTTTCCTTTCATTTTTAATTTGAGTTGTTTACATGAGTTATTTTGAAGCCTTTATTTTGGCTCTGATTCAGGGGCTGACAGAGTTTTTGCCTATCTCAAGCTCTGCCCATTTGATCCTGCCTTCCGCTATTTTAGGATGGGAAGACCAAGGTCTAGCCTTTGATGTTGCTGTTCACGTCGGTACATTAATGGCTGTCGTGATCTATTTTCGTCATGAAGTAATCACTTTGTTTCAAGCGTTATTTGCTTCGATCTTTAAAGGAGATCGCAGTAAAGAAGCTAAATTGGCTTGGATGATCGTGATTGCGACGATTCCAGCTTGTGTGTTCGGCCTATTGATGAAAGACATCATTGAAGTGTATCTACGTAGCGCTTACGTCATCGCGACTACCACGATCGTATTTGGCTTGTTGCTATGGTGGGTAGACAAAAACGCTGAACTCGTTGCCGATGAATACCAAACGGGTTGGAAGAAAGCTGTATTTATCGGTATTGCCCAAGCCTTAGCGATGATTCCTGGAACTTCACGTTCAGGGGCGACCATTACAGCAGCGCTTTACCTTGGCTTTACTCGAGAAGCGGCTGCCCGCTTTTCATTTTTAATGTCGATCCCAATCATTACACTAGCTGGTAGCTACTTAGGTATGAAGTTAGTGACCAGTGGTGAACCTGTCCATGTTGGTTTCTTAATGACTGGCATTATCACATCGTTTATCAGTGCGTACATCTGTATCCATTTCTTCTTGAAGATGATTTCACGCATGGGCATGACACCGTTTGTGATTTACCGTCTGATTTTGGGCGTCGGTTTGTTCGCTTTTCTATTAAGTGCATAATTGATGCTAACGAAAAACGCCCGCGAAATCCGCGGGCGTTTTTGTTTGTTCGTTACTTCTTAAGCGCTGCTTTCACTGCTTCAATACGTCGTTTTTCTTGCTCGTCACGAATCGCAGGGCCTTTAAAGCCCTCTTTGATTATGGTTTGAACGTCAACTGCCGCTGCTGCTTGGTAGGCTTGCCTAAAAATATCCGCCTGTGGATATGGTTGCGTTTCCAGTCCTTTACGACCAGTGTGATCCGCTTGGCAGCAAAGCAAGATATCTTGCAGACGTTCGGGCTTACGCCACACATCGAGCTTATTGAGTATTTTAATTATGGTTTGTGGTTTAAGTTCAGCCGCGCGATGAATATTGGAATGCTGTTCGCACACCATCAAGGCTAAATCACGAAACTCATTTGGTACCCGGACACGTTCGCACAGCTTTTTGATCAGTTTTAATCCTGTATGGCAATGCATTTTGTGGCTTGGCCATTCGCTCTCTGGCGTCACGCCTTTACCCAAGTCATGCACTTGGGCGGCAAACCTGACGGGGAGTGAGTTACTCAATTTTGCGGCTTGCTCTGCCACCATCAAAGTATGGATGCCAGTATCGATTTCTGGATGCCACTTCTCAGGTTGAGGTACGCCAAATAGTGCATCAATTTCAGGTAAAACCACGGTTAATGCACCACAGTCTCGTAGAACCGATAAGAAAATATCAGGGCGAGGAGTAGGGAGAGATTTATGCCATTCTTGCCAAACACGCTCGGGAGTCAGTGTACTTAGCTCTCCAGATTCTGCCATGTGACGCATTAACCGCATGGTTTCGTCGGCAACCGTAAAGTTTAGAGCAGCAAGCTTCGCTGCGAAGCGAGCGACACGTAAAACGCGTAGAGGGTCTTCAATAAAGGCGTCTGATACATGGCGTAGCAGTTTATCGTTGAGATCTTGCTGGCCACCATATGGGTCATGGATCGTGCCATCACTCTCCATTGCCATCGCGTTAATGGTTAAATCACGACGTATCAAATCTTCTTCTAAGGTGACGTTTTGATCGAAGAAACATTCAAAACCAGTGTAACCAGAACCTGACTTTCTCTCTGTTCGTGCAAGGGCATATTCTTCTTTACTTTTGGGATGCAGAAATACAGGAAAGTCTTTACCAACGGCGGTGTATCCTTGGGACAGCATCATCTCGGGCGTCGCGCCTACGACCACCCAGTCGTTGTCATAACTATCAATTCCGAGCAATTTATCTCGAACTGCGCCACCTACTAAATAAACTTGCACGAATTACCTCTTAATTTATGGATATGCCGTTGGACATTGTAGCAAGCAATGGTACTTTTCTTTACTCCTAAGAATAGAAGAAGAGCGTTTATACCATGTCTGACTATTCCCAGGTGGTTTTTTAGCTGGAGAGCCTAATGTATAAGGACTTTTTTGGGTTTGTCGAACAACCATTTTCGATTGTTCCAAACTCACGTTATTTGTATTTAAGCCAACGTCACAAAGAGGCAATCACACATCTCCAAGCTGGGCTAGGCGATGGCGGTGGCTTTGCTATGCTTACTGGCGAAGTAGGTACAGGCAAAACGACCGTCGCAAAAGCGATGCTGGCGAATTTGGGTGATAACACCAAAGCGGGTCTTATTCTCAATCCCACGTTTTCGAGTAGAGACTTGCTCGAAGCCATTTGCGATGAGTTCAAAATCACCTATCCGCCAGATGCAAACCTCAAACAGCTAAACCAGGTTATCCATCAATATTTGCTGCGTAATTATCGTTCAGGCTGGCAGACATTGCTGGTCATTGATGAGGCTCAACACCTTGCTGCCGACGTTCTAGAGCAGTTGCGCTTGTTGACCAACTTGGAAACCGATACCAGAAAATTGCTCAAAGTGTTGTTGGTCGGGCAGCCTGAATTGCAGCGGTTATTACAAACAACACAACTACGCCAACTTGCCCAGCGTATTACCGGGCGTTATCACCTGTTGCCGTTGGATGAAAAAGAGACAGAAGATTACATCGCATTTCGACTACATACAGCAGGTGGCGACCAGCAACTGTTTAATCGTGCTTCTTGTAAACTTATAGCCAAATACAGTCACGGTATACCGCGGCTCATCAACCTTATCTGTGACAAATCCCTCAACATTAGTTATCACCAGGGTAATGTGGTGGTGGATAAGCAAACCGTTCAGCAGGCCTGTGAAGAGGTGATGCAGTTTCAGGCAGATATTTATCAGCAAGATAAAAAAGAGCGCCGGACTTTCCGTTGGCCAGCTTGGGGCTCTGTCACGGTAGGCCTTATTGCTGCATTAAGTACGGGGTGGGCGGTCGTGAATTATATGCCAGCTCAAGCGACGTCAGTGTTGACACAAGTGACGGAGCCAAGAGTAGAGCCAACACCAACCGTCGTCAGCCAACAGTTAACGGATGAGCAGCGTGATTTATTGTTAACACAAAAACAGTCGAACCTCGCTGTAAATGATTTGTATCGTTTGTGGGGATATCAAGCATCGGTTCGCGATAATCTTTGTTTGTCAGAACCGCAGTCGACTATGCGTTGTGAGCGTAAAATGGCGACTTGGCCGCTGTTGATGCAACAAAATCGCCCTGTGATCTTGGAGTTGAATTATCAAGGTGATGTTGGGTATGTCATTCTATATGCCGTCGGTAATGATCAAGCTGAAGTGCTCAATGGTAAGCAGCGTCTCCGTCTGCCAGTTTCGTGGCTAAAGCCGTTGTGGCAGGGCAATATTATCGAACTGTGGCATGCTCCGCTGAATGAAACATTACGTTTAGACATGGAAGGCCCCGCGATTGAAGTATTAGACCGATTATTAGCAGAAGCGGTGAGTGAGCCACTGCTTGAAACGTCTATTTTTGATGGTGCGATGAAAGAGCGAGTCGAATTATTTCAACGTTGGCAAGGAATTGGTGTCGATGGTATTGCAGGTAAGCGAACGCTAGACCGACTTCAGCAAAATGTTCAGCCAGATGCGCCTCAACTGGCGAGAATCGAGAAGGAGGACGCATAATGTCAGCTGTGAAA
The DNA here is from genome assembly GCF_033339115.1 of Vibrio sp. 947. NCBI lineage: Bacteria > Pseudomonadati > Pseudomonadota > Gammaproteobacteria > Vibrionales > Vibrionaceae > Vibrio > Vibrio sp. 947. Next base: position 37,512 of record NZ_JAWOTX010000004.1, on the reverse strand, counting down.
CATATAGGTCTGTTCTTGCTGCCAATCACTGCTTCTGCTATCGGAGTCGCTTGGTACTTAGATCTCTTTGCACCGAGTGTTGAAGTAGATACAACGTCCCCGATAGAAAAGGTCGAAGTGCTATCACCTTTCAAAGTATTGGACTATCCAGAGAACACCCAGTTAGCCCAATTGCCAAGAGAGTGGCCAAGTGCAGAGCTATCGCGTGATTTTGGTACATTTATCCCCCCCGATGAATACACGAGCCATACACCAAGCAGAGATGAAACACGTAACTCAGCATCAACCCAAACGACTTCTGCTGCTGAAGAGGACCTCGGGTTGTCTTTGGATGATCTGGATTTATCCTCATTATCTCCTGATTTAGCTAGGAAGGTCGAAAATGCCTTATCCCGAGATGATGACAATTCGTCATCACAAACGGCACGCGTGAACGATTTAGAGCGCAACGCTCACCAGTGGCAAGGGCGTCTACCTGCGCTTAATTTGCAAACCCATATGTACGCTAGTGATGAAAATCGCCGTTGGGTGAAAATTAACAATGTTGAGTATCATCAAGGGGATGTCGTTGATGATCAGGTCACTCTAAGAGAAATACAACCGCAAGCTGTGATTGTTGAGTTCCAAGGTGAGCAAATTCGTATACCAGCGTTGTATGAGTGGAAAGGGTAACTCTTGTCGAAACACATCAAGCCAGCGAAATCATATCGCTGGCTTTTTATTTTTCAGAGCATCTTTTGCATCTATTCTGGTGATGATTTTTAGATACTCAAACAAGCAAAATATAGCTTTTCTCAGTCGTTTAAGTGGCACCAATATCATTCATCTATTGATAGCGCGATTCCAGTCAGCGTTGTGTAAAAAGACACCATATTCACGAACTTCGGAGTAATGACTTGGTCCACGTTAGACCCCATCACATAATAGGAGTCTAAACAGAGACACATGCGTATTCTGATTTTTTCTTTAAGCATTGTTGCATCGACAAGCTATGCAGCAAAGCCAGACCCATTCCCAGTTACACCAGATAGTCGCGGGCAAGATTTCATGGTCAGTGCGACGAATCCTTACGTGAGTAGTACCGGTTACTCAATATTGAAAGAAGGCGGTAACGCTGTTGATGCTATGGTTGCGATGCAGATGGTGATGTCTGTCGTTGAGCCAGATATGACCGGAATTGGCGGCGGGACTTTCGCGCTGTTTTATCAACATGACGAGAAAAAATTTCTGGCCCTTGATGGTCGAGATGAAGCGCCCTCTAGCGCGAACCCTGAAATGTTTGTTGAGAATGGGGAAGTACTCAGTCGCAACGAAATATTAGGCCCTCGTTCTGTTGCGGTTCCGGGCACATTGCGGTTGCTTTACACCACTCATGAACAATATGGCAAGTTGCCATGGGCAGAGCTGATTAAGCCGGCGATTACATTGGCGAGCAATGGGTACGCGATGAACAGCTACACCTACGACATCGTAGTAAGAGAGCAAAGCCGACTTGAGCAAGATCCGGAAGTGAAAGCCTTGTATTGGCAAGGGGACGATATTAAGCCGACGGGAACCTTGATGAAGAACCCTAAGATGGCTGAGACGCTGAGGAAGATCGCGCAACAAGGCGATCGTTACCTTTATGGTGGTGAGCTTGGTCAGCACATCGTAGAGACGGTTAATAGTCGTATTGATGACCAACACGAGAAGTTGTCTTTAGAAGATTTTAAACATTACCAAGTGAAGCAGCGTGACATCATTGAGAGCGACTACCGTGGGAATAAAATCGTCTCTTTTGGTTACCCAGCTTCGGGCGGTGTGATGGTCGCTCAGAGTCTTGAACTGCTCGCACCCTATGACATTGCCCATATGGCGAAAACGGATGTGGAACCTTGGCGTCTCATGACTGAAGCGATGCGAATTGCAAAAGCCGATCGTATTGCGTATGCCGGAGATCCGGATTATGTGGAAACGCCAGTTGAACAGTTGTTGTCTAAAGCCTATCTAGATCAGAGACGTGATTTAATCCCTGATAATGGCACTTTAAAAGAGGATCCAAAAGCAGGACAGATAACGCAAACTCAGTATGCGCAATATCAAGGCTTCGAGAGCAAAGATACAGGGCATATTTCTATCGTCGATAGAGATGGAAATGCAATTGCGATGACCAGCACCGTTGGCACGGGTATGGGCTCGGGTGTGATGGTCGATGGCGTTATCTTGAATGCGCAGATGGCTAACTTCTCACCTCAGCCAACGGTTAACGGCAAGCCTACGCAAAACTCAATTGAAGCGGGCAAGCGTCCACGTTCGGCTATTACGCCATTAATGGTGATGGACAGTGATGATAACTTGCGTTTGGTGGTTGGGTCACCAGGTAGTTCACAAATCCCGGGGTATGTACTCAAAACCGTGGTTGGGGTGCTGGATTGGAATTTATCAGCGCAAGAGGCTATTGACTTACCAAACATCCAGTATGGCACTAAGATAGACCGCACCAAGTCTTATGACCCGACTGGTTTGCTGGTGGAAAAGAAAACGTTCGCAGAAATGCTGGTGCCTGAGTTTATGGAGCTTGGCTACCCAGTGCACGTTATTCCAGTGGTAAGCGGTTTGAATGCAATTGAGCTAAAAGATGGCAAGCTTTATGGCGCAACGGATCGTCGTCGAGCCTCTAGTTCAATGGGGGAGTAGTACTTACTTCTGTCAAACGAAGCAAACTAAAAAGCCAGTCGATATCGACTGGCTTTTGCGTTCTTTTTAAAGATAAAAGCGTGAGGGTTTATGCCCAACCCGCAGGAGAGCGCTTTCTACGAGGCATGACATGCGGAAGAATCAAACCAAATAGTAAACCTAAACCTGCGACACCGCCGCCATAAGTGAAGTACTTAAGCAGCATGTCATCTTTTTGAGTATCCAGTTTTGCGCGTAGCTCGCGGTTTTCTGTTTCAACAGAAGTAAGCTGATCGCTGATCTCAGAGTATTTATTTTCTAGATCTGAAATTTGTTGGTTACGTGTTTCGAGAGAGGTAACAAGACCGGCTTTCTCTGCATCAGAAGTTTGACGAGCATTAGCAAGCTGCTCTTTTACTTCGGCTAGCTCTTTCTCAATGCGAGGAAGGCGAATTGCCATGCTCTCTTGGTTTGTCACAAACTTGCTTTGTACCCAACCAGTGCGACCACGGTCATCACGAACTTGCGTATAGCCAGTATCTCGGTTGGTTTTAATCAGTTGTACTTTAGAACCGGCGTTAACACTACCAATAATACGGTAGGTGTTATTTGGACCTGAGTGCATAAAAGTGAAGAGGTCATCAGAAATATAACGGTCTGCTGCTAGGGCCGCTGGCGCTGCTAGCAAAGTAAACAAAACCGTGATGATTAGTTTTTTCACAGTAAATCCCTTAACGATTTTTCTTGGAGACAGCGTTGGCACCGAATGATTGGAGCCGGAAATAGACGAATAGTATGCAGTTTCAAACCTCGGTGCAACAAAGAAGGGAGGCAAAGCCTCCCTTTCTGTGCGTTTGAGTCAATAATGACAAAGCGCTTACATTCTATTGACGAGTGTCTTAAGCGAACATCGCTTGAAGTCCGTAGAAGAATACTACGGCCAATAACGCACCCGCTGGTAGTGTAACGATCCATGATGCCACGATGTTACGAACTACGCCTAGGTTCAGTGCTGCGATACCACGAGCAAAGCCAACACCGAGAACCGCACCAACCAATGTTTGAGTGGTTGAAATTGGCAGGCCTGTACCAGACGCTAGAACTACCGTACATGCTGTTGCTAGCTGTGCTGCAAAACCGCGGCTAGGCGTTAGCTCAGTGATGCCTGTACCAACGGTTGCCATTACTTTGTGACCTAGTGTTGCAAGACCGACCACGATACCAATACCACCAAGAGGTAGAATCCACCAAGCGATGGTGCTTTTCGTGCTGATTTCGCCCATGTGTTCAACAGTCGATACGACAGCAGACAGTGGACCAATGGCGTTTGCAACGTCGTTTGAACCGTGTGCAAATGCCATCGCACAAGCGGTGATAACCATCAGAACGCTGAAGATACCTTCCACGCCAGAAAAGCTGCGGTCTTCTTCGCGATTAGCGAATTTTTTCTGGATGTATACGTAGCCGCCAATCATCACAAGTGCTGAAACTGCTGCTGCCCACATCCAGGCTTCACCATTGGTCAGGTGAAGACCAACGTGTTTTAGACCTTTTTTGATGGTTACAAGTGCAATCACCATTGTTGTGATGAACATGTAAACAGGTACAAAACGTTTCGCGTTAAACAGAGGGTTCTCAGTATCAAAAATCAGGCGCTGTGCGCTGACAAAGATAACGTAAGCAAAGAAACCTGAAATCACTGGCGTAATAATCCAGCTACCAACAATGCCTTGAACGCTGCCCCAGTCAACCGCTTCAGTACCTACTGATACGCATGCAAAACCAATGATTGCACCGATGATTGAGTGAGTCGTTGATACTGGCCAGCCCATGTAAGAAGCAAGAAGCAGCCATGTACCTGCTGCTAAAAGCGCAGACATCATGCCGTAGACAAGAACATCTGGTTGACTAGCAAATAAAGAAGTTTCGATTACACCTTTACGGATAGTGTCGGTTACTTCACCGCCTGCAAGGTAAGCACCTGCAAATTCGAAGATCATCGCAATGATGATAGCTTGTTTTACAGTTAGCGCTTTTGAACCTACAGATGTACCCATCGCATTAGCAACGTCGTTCGCGCCAATACCAATCGCCATCATGAAACCAAAAATCGCTGCAACAATAATCAGGACAGTGCCGTAGTTCGCAAGGATATCCATCGTAATACCTAGTTGTTTTATAACAAGCGGAACAAAATTTTACGCGCGCCAAACCATAAGACGATGAAAATAGTCATCGTCCCTATGACACGTGTTAATTATGCTCTTCGTTATGTCGTTAACTTTATGTTTTAAGATCGAGATAGCATGACTTCCAAACGAGCACCTACGCGCTGCGCTTGGTCGGCAATACCACCTACCCATTCAAGAATCTTGTATAGGAACATGACATCGATAGGGTTCATGTCAGCTTCAATCACCATCAACTGTTGGCGAAGTTCAATCTGCATGGCATCGGTATCATCTTCGATAACGTCTAATTGATGAATCATTTCAGCGACGAGCGTCACTTCACGGCCTTTGAAGCCGGTTTCTAGCAATTCATCAAGTTCATTGATTACCTTTTGCGCCTGATCGGCAGCATCAAGACAACGTTGAACGTAAGCGAGGAAGTTTGGTTGGAGAGCCTCAGGGATGACAAGTTGACGACCATATACACGGCCAGCAATGTCTTTTGCCAGGTTTGCAAGTTTGTCCTGTTGAGTCAAAAGCTCAAGCATGTCAGTACGGTCGACTGGCATGAACAAACCGCGAGGCAGTTTTAGACGGATTTCACGTTTCAGCACATCCGCTTCTTTCTCTAGGTGAGAAATTTGTGCACGGATTTCTGCTGCTTTTTCCCAATCACCCTTTGAAGATACTTCAAAGAATTTCACCAAGTGTGAACAACATTCGTTGACACACACAACGTGGCGTTGCAAAGGCTTAATTGGGGACTTTGCAAATAACCCCATAATTGTATTTACTGGCATGGTCATTCAACCTAATAACTATAACCTTAAAAAAACATACACCATTTCTGAGTGCTTGGCGAAATGTTGAACGATGGCTATAAAGGCGCGCATGGTAACGCATTAAATCGCTCATTAAAACTGTTTTAGATCATCATTCCGGCGATATTTCTCTCTTGCCGTGTGAGAAATTACGCAATATCCTGTTTCTATCTGCTTTGAAAGGTATAGCTATGGAAACCGAAATAGAACTGAAGTTTTTTGTTTCTCCTGAATTTTCAGAAACTTTAAAAGAAAAAATTTCTGAGACAAAAGTACTTCAGCATAGTTGTCGTGACTTGGGTAACACCTATTTTGATACTGCCGATAAATGGCTTCGAAAGCACGACATTGGTTTAAGAATTCGCCGTTTTGATGATGTATTCGTCCAAACCGTAAAGACAGCAGGACGCGTCGTTGCAGGCTTACATCAAAGACCAGAATACAATGCTGAGCACACTAGCGACGAGCCTAATCTGTCGCTTCATCCTCTAGATATTTGGCCTCCAGGTAAAGATGCAGAAACGCTGCAATCCGAGCTTATGCCATTATTCTCGACCAACTTCACACGTGAACAATGGCTGATTGGCATGCCCGATGGCAGTCAGATTGAAGTTGCTTTTGACCAAGGCTTAGTTGTAGCCAAAGGTGAAGACGAAGAAGAGAAGCAAGAGCCAATTTGCGAAGTTGAACTGGAACTTAAGTCTGGCCAAACCGAAGCTTTATTCACACTGGCACGCAGCTTTTGCGAGCAAGGCGGTATGCGCTTGGGTAACTTGAGCAAAGCAGCGAAAGGTTATCGACTTGCAAGCGGTTATGCGGGTGATGAAGTAAAATCATTGGCACTTGTGGACAGTAGTCCGACGGATACCGTTGAATTTTGCTTGATCAACTCTTTAGAGCACGCTTTGTCTCATTGGCATTATCACGAGCAAATTTATGCTGAGCGTGACAGCGTGGAAGCACTGCGTGAAATCAATAATGCCATTCGTTTCATTCGTCAAACATTGACTATTTTTGGCGGAATTGTCCCTCGTCGCGCGAGCGCGATTCTGCGCCAAGAGCTTAAATGGTTGGAAGAAGAACTGAGTTGGTTGGATGAGCATGCACACCTTGAAGAGCTTTTAGATGACAAAGGCAATGTGCTGCGCAAGTTGGATGCGCGTAAGTTCTTAGTATCTGAGTTGACTCAGCAGTTACAAGAGTTGCCAAGCCGTGAAGAAGTGCTAGGGTTGCTCAATTCCGCGCGTTACACAGGGTTACTGCTGGATCTAAGCCGCTGGATCTTGGCGCGCGGTTGGCAGCCATTTCTTGATGAAAAAGCACGTGAAAAAATGGCAAGTAACATCATGCCGTTTTCAGTTACTCAGCTCGATCGCACTTGGGCTGAGCTAATGGAAGCTTTCCCAGCAGAGCGCGATTTGACGGCGCAAGAGTACGTTGATCAGCGTTATCGCTTATTGCGTAACCTCTATACTGGTATTGGTTTCGCGAGTTTGTATAACTCGGATGAGCGTAACAGCTTCCGTTTACCATGGGCGGATCTGGTGCATGGTATCGATGATCTGCTAATGCTGAACCACTTGCTCCCGTTGGTTGATATGCTGGAAGATGCAGAAAAAGAGCAGTTAGAACGCTGGTTGCACCGTCAAGAGCGCTCAATTTTGCATGCAATGGATCAAACCCGAGCGATCAGTATGGAAGTACAGCCTTATTGGCGTGAATGATCGTTCTGGTGGTAACGACAAAAAAATAGGACCGCATGGTCCTATTTTTTTGTCTCTGTTTTACGTTGTTGTAGCTCTTTTTCCATGAAATCGAGTCGTTCTAGTATTTGCGCTTGTTGGGTTAGGAGCTGCTCGAGCATACGTTCTTTATTGATTGAACTGTGTGTCTGTTGTTTCGTTGGGGCAGTAAGGATAGAGGTGATAAGACCCGAGATCATACCAAAGATACCCACCCCGCAAACAATGATGATGACAGCCAAAAACTTTCCTATGGAGGTCACAGGATAATGATCGCCGTAACCAACCGTTGAGATCGTTACAAATACCCACCACAAAGCATCGGCGCCAGTGCGAATATTCGCTTCTGGGTTTTTCGCTTCGATAAACAGCATTGCACTAGAACCGAGCGTTATGAGGATAACCATCAATAGCAGTATAGAGGCGACCGTAGTTTCGCGGCGGTTTTCTTTGAGCTGATGCAAAATGAACTTTGACGAACGCAGTACTAATACCACTCGCATAATATGAAAAATACGAGCAAAGCGCAGGGGCTCTATCAATGGGATGCTCGCCACGAAATCTATCCAATGACGTTTAAGGAATAACCAGCGATCTGTGGACCGGATCAAATCAATGGTGAGCTGTAGTAGAAAAATACTACAGATTATGAAATCCAGACCGATAAGAACTTGACGGGTTTCGTGATCGATCGGGAAAAACAACAAGCCAGAGATCACAAATAGTGCCATAAAAGACAATATTAGTGACAACAGGCCCATCGGTCGTGTGCTGTCTTTGATATCATTGTTTTTCATACGAAGCTCAAAATAAATCGCGTAACCACGCAAAGCGCGAACATTACTATAAGTAATATAAAGATTATAGATAAAGACTATATAAGACTCGGTGGAGAACTGACAATGGAAAAGCTGGCATTTAAGCCATGGGAAATGGTCATATCCGACATTCGACTGGTGCCTAAAATGGTCATGTTGATGGTCTTCAGTACTGTCCTGATCGTGGCAAAACAACTGTGGGACGCAAACACTTTTTACGACTCACTTTTAGCGGCGACACAAAACGCGCAAGTTGCCCAACAGCATTATGAAGCATATTTAACGCAAGTTGCTTGGCAAACCGCCTTATTGATTGTGGTTTTTGTCGTGCTCTTATTAGCGGCGGCTAGAGTGATGTTGCGTCAAACACAGTATCTGAGCGACGCGATCAAACTGATGGCGAGCAAGAACCTCTCTGTTCCATTTGGTATGGATTGTAAAGATGAATACGGAGACGTGGCACGTGAATTAGAAAAGACACGTCGACAATTGCACGATGTTATTCAAATGCAAATTAATGCGTCTGATGAATTATCAACGCTCACCGAAGTCATGACGCTGAGCATGTCGGAAACGAAGGAATCGGCGCAAGAAGAGTTTAACGAAATTGATCAACTTGCTACGGCGATGAGTGAAATGTCGTCGACGGTCCAAACGGTTGCGGAACATGCCCAGACGGCATCTTCTCTAACAGAGCAAGCTTCCGCACAAGCAATTTCTGGTCAGCAGTTCTTGCAAAGTACAATGGCGAAAATGAGTGAACTTTCGTCGGATATCGCTTCATCGGCACAAGCGGTTAACCAAGTTGAAGAACGTGTTGAAGCCATTGGTAGCGTTGTAGGGACGATTCAAGGCATTTCTGAACAAACCAACCTGCTTGCACTGAATGCGGCGATTGAAGCGGCGCGAGCTGGCGAGGCTGGGCGGGGTTTTGCTGTGGTTGCAGATGAAGTTCGTAACCTTGCCCAACGCACACAACAAGCGACGGTAGAAATTCAAGAGATGATCGCACAGCTGCAAACCAGTGCTGAATCTGCGGTAGAACTCATGGAAAAAAGCGTTGTAGAAGCGGCAGATGGAAACGAGCTGGTTTCTAATGCTGGATCTGAGCTCGATGGTATTGTTGGGCAAGTGACGCAAATCAATGACATGAACTTCCAGATCGCGACGGCGTCTGGTCAGCAAAGCAGTGTTGCAGAAGAGATGAGCCAAAACCTCACCAATGTACGTGAGTTGGTGGAAGCCTCAGTTGTTGTTGTTACCGAGCTGCTAGAAACCTCTGAAATGATGCAAAATAATGCAGGTGAGCTAGACAAGAAGATCAAATCTTTCCAAGTTTAATATTCGATCCCGAACTTTTGATAAAACGCCCACAAACCTTTTGTGGGCGTTTTTATTTGCTTCCAGTCTGGTATAAAGAATGAGTTACCGTGCTTTTCAAACAAGGAAGAAAAATGCAGCTGCCTTCGCCACTGATTTCTATCGCTGAATCTGCCGTACAAAACGCCCAAGACGCAGGTTATTTTCCCCTTTGGCCCGATGAGGTTGCGCAGCAATTTCGTTATGTGGCGGGCTTAAGCCAATTTATAACCGAAGCCATTCATCGCGATGAAGTCCTAGCCCGTGAGTTGCCAAGTATGTTAGCGCAGCCAAGTCGTCAGGAGTCTTACCGCTCACGTCTCGCTGAACTGTTGGAACAATGTCCTGATGAGATGTCTGGTCATCGCGTGTTGCGTCAGTTTCGCAACCGAGAAATGGTGTACATTGCGTGGAAGGATTTCACGCATGCATGGTCTCTAGAGACGTCTTTAAGCCACTTATCTGAGTTGGCAGAAGCGATGATTTTTGAAACCTATCAATGGCAATATCAAGTGTGTTGTCAGGAGTGGGGCACGCCAACAAGTGAGGACGGTGAAGTGCAGCCGATGTTAATTATCGGCATGGGGAAACTAGGTGGTGGCGAGTTAAACTTTTCTTCCGATATTGATCTAATTTTCACGTATCCAGAGAATGGCGAAACCCAAGGCGCACGCCGCAGCATTGCCAATGCCCAGTTCTTTACTCGTCTTGGTCAACGCATCATCAAAGCGCTCGACCAACAAACCTTCGATGGTTTTTGCTACCGCGTCGACATGCGACTTCGCCCATTTGGAGAAAGTGGCCCCTTGGTAATGAGCTATGCCGCACTTGAAGATTATTACCAAGAACAGGGGCGAGATTGGGAACGTTACGCGATGATCAAAGCTCGGGTGATGGGATGTGAGATGTACCCGCAGTATCAAGAGCTACGCCAAATGCTGCGCCCTTTTGTTTTTCGTCGTTATATTGATTTCAGTGCGATTCAATCTTTGCGACGAATGAAGTCGATGATCAGTAGCGAGGTTCGCCGCCGAGGGTTGAATAACAACATTAAGCTAGGTGCGGGTGGCATCCGAGAAATTGAATTTATCGCTCAAGTTTTTCAATTGATTCGAGGTGGTCGAGAGCCTTCTTTGCGTAATCGAGGGCTGTTGGAAACGCTGCAAGGCATTGAAGAACTGGCATTGCTTACTCCAAAAGAAGTCAGCGATCTAGAAGCTGCATACAAGTACTTGCGTCAATTAGAAAACTTGTTGCAAGCAATGGCGGATAAGCAAACCCAGACGCTGCCTGATTGCGAAACCGAACGCTTAAAGCTCGCCACTGCGATGAAAATGAGCTGTTGGGAGCAATTAATTGAGCAAACCCAGCAGCATATGGCAAATGTTCACCAAGTTTTTGAATCACTAATTGGTGATGATGAAGAAGACGAGGGGACTACTGTTGCTCGTCATTTTCATGAGCTATGGGATATGGCCGACAAACAAGACGTTCTTGAGCATATCTTGCAGCAGGATATTCAGATTGAAGACTTTGCTTCATGCGCGAAAACCATCATCAACTTTAAAACCGATCTGGCCAAAAAAACGTTAGGCCCACGTGGACGCGAAGTGCTCAATCGTTTGATGCCGAAAGTGTTTGATGCGGTCTTTGCCCATCCTGATGCACAGTTTGGTTTATCTCGTGTACTTCACTTGCTACACAACATCTGCACTCGCACGACTTACTTGGAATTATTGGATGAGCATCCAGCGGCTCTGGTGCAGCTCGTACGTTTGTGTACCGCAAGTCCAATGATTTCAGAGCAGCTGTCTCGTTATCCTATCTTGCTTGATGAGTTAATCGACCCTGCGCAGCTGTACAATCCCATTCCATTAGACAGTTACCGTACAGAGCTGCGTGATTATTTGGCGCGTATTCCTGAAGATGATATGGAACAGCAAATGGAAGCGTTGCGTCAGTTTAAGCAAATTTGTATTTTGCGTATTGCAGCGGCAGATATTGCTGGCGCATTGCCAGTGATGAAAGTGAGTGACCATTTAACTTATTTAGCGGAAGCTATCGTGGATGCGGTGATCAGTCAGGCTTGGTTGCAAGTATCTGAAAAGTATGGCGAGCCAACGCATGTGAAAGATCGTGAAGGCAAAGGCTTTGCTGTAATTGGTTATGGTAAAGTCGGAGGGTGGGAGCTCGGCTATAACTCCGACTTGGATATTGTCTTCATGCATGACTGTCCAGTCAATGTCTACACTGACGGCAAAAAAGAGATTGATGGTCGTCAGTTCTACCTTCGTTTAGCACAGCGTATCATTCATATTTTCTCCACTCGCACCGCTTCCGGTATTTTATACGAGGTCGATACCCGATTGCGTCCGTCCGGTGCATCGGGTTTGTTGGTTAGCCCAACGGACGCGTTCGACGACTATCAACATCAAGACGCGTGGACATGGGAGCATCAAGCACTTGTCCGCGCGCGCATGATTTATGGTGATGAACCACTGGCGATCGCATTTCACAATACGCGGCATGATGTGTTGTGCAAAGCACGCGATCAAGCTGAACTGAAAAAAGACGTTGTCGAAATGAGAGAAAAAATGCGCGGTCATCTTGGGGGGAAAAAGCCAGGCCGCTTTATGCTCAAGCAAGATGTCGGTGGGATTACCGATATCGAATTTCTCGCTCAGTACCTAGTGCTCAACTATAGTCACGATAAGCCGAAATTGACGCGTTGGTGTGATAATGTGCGCATCTTTGAAACGCTCATTGCGCAAAATGTCATGGACGAAGACCAAGCAATGCAGTTAATACGTGCTTACACGACAATGCGCAACGAAATACACCGCCGAAATCTACTCAATTTAGACGCTGATGTGGTGGAAGATAAGTTTGTTGCCGAAAGGGAGTGGGTAAAACAGGCTTGGAATCAGTGGTTCAGTTAAGACCATATATTTAGCCTCGATAAGGGCTGTGATAAACTCACTTCGATTTAATTTTTGGAGACCAACAATGAAACCAATTCTACCTGATTACAACAGCGCTGGTGTGCTCATCATCGGTGATGTCATGCTAGATCGTTACTGGTATGGCCCAACCGGACGCATTTCTCCTGAAGCGCCGGTTCCTGTTGTAAAAGTAGAAAACAATGAAGAGCGTCCTGGTGGTGCTGCGAACGTTGCGATGAACATCGCATCACTAGGTGGCCATGCTCACATTGTTGGTCTAACTGGGAAAGATGAGCCTGCAAAAGTGCTGACGGAGACGCTGAGCTCACTCAATGTGAAGTGCGATTTCGTTGCACTGCCTGATTACCCAACGATTACGAAGCTTCGCGTAATGAGCCGTGGACAACAGCTTATTCGTCTCGACTTCGAAGACAAGTTTGAAAACACAGATTCTGCACCTGTGCTATCACGTATGGATGCCGCACTGCCAAACGTTAAAGCCGTGATTATGTCTGACTACGCAAAAGGCTCGTTAGAGCATGTTCAGGCATACATTCAAAAAGCGCGCGCAGCAAATATTCCGGTTTTCATTGACCCGAAAGGTGCGGATTTTGAACGCTACCGTGGCGCAACACTTCTTACGCCAAACATGAAAGAGTTCGAAGACGTTGTAGGTAAAGTGAAATCTGACCAAGAGCTAGTAGAGAAAGCACTGGCTTTAGTTGAAGAGTTTGAATTTGAAGCGCTTTTGGTGACACGCAGCGAAAACGGAATGACCTTGATTCGTCGTGGCCAGGAACCGTTCCACCTTCCAACTCAAGCGAAAGAAGTGTACGACGTGACAGGTGCGGGCGACACGGTTATCTCTGTATTGGCAGCGTCTGTTGCCGCAGGCAAATCATTTGAAGAAGCGTGTGCATTAGCAAACGCAGCGGCAGGTGTTGTGGTTGGTAAACTAGGCACGTCAACGCTTTCTGAGATTGAATTAGCAGAAGCGGTACATGGCAGCCAAGACACGGATTACGGTGTGATTTCAGAAAAAGCACTGATCGAAGCGGTGAAAAAAGCACGAGCTCGTGGCGAGAAAGTCGTTATGACAAATGGCTGCTTTGATATTCTACACGCTGGGCATGTGTCTTACTTAAACCATGCTGCTGAACTGGGCGATCGCTTAATCGTTGCGGTAAATACCGATGAGTCAGTAAAACGCCTTAAAGGCCCTGGTCGTCCGGTAAACCCAACCGATCGCCGCATGGCGGTGTTGGCAGGTTTGGGCGCTGTGGATTGGGTTGTACCATTTAGTGAAGATACGCCGCAGCGTTTGATCTCAGAAGTTCTACCAAGCTTGCTAGTAAAAGGCGGTGACTACAAACCAGAAGAGATTGCTGGTGGTAAAGAAGTCATTGCGGCGGGTGGTGAAGTTCGTGTATTGAACTTTGAAGATGGCTGCTCGACCAGTGAAATCATTAATGCAATCAAAGGCGGTAAGGGCTAAGCCTGCTGTTTGTTAGCATTGAAATGCTATTTGCTCATAAAGGTCGCTAAGTGCGGCCTTTTTGATACTTGATGCTCAGAGACACTTTTAGGCTCTGAACTACAAGTAATAAAAAACGCCAGCTGATAACTCAACTGGCGTTTTTTATTTATTAAGACCTGAAGGATTCAGTTAGCGGTTATTTTGCCGCTTTCAAACCTGCATCAACGTCCAAGATGTCTTGTTCGCTTAGCGTACCAACTGCTTGGCGTAGCTGAAGAACACTTAAAATGTAGTCGTAACGAGCGTTCGATAGGTTTTTGTTCGCATCGTATAGACGACGAGTCGCGTCCAGTACATCAACGATAGTACGAGTACCTACATCAAAGCCAGCTTCTGTTGCTTCTAGTGCAGAGCGTGCAGAAATAACCGCTTGCTCATACGCACGTAATGCGCCGATAGAGGCGTTAATGTTGTTGTTTTGTGCGCGAACATCTTTGACTACGCTACGGTACTGTGCTTCAAGATCTTCGCTTGCTGCCACGTACGCGTATTCAGCTTGTTTGGTTTGAGAGGTTACGTTACCACCTGTGTATAGCGGTACAGCAAGGTTCACACCAATATTGAAGTTGTCTGTCGTGTTGTCACGAGAGCTATGAGAAGTATCACCGTAGTTGTAACCACCGTCTAGAGAGAGCGTTGGTAGGTGGCCAGAGCTTGCTAGTGAAATATTGTCACGCGCAATGTCTTGAAGAATACGTGATGATAGCAAGGTCAGGTTTTTGGTTTTTGCTTCATCAATGAGCGATTCAGCTGGTACGGTCGATGGGCTAGCAGTGAAGCGGCCAGTGTCCAAAATGTTGAGATCTTTGTGCTCTTGGCCTGTAATTTCACGCAGTGACTCGTAGCTATTAGTTAGCGCGTTTTCTGCCAACACTTCGTCCGCTAGCACTTGGTCGTACTGAGCTTGTGCGTCATGCACGTCAGTGATTGCAGACAAACCTACTTCAAAGCGCTGTTTAGTTTGCTCAAGTTGACGGCCAACCGCGGCTTTTTCTGCACGTACGAAAACAAGATTATCTTGTGCGCGTAGAACTTCAAAATACGCTTGTGACACGCGAAGAATCAGTGCCTGTTGCGTCGCTGCGTAAGTTGCGTCTGCTTGGCGAGCACTTTTCTCAGCAGTATCTAGAGAGATCCAAGATGCGCGGTTGTAAAGTGCTTGTGAAAAGCTAACACCAGCGGTTAGCGCGTTGCCATCGTTTGATACGTCACTAATTAGATTTGAATCGTATTCAGTATCACCACGAGTTAAATTGTAACCCGCAGTAAGGTTGATCTGTGGTAATAGAGCACTACGGCTTGAGGTGATTGCTTCGAAAGCTTGGTCACGTTGTGCTGCTACACTGAGCAATTGTGGATCATTTTGTTTTGCCAAGTCGTAGATTTCAGCCAAAGAGTCTGCGAACGCAGACGTACTCATGCTACCTAGCGCTGCACTGATAAATAGTGGAAGCAATTTTTTCATTTTCTATTCCCGCGGTCCATAGATTGGTTAATTCTCAGTAGTTTAACTCAATTTGCACGATATTTACTCTGAAGTTTGCACTTTTTTACACGTAATTATCCACTTGTGCAATAAATTTTTAGCAAAGACTTAAATTAATTTGTAACTATTATACAAAAAGTTGAGCCAAGTCCTTTGAGCAAGCGAATAACAATGAGTAAACTACAGGATTCACTCAGAGAGGTGTTGAATGCAACAGTGTGACAAACAACAACAAGATTTTACTTCGCGAGATGTAAAAGTCATCTCGAAAGAAACCTTATTTGAAGGTTTTTTCAAAATGGTGAAATACCGCTTTCAGCATAGGCTATTTGCTGGTGGTTGGAGTGGAGTTGTCGAACGAGAAATGTTCGAGCGTGGTCACGCAGCAGCGATGCTTCCTTATGATCCAAAGACGGACCAGGTCGTAATCATTGAACAGATTCGTATTGGCGCGTTGGAACATGAACACCCTTGGCAGCTAGAAATTGTCGCCGGTATGATTGACCGCGATGAATCTGCTGAAGCCGTAATTCGTCGAGAGGCTGTCGAAGAAGCGGGGATTCAGGTGGGGCGCGTTGTACCTGTTACGTCCTATTATCCTTCGGCTGGTGGTTGCTCGGAAAAGCTAGACGTCTTTGTTGGTGAAGTGGATGCGTCTAAAGCGCACGGCATTCATGGTTTAGACTATGAGAATGAAGATATCCGAGTTCATGTCATGAGTCGTGAAACGGCGTATCAATGGGTGAAGGACGGGAAATTTGAAAATGGTGCGTCGATTATTGCGTTGCAATGGCTGCAATTACACCATCAAGAGTTAAAGTCAGAATGGGGACAATCCCAAACGGTGGAGAGTGAGTAATGGCACAATTGGCTGAAAAACAACAATATCATGTTGATTTAGCTGGTCTTATGAGAACGTATGAGACCAACTACGCTAAATTGAACGCCTTATTGCCTGCTTCTGCTGAAGTTGGGGATGTACGTTGCTACCAAGCGGCGAACATGGTTTACCAATTGACCGTGAATGAAATCACAAAATACACCACAGTTGTTGAGATATGTCAGAGTGATGAAACGCCAGTGTTTCCTTTACCGACGATGTCTGTCAGGCTTTATCATGATGCGAGAGTAGCCGAAGTATGCTCAAGCGGAGAGTTCTCTCGCATAAAAGCTAAGTATGATTATCCCAATGACCAACTGATGCAGAAAGATGAAAAGCATCAATTAAACACATTCCTCGGTGAATGGCTGACGTTTTGTTTACGAAGTGGTATCAGTAGAACACCACTTGCCTTCAATTGATCGTCACGTCACTAAAGGAAAATAACAAATAACGATATAGTGGACGAATCAGGTTTTCATTTTGCAATCATCTAGTGACAGCATCAAACTTTTACAAATTACGGATACTCATCTGTTTGCTGCCGATGAGGGAAGTTTGCTAAGCGTAAAAACAGTCGATAGCTTTAATGCTGTTGTTGCTGATGTTTTACGCCGCAACGTGGCGTTTGATTACATTTTGGCGACGGGCGATATTTCCCAAGACCATAGTGCAGAATCTTATCAGCGCTTTGCCAACGGCATTGAACCGCTAGAGAAAGACTGTTTTTGGCTACCTGGTAATCATGATTACAAGCCTAATATGGGCAGTGTTTTGCCTTCGCCACAAATCAAAGCCGCAGAGCATGTATTGCTTGGCGAGCATTGGCAGTTAATTCTTTTAGACTCGCAAGTGGTTGGCGTTCCTCATGGGCGCTTGAGTGATCAGCAATTAACGCTACTCGAAGAAAAGCTAGCCGAACACCCAGAAAGACACACACTTGTTTTGTTGCATCATCACCCGTTACTGGTGGGAAGCGCGTGGCTTGATCAACATACTTTAAAAGATGCCGAAGCGTTTTGGCAGGTTGTCGAGCGTTTTGATAACGTGAAAGGCATTCTCTGTGGCCATGTTCATCAAGATATGAATGTGCTTCACAAGGGCATTCGAGTGATGGCAACACCCTCAACTTGTGTTCAGTTTAAGCCTAACTCGGATGATTTTGCCCTTGATACCACTTCGCCTGGTTGGCGGGAGCTGCAACTACACGCTTGTGGCGATATTACGACCCAAGTAGGTCGGCTTCCTGATGGCCAGTTCCAACCAGACTTCTCTTCTAACGGCTACTAACGCGCCCGAGCTCTCTGTTCGGGCTCGCTTTTTTGTGCGAGATATCTATGAGTAAACCTTCACTTCTTCTCTATATCCATGGCTTTAATAGCTCTCCACTCTCCATGAAAGCGAATGTGATGAGAGCCTACTGCGAGCAACATAGGCCTGATATTAAGGTGATTGTTCCCCAGTTACCTTGTTATCCTCAGCAAGCGGCGAAAATGTTGTTGGATATTATCGAGCAATATAAAGACGACTATAAAATTGGTCTAGTGGGCAGCTCATTAGGCGGTTTTATGTCAACGTGGCTAAATGACAAGTTTGGGTTTAAAGCGGTAGTGGTCAACCCCGCAGTCAAGCCTTATGAGTTGCTAGTAGATTATTTGGGTAAGCAAACTAACCCATATACGCATGAAACCTATACACTTGAAGCTTGTCATATTGACGAGTTAAAAGCTCTTGATGTACAAAGCATCGCGTCGCCACATTCTTTTTGGTTATTGCAACAAACAGAAGATGAGGTTTTAGACTATCGACAAGCGGTAGATAAGTTTGCAGACGCTAAGCAAACAGTAGAACAAGGCGGTGATCACAGTTTTGTAGGCTTTGAGCGTTATCCTGCACAGATTATTGAATTTCTAGAACTGTAATTCGAAAGCGATTGGAAAAGGCTCATAGTTTTTATTGATATATCCAACCGTTTCTTGACATGGGCGGTATGCTTTCCGACTATGTTTTGCCAAAAGATCTTAAGGGTCGAGGACCCTGGCTACTTTGTTATGCATCATGTTTACAAACTCTTAGTGATGTGAACAGGGTGGCTTTTTCGGTTCCTGAGTATGGGTACGCCCATTGGTGATACTCAGGCAACAAGTAAACTTTGAGAATAATTCCGTATTATGACTGAACAATATAATGCTGGTGCCATTGAAGTACTGAATGGCTTAGAGCCAGTACGTCGCCGACCAGGGATGTATACGGATACAGCGCGCCCAAACCATTTGGGCCAAGAAGTTATCGACAACAGTGTCGATGAAGCGCTAGCCGGACATGCCTCAAAAGTACAAGTCATCCTACATGCTGACCAATCACTCGAAGTGATCGATGATGGTCGAGGCATGCCTGTTGATATCCACCCAGAAGAGAAAGTATCAGGCGTAGAGCTAATTCTATGTAAGCTACATGCGGGTGGTAAGTTCTCTAACAAAAACTACCAATTCTCTGGTGGTTTGCACGGGGTAGGTATATCTGTAGTAAACGCGTTGTCAAAACGCGTTGAAGTAACAGTTCGTCGTGATGGTCAAGTGTATGAAATTGCATTTGAACACGGCGAGAAAGTGTCTGATCTGACCGTAACTGGCACATGTGGTCGTCGCAATCGCGGTACCAGCGTACATTTCTGGCCTGATGCGAAGTACTTCGATTCGGCTAACTTCTCTGTGACGCGCCTAGTCAACAACCTGCGCGCAAAAGCGGTTTTGTGCCCGGGCCTAGAGATTACATTAACCGACAAAGTTAATGGTAAAGACTATAAGTGGTACTACGAAGACGGTCTTAAAGACTATCTTGCGGAAGGTGTAAAAGGCTATCCAGTTATTCCTGAAGAACCATTTACTGGTGAGTTCTTGGCGGATACTGAAGCGGCAAACTGGGCGGTAATTTGGCAGCCAGAAGGCGGTGAGATGATCACCGAAAGCTACGTTAACCTAATCCCAACCGCTCAAGGTGGTACGCACGTTAATGGTTTACGCCAAGGCTTGTTAGAAGCAATGCGCGAATTCTGTGAGTTCCGTAATCTATTACCTCGTGGCGTTAAGCTAACGGGTGATGACGTTTTCGACCGCTGTTCTTACGTGTTGTCGGTTAAAATTCAAGATCCGCAATTTGCAGGCCAGACCAAAGAACGTCTGTCTTCTCGTCAAACCGCGGCATTTGTCTCTGGCGTAGTAAAAGATGCGTTCAGTCTTTGGTTGAACGAAAAGCCTCAGCTCGCAGAGCAATTGGCAGAAGTCTGTATCGCTAACGCGCACCGTCGTATGCGAGCGGCGAAAAAAGTCGTACGTAAGAAAGTGGCATCCGGCCCGGCATTGCCAGGCAAGTTGACCGACTGTTCTGCACAGGACTTAAGTCGCACGGAAATCTTCTTTGTGGAGGGTGACTCTGCGGGTGGCTCGGCAAAACAGGCACGTGACCGTGAATTCCAAGCCGTGATGCCACTGCG
Organism: Vibrio sp. 947; assembly: GCF_033339115.1. Taxonomy (NCBI): domain Bacteria; kingdom Pseudomonadati; phylum Pseudomonadota; class Gammaproteobacteria; order Vibrionales; family Vibrionaceae; genus Vibrio; species Vibrio sp. 947. The sequence goes on along the minus strand of NZ_JAWOTX010000004.1, from coordinate 17,608 downwards.
TGGTAAGATCTTGAACACGTGGGAAGTCTCTGCCGATCAAGTTCTTGCGTCTCAAGAAGTACACGATATCTCTGTTGCTTTGGGTATTGACCCAGATAGCGACAACCTCGAGAGTCTTCGTTACGGTAAGATCTGTATCCTTGCCGATGCGGACTCGGATGGTCTTCACATCGCAACGCTGCTTTGTGCTCTATTTACTCGTCACTTCCGCGCACTAGTGGAAGCGGGTCATATCTATGTGGCGATGCCGCCTCTGTATCGAATCGACTGCGGGAAAGAAGTGTTCTACGCCCTCGATGATGATGAAAAAGATGGCATTTTAGAGCGCTTGTCGAAGAAGAAAGCCAAAATCAACGTGCAACGATTCAAAGGTCTGGGTGAGATGAACCCACTTCAGTTGCGTGAAACCACCATGGATCCGAACACGCGTCGCTTAGTGCAGTTAACCATTGACGACTCTACGGCGACCATGGAAATGATGGACATGCTGCTAGGTAAAAAGCGTGCAGATGACCGTCGTTCTTGGCTACAAAACAACGGCGACTTGGCAGAGGTGTAACGGATGTCTACAGAAATTACCTACGATGGCGTCGAACAATTGCCAATGCGCAAGTTCACTGAAGACGCTTATCTGAACTACTCGATGTACGTAATCATGGACCGCGCCTTGCCATACATTGGTGATGGCTTAAAGCCGGTTCAACGACGCATCATTTATGCGATGTCAGAGCTTGGTCTCTCTGCATCAGCAAAATACAAAAAATCTGCACGTACCGTTGGTGACGTGCTAGGTAAATACCATCCGCACGGTGATTCAGCGTGTTACGAAGCGATGGTATTGATGGCTCAGCCATTCTCTTACCGCTATCCATTAGTGGATGGTCAAGGTAACTGGGGTGCGCCAGATGATCCGAAATCATTTGCGGCAATGCGTTATACCGAAGCAAAACTGTCTAAGTTTGCTGAAGTATTGCTTGGCGAACTTGGCCAGGGCACGGTTGAATGGCAACCTAACTTTGATGGCACAATGAAAGAGCCACAAATGTTGCCAGCACGTCTGCCTCACATCCTGCTTAACGGTGTAACCGGCATTGCCGTTGGTATGGCAACAGACATCCCACCGCACAACGTTCGTGAAATCGCAGATGCGACTATTCATTTGATCGACAACCCGAAAGCAGAACTGCCGGACGTGATGCAGTATGTCAAAGGTCCGGATTACCCAACAGAAGCAGAAATCATCTCGCCGCAAGCGGATATCGAGAAGATTTACCGCAACGGTCGTGGCAGCATCAAAATGCGTGCGGTTTGGCACAAAGAAGGTTCTGACATTGTTATCACTTCTTTGCCACACCAAGTATCGGGTGCCAAACTGCTTGAGCAAATCGCTAACCAGATGCGTGCGAAGAAGCTGCCAATGGTTGACGATCTTCGTGACGAATCGGATCACGAGAACCCAACGCGTATCGTTGTGGTGCCTAAGTCAAACCGCGTCGATTGTGATTTGTTGATGAACCACTTGTTCGCATCAACGGATCTTGAGCGCAGTTACCGCGTTAACTTGAACATGATTGGTTTGGATAACCGTCCTCAAGTTAAAGGTCTGGTGCAAATTCTGTCTGAGTGGATCGAGTTCCGTCGTACGACTGTGCGTCGTCGTCTACAACACCGCCTAGACAAAGTAATGGCTCGTCTACACATCTTGGAAGGTTTGTTGGTTGCTTACCTCAACCTAGATGAAGTGATTGAGATCATCCGTACTGAAGACGATCCAAAAGCGGTGCTGATGGAACGCTTTGGTATTACCGATATCCAAGCGGATGCAATTTTAGATACCAAACTTCGTCATCTAGCAAAACTAGAAGAGATGAAGATCCGTGGTGAGCAAGACGAGCTAGAGAAAGAGCGTGAGAAGCTAGAACAGCTACTCGGTTCTGAGCGTCGTCTGAACACACTACTGAAAAAAGAAATCAAAGCAGACGCAGAGAAATACGGTGATGACCGTCGCTCTCCAATGGTTGAGCGTGCAGAAGCAAAAGCGCTGACTGAACGTGACCTCGTACCAAGTGAGCCAATCACGGTTGTGCTTTCTGAGAAAGGTTGGATTCGTCACGCGAAAGGCCATGACGTGGATGCCGAAGGCTTAAACTATAAGTCGGGTGATAAGTATTTAGCGCATGCTCGAGGTAAGAGTAATCAGCCTGCGGTATTCCTAGGTAGTGACGGTCGAAGTTACTCTCTGGAATCGCACTCACTGCCTTCTGCTCGTAGTCAAGGTGAGCCGATTACCGGTCGCTTGAATATTACGGCTGGTAGCAGTATTCGCCAAGTCATCATGAGTGAAGAAGATCAGCTGTGGCTGGTGGGCTCAGATGCAGGTTACGGCTTTGTATGTAAAGGCGCGGACTTGCTGTCTAAAAACCGCAGTGGTAAAGCGCTCGTCACTTTACCTGCCAACTCTGAGATAATGACGCCAAAAGAGATTGAAGATTTAGACTCTGATGAAATCTTAGCAATCACTAACCAAGGTCGCATGCTGCTGTTCCCAATCAAAGACTTGCCACAACTGGCGAAAGGTAAAGGGAATAAGATCATCAACATTCCTGCTGCTAAAGCAAAAGAGCGAGAAGAAGTACTATCTCACTTAATGTCTTTACCAAAAGGTGCATCGTTAACGCTGTACGCGGGTAAGCGAAAGCTGGGTCTTAAACCGTCTGACCTTGATAACTTCCGTGGCGAACGTGGTCGCCGAGGCGGGCTACTACCGAGAGGTTTGCAGCGAGTCACTCGCATTGAAGTTGAGCTAGATGATTCCGATACGACGGAAACACCGAGCGATAGCGAGTAACGCACAAATAAAAATCCCAGCCAATGGCTGGGATTTTTTATGCTTCTTGCTTGTCTTCGGCAATGGTGACTTTCAAGGTCATCTCTTTTCCTTTGCGAATGATACCGACGTCCACGGTGGTGCCAGGACGTAAATCGGTAACGATATCCATAACGCTCTGACGCCCTTGCACTTTATTGCCATCAATACTGATAATGATGTCCTGCTTTTGGAAGCCTGCCGCATTGGCTGGACCATTTGGATCAATACCAAGTACGACAATACCACCTATGTGTTCATTTCCAAGTAGGCGAGCAGTGACCGCATTAATGTCTTGGCCGTCGATTCCAATATAACCACGAATCACGCGGCCATCAGCGATGATTTTCTGCATGATCTTACTCGCTAGCGGCGCAGGGATAGCAAAAGAAATACCGTAAGTTTCTAAGTCTGTCGCTTGCTGAAAAGAGGCGGTGTTAATGCCGACGAGCTCGCCTTGTGTGTTCACTAGGGCTCCACCAGAGTTACCTTCATTGATGGCGGCATCGGTTTGAATGAATGCTTGACGACCATCGCTAATAGATGAACGACCTGTGGCAGAAATAATGCCGAACGTTGTGGTTTGTCCAAGGTTGTATGGGTTACCGATGGCTAGTACTACATCGCCCACTTGTGGTTTGTAATTAGAGTTCAGAGGGATTACGGGCAAATTCGAACCTTCGACACGCAGCACGGCTATATCAGTACGCTTATCTGTCCCTACGAGCTGAGCCGCTGCGGCTCTGCCGTCTTGTAATGCCACAACAATTTGATCAGCTTGAGCGACCACATGATAGTTAGTAATGATGTAGCCTTTCTCACTAACAATGACCCCTGACCCCAGGCCTTGAGTTGAGAGTTTACTACGATCATTCTCAACATACTTACGACTGTAGATGTTTACCACGGCAGGTGCTGCTCTTCGGACCGCTTGATTAAACGTCAACTCGACTGATGCGATATTAACAGGTTGAGGATCAAGCGCGGCAGGAATTACGTTGTTGCGCAAAGATGGAACCGCCAGTAATACCACTGCGGCAGTAGCCAAGCCTAAAAAGACAGAACGTAATAAAAAGCTGAGCATATCCTCTCCATGCGTGAGCGCCAAAATGGCATCGAAGATGAAGAATAGCATTACATTGAAAAATAACAAAAGGGCAGCACGTCATCGCGCTGCCCTTTTCATTAGTTATTGAGCGATAAGGAAAAGTGATCGAGCCTTATCACTCAGTACTATGCATCGAAAACCTTATTTTCTATCACTTTGAAAGTGGTTAACGAATGACAAGATAAATAGTACGTTCACCACGTTGAATATTAAGAGCCAGTACACCTTTGTGTTTCTCTACGATTGTACGAAGCTCGGCAAGGTTTTTCACTCGTTGACGGTTCACTCCGATAATAATGTCACCTTGTTGTAATTGATATTGAGCAGCCGGAGAGTTATCTGCAACGCTCGATACTTTAACACCTTGGATTACATCACTTGGTGTTGTATTGCTTAACTCCGCACCTTTGAGTCCCTCATGTAATGTCTCCGCTTTAGCTTTCATATTCGTAGATTCGCCAAGCGTTACATCAAAGGTTTTATTCTTACCATCTCGAACCACACCTAATGTGATTTCTTTACCTGCGCCCAGTGTTGCCACTTTTGCGCGAAGCTCTGAGAAAGTATTAATCGCTTTGCCGTTTACCGATACAATTACGTCACCGGCTTTTAACCCTGCTTTATCGGCTGCGCTGTCCGGTACGACTTGACCAATAAAGGCCCCTTTACTCGACTCGTAACCCAGTGCATCAGCTAGCTCAGAGGTTACTTCGCCACCTTGCACACCCAACATGCCGCGTTTGACTTCACCAAACTCTAGAATTTGATCAGTGAGGTTTTTCATCATGTTTGATGGAATCGCAAAACCAATACCCACGTTACCGCCGTTAGGGCCTAAAATTGCAGTATTAATACCGATCAGCTCACCATTAAGGTTGACCAATGCACCACCAGAGTTACCGCTGTTAATTGCGGCATCGGTTTGGATGAAGTTTTCGAAGTTTTCAACGTTTAAGCCACTACGACCAAGGGCTGAAACAATACCCGAAGTTACGGTTTGACCGAGCCCAAATGGGTTACCAATCGCAACCGTAAAGTCACCGACACGCAGTTTGTCGGAATCCGCGACTTTAATCTGCGTTAAGTTTTTCGCTTTCTCTAATTTAAGTAACGCAACATCGGCCATTTCATCACCGCCAACGAGCGTAGCGTCATACTCGCGCCCGTCAAAGAGGCGAACTCGAATCTCATCTGCGCCCTTGATCACATGGTAGTTAGTGACAATATGGCCTTTCTTCGCATCAATAATGACACCAGACCCTAAACCTCTGAACGGGCGCTCTCGCCTTTGTTCCATAGGAAAGTCTGGGCCAAAGAAAAATTGAAATTGCTCGGGAATGCGGCTGGTTTGTACTTGTTTACCTTCTACAGCAATACTCACAACAGCTGGGGTCACCTTCTCAAGCATTGGTGCCAAGCTAGGTAACTGTTGGCCATCCACATTCAAAGGTAATGCGGCAGTGGCTTGAACTGGGGCAATAATCGAACCCAAACTCAGAGATAGAACGGTGAGCGCAAGCAGTGGTTTTTTCATCCAATAACTCCTCTTGAAACATGTCTGCCAAAAAGAAATATCCGAACGGTTAGTTCACTTTGTTAATAACTAATATAGGGTCTAGTTCGGACAATCAAAAGGGGAGGCAGTGCACATCCAAGTTAGAGCGAAGGTGAGGTGAAAAAGTTCAAAAAAGGGCCGATACAAATGTATCGGCCCTAGATAGAAGTAAGAGAGGATTATGATGCTTTTGCGGTTACCGCTTCGGGAGCATTAATGATTTCTTTCTCTTGATCCTTCAAAAGACCGGTGGCGCCATTAGCGTAGTCTTTTGGTTGTTCGTTAAACTCTGGTTGATCTTCTGCAATGGTTTCAGACGACATTGCCGTTTTCTTATCAAACGGGTTGTCTTGTTCTGGTAAGTTTGGCAAAAGCTCAGAAGAGGTCTTGGCCATATGTTGGTATAGCTTGGTGTAATCTTTACCTAGGGTGTCCAACATTTCTGCGGTTTGTGCAAAATGATCGACGAGCTCTTGACGTTGTTGCTCTAATTCAAACTTGGCCGCTTCAAGTTCTTTCTGCACAGACTTTTGTTTCTTGTATTCAGGGGTGGTTAGTCTACTAATGACTACGCCTACGATTGTACCGACCAGCAAACCCACAATGGCATAAATCCAAGGCATAACTGCTCCTTATAGTTGTTTTAACAAGTCTTTTACTACTTAGTTACACGCGGTGCTCGTCCATGTTACTATGGCTTGAACAGCCGATAAAGAAAAATAGCAGTATGTCTTCGGGGACTGATAACTACTTCTCTCTATTCTCAAAGTTGACCCCGAGGTAACCCTTTTCTCTATACCTCTATACGACTTAATACGATGACACCACTACAACAATATCAAAAAGACATAGCAGAACACGGGTTTCAGCGTGATGAAGCTCAGTATCAAGCGGTCGTTGCATTAGACAAGCTTTACCATGCTATCGTTGAATTTCAGTCAGCGCCTGTGCCTCAGCTTTCCAAATGGCAAAAGCTAATGGGGAAAAAAATCGACAAGCCTGAACCACCAAAAGGCCTTTACTTTTGGGGTGGGGTAGGTCGCGGTAAAACCTACCTTATGGACGCATTTTTTGATGCTTTACCGACCCAAAGAAAAATGCGCGTCCACTTCCATCGATTTATGTATCGAGTACATGATGAGTTGAAGCTGTTAGGTGATGTCGAAAATCCTCTATCAAAAGTGGCGGATAAATTTAAAGAAGAAGCAGATGTGGTTTGCTTTGATGAATTTTTTGTTTCCGACATTACTGATGCGATGATCCTTGCAACGCTACTTCAAGAAATGTTCAAGCGGCAGATGATCCTAGTCGCGACTTCAAACATCGAGCCGCAGAACTTATATCGTAACGGTTTGCAAAGAGCGCGCTTTTTGCCCGCGATCGATATGATTTTGGCACGTTGTGAAGTGTTGAATGTCGATAGTGGCGTTGATTATCGCTTAAGAACGTTAGAACAGGCTGAAATATACCATTACCCGCTTGATGAGCAGGCTAGCATAAACCTTAACAAATATTATCAGCAGCTGACTGGAGAGCGTCAGTTTGTTGCTCATCAAATCGAAGTTAACCACCGTCAACTAGCGGTGATTGAAGCAAGCGACGGGGTGCTGCATGCGTCGTTTGCTCAGTTGTGTCAAACTGCTCGCAGTCAAAATGACTACATTGAATTGTCTCGTATTTACCACACTGTATTACTGGCAGATGTTCAACAAATGAACCGAAAAATAGATGATGCGGCGAGACGCTTTATCGCGCTAGTCGATGAGTTTTACGAGCGCAATGTTAAGTTGATTATTTCTGCTGAAGTGCCAATGGCCGACTTATATACTGACGGGCAGTTAGAGTTCGAATTTAAGCGCTGTTTGTCTCGGCTTACTGAGATGCAAAGTCATGAGTATCTCGCGCGTGAACATTTGGCCTAGATCCAATGGGTTCTTAAAAAAGTGAAGAAAAAATTAGTGATTTGGCGCAAAAAAAGGTGATTTTTTCTTCGCTCTTCTCTATAATCCTGCGACCCACCGTTACTGCAGACCTGATTATCGAAGTTATTTCGACATTGAAGGTCGAGAGTACCAACGACTCGAAGGGGTGATGACTGGGCTCTTAGACAGTGTGGGAGCACTATTGGGTGTTCCTTTAAAGTTTAAAATTTAATTAACGGGTTATTGTTAGCATGAAAACTTTCGTTGCTAAACCAGAAACTGTAAAACGCGACTGGTACGTTGTAGACGCTGAAGGTAAAACTCTTGGCCGTCTAGCAAGTGAAATTGCATCTCGCCTACGTGGCAAACATAAAGCTGAATACACTCCTCACGTTGACACTGGTGATTACATCATCGTTATCAACGCTGAGAAAGTTGCTGTAACTGGTAACAAAGCTAAGAACAAAGTGTACTACCGTCACTCTGAATTCCCAGGTGGTCTAAAATCTATCACTTTTGAAAAGTTGATCGATCGTAAACCTGAGATGGCTCTTGAGCTTGCAGTTAAAGGCATGCTTCCACGTGGTCCTCTAGGCCGTGCTATGTACCGTAAGCTAAAAGTTTACGCGGGCGCTGAGCACAACCATGTTGCTCAACAACCACAAGTACTAGACATCTAATTGGGGATTTCGAAAATGGCAGAGAATCAATACTACGGCACTGGCCGTCGCAAAAGCTCAGCTGCACGTGTTTTCATTAAACCAGGCAGCGGTAACATTGTAGTAAACAAGCGTAACCTTGACGAATACTTCGGTCGTCCAACAGCACGTATGGTTGTACAACAACCTCTAGAGCTAGTTGAACTAACTGAAAAGCTAGACCTTTACGTAACAGTTAAAGGCGGCGGTATTTCTGGTCAAGCTGGTGCTATCCGTCACGGTATCACTCGCGCGCTTATGGAATACGATGAGTCTCTACGTCCTGCTCTACGCGCAGCTGGCTACGTTACTCGTGACGCTCGTTGCGTTGAACGTAAGAAAGTTGGTCTACGTAAAGCACGTCGTCGTCCACAGTTCTCTAAGCGTTAATTTCCTCTTATCGGGAATTATGCTTTTCAGAGTTACTCTGGAAACTGTGTACCAAAAGCTCGGCTCTATGCCGGGCTTTTTTGTATTTAAAGACATCATACTTGTCTTCAAGCAACGAACAGCCTTCACTTATCATCACACTCCGAGCAGGCCTTCTTATTCGTCCTCTTCGTCGAAAGGTTGCCAGTGCCGTTTTATATGTGTGCCTTATTTAATCGCGACTCACCACGCTTTCTCTTGCGATGCAGCATAGATGTATTCATCAGCAAGAATGTCTTTGTATCTTATTCTCCCTGTAACATGTTTTAAAATGACTTACGCTCCTTTTTGAGCATTCTGCGTGCTACAAAATTGAAAATATAAACACAGCAAGCTGAACGCATAATACGAAATATTTCTCTGTGTAATTAACTGAAAACTACCAAGATAAAAGGTTTTATCCGCTTTCAGCGGGGCTTCTATGTGGTGCTTTCTTGTTACAAATCACATCAATTTTTTATAATTCTGCCGCTTTTGTGACGACGCGAGCGATTTGCCTCACAAATGTTACAAAAAGGTAGCTTTATCTTGTCAAAAAGTAGGGTTTTCTTTATCATTTCCCTCCAATAAATAGAACTAAATTCATTATTTGTTAGCCATGCTCTTATAAGCGGAATAATAACGATCCAAAGGGAGCAAATGGGAGAATGTTTGGATGAGCAACGCGCCTTTAAATAACGGTCGCAGGCGTTTTCTAACCGCTACAACGGCAGTTGTTGGTGGGTTAGGGGCAGTCGCCGTCGCCGTGCCTTTTATCAAATCATGGAATCCGAGTGCTAAAGCCAAAGCGGCGGGCGCACCGGTGGAAGTGGATATAAGTAAAATTGAACCAGGTCAGCTGGTTCGTGTTGAGTGGCAGGGAAAACCTGTATGGATTGTTCGCCGCACTCAAAGCGTTCTGGATAACTTAAAATCGATCGGTGATAAGCTTCGCGATCCACAATCTGAAATGGAGCAGCAGCCTGAGTACGCTCAGAATGAGTTTCGTTCGATTAAGGAAGAGTTTTTCGTCGCAGTTGGTTTCTGTACCCACTTAGGTTGTTCACCAACCTATCTACCTGACTCTTTCTCAGAGCAGGTGCAGGGCGTAAGATCTGGCTTCTTCTGTCCTTGTCATGGTTCTAAGTTCGACATGGCTGGTCGAGTGTTCCAAGGAGTACCTGCTCCGTTGAACCTTGTCGTTCCTAAGCACATGTATTTGAGCGATACCAAGCTCATTGTGGGTGTTGATGAGGGAGATGCATAATGCAAGCAATGTTAGATTGGGTTGAAAAGCGTATTCCTGCAATGAATGCTTATAAAAAGCATTTGTCTGAATACCCAATGCCTAAGAACTTCAACTTTTGGTACCTTTTCGGTTCTCTGGCGATGCTGGTTCTTGTTAACCAAATCCTAACGGGTATTTGGCTAACGATGAACTATGTTCCTTCAGGTGACGGTGCATTTGCGTCTATCGAATATATTATGCGTGATGTAGAGTACGGTTGGCTTCTGCGTTACATGCATTCCACTGGCGCGTCAGCGTTTTTCGTTGTTGTGTATCTTCACATGTTCCGTGGTTTGATCTACGGTTCATACCAAAAACCTCGTGAACTATTGTGGATCTTCGGTATGTTGATCTTCCTTGTTCTCATGGCTGAAGCGTTCATGGGTTACCTACTTCCATGGGGTCAGATGTCATACTGGGGTGCACAGGTAATCATTTCCCTGTTTGGTGCTATTCCTGTTATCGGTGATGACCTAACGCTTTGGATTCGTGGTGACTACATCATCTCTGGTGCAACGCTAAACCGTTTCTTCGCACTACACGTTATTGCCCTGCCTATTGTTTTGCTTCTTCTTGTTGTTCTGCATGTATTGGCGCTGCACGAAGTAGGCTCAAACAACCCGGATGGTATCGAAACTAAGCTGCCAAAAGGCTCAATGGGCGACGATTACAAAACGCAATTCAAGTTCCACGATTACTACACGAAGAAATATGACATCATTGATTCGATTCCTTTCCATCCGTACGGCACGGTTAAGGACTTGGTCGGTGTCGCTGGTTTCTTGTTCTTCTTCTGTTACGTGCTGTTCTTTAACCCAGAGATGGGTGGGTACTTCCTTGAGCCGCCTAACTTTGAAGCTGCAAACCCATTGAAGACACCAGAGCATATTGCCCCGGTATGGTACTTCACGCCGTTCTACGCAATCTTACGTGCGGTTCCAGACAAACTATTAGGTGTTATCCTAATGGGCGCGTCAATTGCAGTGCTGTTTGTTCTACCTTGGTTGGATCGTTGTAAAGTTCGTTCATACCGTTACCGTAGCAAACTTCATCTATTGAATATTGTACAGTTCACTATCGCCTTTATCGCTCTGGGTATTTTAGGTGCGTTACCTGCGACACCAACGTACACACTACTATCTCAGATCTTTAGCTTGTGTTACTTCATGTTCTTTGTGTTGCTGTTCTTCTACAGCAAAAATGAAGCAACCAAACCATTACCAGAGAGGGTGACATTCAAATGAAGAAGTGGATTGTAATTCTATTTGCTATGTTGCCATCACTAGCGATGGCAGCTGGGGCCAATGTTCCGCTGGATAAAGCGAATGTTGACCTTACGGATAAAGCTTCGCTACAAAACGGCGCGAAGTTGTTCATGAACTACTGTTTTGCTTGTCACTCTACGCAATACCAGCGTTACGAGCGTGTAGCAACAGACTTGGAAATTCCAACAGACTTAATGAAAGAAAACCTGATTTTCAATCCTGAAGCGAAAATCGGTGATCTAATGGTCAATGCTATGCCACCGAAGCAAGCGGCAAACTGGTTTGGTGCTCCACCACCAGATCTTACGTTGGTTGCACGAGTTCGTGGTGCTGATTGGTTATACACTTACTTACGCTCTTTCTATGTTGATCCATCTCGTCCATTCGGCGTGAACAACATCGTCTTCCCGAGTGTTGGTATGCCGCATGTACTTGAAGAGCTACAGGGCATCCCGACGCCGATTTACGATACGAAAATCGTAGATGGCGAAGAAGTACAAGTTGTTGTTGGTACTGAAACCGATGGCACGGGTGAGCTGAGTGAAGGCGAATATGACAAAGCGGTTGGCGATCTCGTTAACTTCTTAGTTTATTCAGGTGACCCAGTGCAGCTTGAGCGTCATGCTTTAGGCTGGTGGGTAATGGGCTTCTTAGTGCTTCTAACCATCGTTGTTGTGATGCTCAAGAAAGAGTATTGGCGCGATGTGCATTAATTGTGCTAAAATACCGTGCTAATTCCCAATTTTAATTGATGTACAATGGAGGCTTAGCCTCCATTGTTTTTATTTGTAAGTGTACTGGAGGGCTCCATGGCTGTAGCTGCCAATAAACGTTCTGTGATGACTCTTTTCTCAAGTGCATCAGATTTGTATAGCCATCAGGTTCGCATTGTACTAGCTGAAAAAGGCGTAAGTGTTGAAGTTGAGCTTGTTGACGAAGCAAACCTTCCTGCTGAGCTTGTTGAGCTAAACCCATATAAATCAGTGCCAACTCTTGTTGACCGTGAGCTAGCTCTTTACGATTCAAAAATCATCATGGAGTACTTGGACGAGCGTTTCCCTCATCCACCTCTAATGCCGGTTTACCCTGTTGCTCGTGGCAACAGCCGCTTGATGATGTACCGTATCGAACGCAACTGGTATTCACTCGCTGAAAAAGTGATGAAAGGTAATGCGGAAGAATCAGAAAAAGCACGCACAAAGCTGCGTAATGATCTTCTGACGTTAGCGCCAATTTTTGCTGAATATGAGTACTTCATGAGCGAAGAATTCAGCTTGATCGATTGTTACCTAGCTCCACTATTGTGGCGTTTGCCTCAACTTGGTATCGATCTTGTTGGCCCTGGTTCAAAAGAAATCAAGGTATACATGAACCGCGTATTTGAACGTGATTCGTTCCTTGCTTCTTTGACTGAAGCTGAACGTGAAATGCGCCTAGTTCGCTAAGCGATTTAAAACACGTTATGGATATTGCAAAAATGACTGCTCGCCGCCCGTATATGCTTCGCGCATTTTACGACTGGTTAGTAGACAATGACTTGACTCCTCACTTGGTTGTGGATGCAACAATGCCAGGGGTGCGTGTCCCGGTTGAATTTATTCAAGATGGTCAAATTATTTTGAATATTGCGCCACGTGCAGTGGGTAATCTTGAGTTAGGTAATGATGCGATTACCTTCCATGCTCGCTTTAGCGGTCGTCCGCACTCAGTGATCGTGCCTGTGTATGCTGTTCAAGCTATTTATGCACGTGAGAATGGTGCTGGTACTATGTTTGAACCAGAAGAAGCGTACACTCACATCGAAGAAGAAGCGATGACCGAGGAAGAATCATCCCCATCGTTCACAACGGTTAGCGATGAGCCTTCTGAGTTAGTTTCTGATTCAGATGCCGAAGAGGACGATGCTCCTCGACCAAAAGGCAAACCAAGCTTAAGAGTGATTAAATAATAAAAAAGCAGCGTTACGCTGCTTTTTTCTTTTTAACTTGTTGAAGATGATTTCAAGCCAGACTTTGGAAATTACTCACTAATCGTAAAGACTTCGACGTTCTTTTCACTTTCTGTACTTGCCTCACTTTCTATTGTTTGTACACCGTCACTCGGTAAGTCTACTTCAACAGGCTCCATTTCGCCGTATTGGAACCCTTTAATGACTTGTTTTACGCCTGAGATATTACGCGCGATTTCTGTCGCTCGATCGCCTTGCTCTGGCGTGACATAACCAAACAGAAAAACGTCGCCATCTTCGGTGATCACTTTAACCTTAACACCATTAAGCTCAGAATCAGTAAGCAAAGCTGACTTTACTTTGGTTGTGATCCAGCTGTCATTGCTAATCTGGGTAACAGTGAGTGGCTCTTTTTGTTTGATTTGATTGTGTATGACTTTTACACCACTAACTTCTCGAGCCCTTCGCTCTAAAGCAAGGATAAGGTCTTGTGTCGGAGCTTGTCCCATAAGGACTACAGTCCCATTATATGAACTGGCAACGACACGAACTTCACCTTTAAACGGTGCTTTATTGCCGATCGCCGCAACTTCGAATTCGATGTTATTGTCCTGCCAGATTTGTTTTGTCGTGCGTGTGTCCGTGACAATATTCGCTGTGGTTGCTGCACCTGCGATAAACAAACCTGCGCAACCACTTAAACTCAATGCTGTTAATAAGATAACAAGGCTACGTATCATAATTCTGACTCTCAGTCTTGGTTACTCTTCGTGAGCAGGGAAAAGCACTTGGTCAATAAGATCACAAAGGCAATGGAGTGTTACCATATGTACTTCGTGAATACGTGCAGTGCGGTGTGATGGAATACGAATTTCGACGTCGTTCTCACCGAGCAGTCCTGCCATCTCTCCGCCATCTTTTCCTGTTAGCGCGATAATCGTCATGTCTCGAGTTACGGCTGCTTCCATCGCTTTGATAATATTTTTACTGTTACCGCTAGTCGACATGGCAAGCAAAATGTCGCCTGGTTGACCAAACGCTCGTACCTGTTTTGAGAAGATTTCCTGGTAGTGGTAATCGTTGGCCACTGCGGTTAGGGTGGTATTATCGGCGGTTAAGGCCATTGCTGGTAGGCTAGGGCGCTCAGTTTCAAAACGGTTTAAAAGACAAGAAACAAATTGTTGAGCGTTTGAAGCACTGCCGCCATTACCACAACATAAAATTTTATTGCCATTAAGCAGGCTCGACACCATCGCTTGAGCTGCATGAGTAATGGCATCAGGCAGCGCCTCTGCTGCTGCGATTTGAATTTGAATACTTTCTGTAAAGCTGTCTTTAATGCTGTCTAGCATCGCTTATCCTTCAGAGATTGCGTTTTCTATCCAGTTGATATCTCGCCCATTATCATGAATGGCGATGACATCAAATCGATAATCGATATTGTGTTTTAAGCGCTTTTGTTGGCTAAGCCAAACTTGTGCGGTTTTGACTAGCTTGCGCATTTTAGCGTGCGTCACCATTTCTGCTGCCGAGCCAAAGTGATTGTTCTTACGGTATTTGACTTCAACAAACACAATAGTTTCACCTTGTTGGAAGATTAAATCAATCTCACCGACCTTAGTCAGAAAATTTTGTTCAATAAAGTTTAAGCCCTGGCGTTGTAAATACTGCTTCGCCAGAGCTTCATATTGATTTCCGATTTGGCGCTTACTAAAGAGCCCCACGCTCAGCCCAGCTTAGCTCACGCTGTACAACACAATTATTGTCGATACTTAAAATACCGGTTTGGCCACCGACTGAGTAGCCCGGAACGACCTTCATTTGTGGCAGCTCCCCAATCAATTTATACGCATCCATACCCAGTGCTTTCAAACGTTTTTCCATGTTAGATTGCTCTGACCACAGCTCGTTCATTTCAGCGGTCACGCTAGGGTCTGGGTCAATCAGTAATGGAATATCGCTGTAGATGATGCCTGTTAGATCTTCGTAAGTCGCGCCGCCACTGTTGCTACGCGAGCTAGAGAAAATTTGTGGCGCTTTGGCGTCTGGGTTAATCGCTACCTCAATAAACGGCTTGATCAAAGTCAGTTCCGTGCTTCTAGCAACAATATAAACCGCATCGACATCACGACGGCTACGTGGCTGTGTTTCAAGCTTGATACGCATTAGTGATTGCATCTGAGCAATACGTTGTTTGCTTTCTTGCAGACCAAATACTTCATTGATGTCTTTTTGAAGTTGGCGCTTGTCGCCAAAATAACTTGCTGCGACTTTATTAGAGCTGTACTTGCGCCACTCTTTGTTGAACGCTTCAGTTACACGTTCACCAAAGCTGCCCTTTGGTGCCAGGATCAGAGGGAAGTTATAGCCTTCGCTGAACAAGTGTTTCGCTGCTTGTGCGGCTTCTTGTTCCGGTGATAATGCCAAGTAGCAAATATTGCTATCTGGTTGCACATCTTCGGGAATATTTAGCGCAAGGGCTGGAATCGTAGGGCCATTTTCTGAGCCATCCATGGTTGTGTGCAATAGCTCAACGTTTTCTTTTTCTAGGGGACCAACAACAAAATCGATGTTTTCATTGATCAAACGTTGTTTAATTTGGTCGGCGTTATACGCATTAGTGTCTATTACCGTGAGGGTAGCGCTTGGATCACGGTTACGATCATTCATCATCGCAAACACAAAACCATCACGAATTAATTGCGCTTGTGGCGAGAATTTACCAGTAAGCGGCAGTAACAAAGCGGTGTTGTTTGGTTTAACGATGTCTAGAGAGAGAATGTTTTGAATCTCTTCTGGTGTGTAGATAGCGGCTGGATGCGATGGGTTCTCGTTTAACCAGCGTTCGAGGGTATTTTTTAGTTGGGATAAGTTGCCCGACAGCGTTTTCGCATAAATAGCGAGTTGTAGCCAACCATCCAAAACATCTTCATTTGGCTCTGTTTCTAATGAGGTCAGTTCGTACTCGGAGTAGCTGCCAAAGTTCATCCAAATACGGCTAGAAATCTCTCTCTGCTCCGCGGACGATGCATATTGGCCAAATGCAACCAGTTGGCGGTTTGCCTCAAACGCTTGGTTAAGACCTTGATAAGCGTCGGCACGCATCAAGTAATAGTCTTTCCATTGCTCATTTGGCAACTTCCACCAAGGTTTAAAATTCAACAATTGCAGCAACTGAGAGTAATTACCCTGTTTTTGCTGTATGGTCGCACGCGCTAGTTGCCACTCTGCTTGCTGAACTTCGGTTAACTGTTGACGAGCCAGGCGCTTGATCAACATTTCTGCTTGATCAAACTGGTTTGCTTGAATCGCGGCTTTGGTTGCCATGATCAACCAGTCATTTTGTAAACTGCCTTCCGTGCTATCAGCTTGGATCATATAGTTCTGAACAGACTGAGTAGGCTCAAGTGTTACATCAACGCCATCAGGCTGTCTTGGACCTGAAGAACAGGCGGCGAGCGTAATTGCTAGTGCAACAGGAGTAAGTATGCGTGGTACACTGAGTCTCTTATGGTTAATCATTGCCGTGAGTTCTCTATAATTTTGTACAAAATTGTCTCTATATTAATCGTTGAAGTGATGGTAAACAAATGACAGATAAAAATAAGTTGCCGAATGAGGGGCCAACTCTCTATATCGTACCGACTCCAATCGGAAATTTAGCGGATATCACCCAACGTGCTATCGAAATTCTGTCGACTGTGGACATCATTGCCGCTGAGGATACTCGACATACGGGCAAATTACTGTCTCACTTCAATATTCAAACCAAAACTTTTGCTCTACACGACCACAATGAGCAGCAAAAAGCACAAGTTTTGGTAGAAAAGCTGCTTTCCGGTCAGTCTATCGCATTAGTTTCTGACGCTGGTACGCCACTTATCAGCGACCCAGGATACCATTTGGTGACAAAATGTCGTCAAGCGGGCGTTAGAGTTGTGCCTCTTCCAGGTGCTTGTGCGGTCATTACGGCGTTAAGTGCCTCTGGCTTGCCATCGGATCGCTTTAGCTTCGAAGGTTTTTTACCACCGAAAAGCAAAGGTCGTAAGGATAAATTCCTAGAGATTGCTTCGGTAGAGCGTACGTGTATTTTTTACGAGTCACCGCACCGTATTTTAGACTCTCTACAAGACATGTTAGACGTTCTTGGCCCAGATAGAGAAGTTGTGTTGGCAAGAGAGCTAACAAAAACCTTTGAAACCATTCAAGGCATGCCGTTAGGTGAGCTGATTGAATGGGTGAAAAGTGACGATAACCAACAGCGTGGTGAAATGGTATTGTTGGTACATGGCCATCGTGAAACAACAGACGACTCACTACCTGAAGATGCTTTACGCACGTTAGGGATTTTGACCAAAGAGCTGCCTTTGAAAAAAGCAGCTGCTTTGGTGGCAGAAATACATAACTTGAAGAAGAATGCGCTATATAAATGGGGCTTAGAAAACTTAGACTAAGTGCCGCTAGCGAGATAAATGACCCGTCCTGATATGGGTTGACACTTTTTAACTAAAACGCTCGATGTACTTCATCGGGCGTTTTGTATTTTAAAG